>NZ_JACCWG010000336.1 GCF_013697775.1 Ramlibacter sp. | reverse complement strand
TGGCCGCACCGGCCGCGAGCCCGGCCGCGCAGGAGGACACCCGCGCCGCGCCCGCGCAGGTTGCTCCCGCTGCCGCATCGGGAATGGCGCAGGCGGAGCAGTGCCGCGACAAGATGTTCCTGTCGCGCGAGTTCTGCCTGGCCGAGCAGTGCGACAAGGCCGGCGCGCGCAATCACCCGATGTGCGTGCAGCGCCGCGAGGACGCCAAGCTGCGCGAGGACAGCAAGATCAGGCAGGGACCGCAATAGCGGTCCGCCGACCTACACGACGTCCACGTTGTGGACCGCGAACCGGCCTTGCCGGCGATCCGCGAAGTAGTGCTGCAGGGTTTCCTTCACCGTGCGGAAGGCGATCTCGTCCCAGGGGATCTCGGCTTCAGTGAACAGGCGGGCCTCGATCGTTTCGTAGCCGGGGTCGAAGCGGTCGCTCAGCAGGCGCGCCAGGTAGAACAGGTGCACCTGGCCCACGCGCGGCACGCTCATCACGCTGAACAGCGCTTCCATTTCGAACTTGGCGCCGGCTTCCTCCACCGTTTCGCGCGCCGCGCCTTCCAGCGTGCTCTCGCCCAGCTCCATGAAACCGGCGGGCAGGGTCCACTTGCCCCAGCGCGGCTCGATGTTGCGCTTGCACAGCAGCACACGGTCGCCCAGGTGCGGCACGGTGCCCACCACATTGAGCGGATTTTCGTAATGGATGGTGTCGCAGGCCGGGCAGACGGCGCGCTCGTGCACGTCGCCGTCGTCGGGCACGCGGTACACCACGGCGGTGCCGCAGTTGCGGCAATGCTTGATCGGGCTGCGCAAGGTCACGGATGAGGTGGCGAAGAAAACAAAAAGGGCTCCCGCCGGGAGCCCTTGTCCTTGGGTAGACCGGAGTTTACCGGGGCCGCTCAGGCCTTGGTCGTCTTCGTGTGTTTCTCGATCAGCGCGCGCGCCGTGTCCAGCAGCTTGCGGCCGTCGAAGCCGCGCTTGGTCATGTCCTCGACCCACTCCACCTCGATGGCGCGCGAGCGGCGGCGGAACTCCTGCGCCTCCGAGGCGCTGACGGTGAACACGCTGTTGCCGCGGTCGGTGGCGGCCTTGCGTCCGGCGACGTCGCCCGCCTGCTGCGTCTTGCCCAGCCAGCCGGAGGTCCCGATGCCCGAGTTGGCGTCGATGACCTTCTTCAAGTCCGGCGGCAGCGACGCGTACTTGGCCTTGTTCATGCACATCACGAACGTTGTCGTGTAGAGCGAGCCACCGGCGGGATCGAATTCCGCATGGAATTTGGTGAGTTCGTGCACCTTCACCGAAGGCACCACTTCCCACGGGATCACGCAGCCCTGGATGGTGCCCTTGGACAGCGAGTCGGGAATCTGCGGCAGCGGCATGCCTACCGGGGTGGCGCCCAGCGCGGCCACCAGCTTGTTCACCTGGCGGGTCGGCGCGCGCACCTTCAGGCCGCGCATGTCGCCGACGGTCTTCACGGGCTTGTCGGCGGTGTGGACCACGCCCGGGCCATGCACCTGCAGGGCGATGACCTGGGTTTCCTTGAACTCGTCCGGCGCCATGGTCTGCACGTACTCCCAGTACGCCTTGGAGGTGGCTTCGGCATTGGTCATGATGAACGGCAGCTCGAACACCTCGACGCGCGGGAAGCGGCCGGCGGTGTTGCCCGGCAGCGTCCACACCACGTCGACCACGCCGTCGCGCGCCTGGTCATACAGCTGCACCGGCGTGCCGCCCAGCTGCATGGCGGGGTAGCCTTCGAACTTGATGCGGCCGCCCGAGTCCTTCTCCACCTTGTCCATCCAGGCCTTGTGCATGTTCAGCCAGACGTTGGAGGTCGGTGCCATGAAGGTGTGGAATTTCAGCGTGACGGCTTGCTGCGCGAGGCCGCTCAGGGCCGGCGCGCCCAGGGCCACGGCGGCACCGGACTTCAGGATGGTTCTGCGTTGGATCATGACGGTGTCCATGGCGTGAAAAGAGAGACAAAGGAACTTAGCGGGAAACGGTTCGGCTGCAAACCGTGACATCCCTTGGTCATCTCTCTGGAAAAAATCGCGGTGCGACTTTTTCCAGAGGTCTGATCAGTGTGAGAAGGCCCGGCGAAGCCGGCTCCTTCTCACAAGAGGGGCCGCACTGCACGTTGTTTCGTGCGGTCCGGCTGGATGAACTCCCTTCCAGACTGCGCGCAACAGCGTGCAGTGCTGAGAAATCGCTCCAGCGATTTCTCAGAGAGTCATCTAACTCATGAACTTGACCAGCCACAGCGCGATGCCCGGAAACGCCAGAATCAGCGCGATGCGGATGAAGTCGCTGACCAGGAACGGCAGCACGCCGCGGAAGGTTTCGCCCAGCGGCACGCCGCGCGCCATGCCGTTGACCACGTAGACGTTCAGTCCCATCGGCGGCACCAGCATGCCGAACGACACCACCATCAGGATCAGGATGCCGAACCACAGGGCGAGCGGCTCCTTGGCCATGCCGAAGTCCAGGCTCATGACGAGCGGGAAGAAGATCGGGATGGTCAGCAGGATGATGGACAGCTCTTCCGTGACTGTGCCCAGCGCCAGGTGCAGCAGCACGATGGCCACCATCACCCAGATCGGCGACACGTGCCAGCTGGACACCAGTTGCACCAGGTGCGTCTGGATCTGCGTGAGCGCCAGCGCCGAGTTCATCACGTCGGCGCCTATGAAGATCAGGAAGATCATCGCCGAACTCTCGGCCGTGGCGAGGAAGCAGTCGAGGAACTTGTGCCAGGTCATCTCGCCCTTGAACAGCGAGGCGATGAATGCCGAAGCGGCACCCACCGCCGCGCCTTCGGTGGGCGAGAAGAAGCCGCCGTAGATGCCGCCGAACACCAGCAGGAACACGAAGCCGATGGGCACCAGGCCGAGCACCGCCTTGGCATCGAGGCGAGGCGGATGGGCATCCGCCTCGGGCGCATGGCCGGGCACCAGCCGCACGTAGACCGCGATCACGATCATGTAGCCCAGCATGGCGAGAATGCCGGGAATGGTGGCGGCCAGGAACAGCTTGGCGATGTTCTGCTCGGTCAGGATCGCGTAGATCACCAGCGGCACCGACGGCGGGATCAGGATGCCCAGCGTGCCGGCGGTGGCCAGCGTGCCCGTGGCCAGCCGCCCGGAGTAGCCGTGGCGTTTCATCTCCGGCAGCGCCACGCCCGTGATGGTGGCGGCGGTGGCGACCGAAGAACCGCAGATCGCGCCGAACGCGGCGCTCGCCATCACCGCGGCCATGGCCAGCCCGCCGCGCAGCCGCCCGACCAGGGCGGCAGTGAACGCGAACAGCGCCTTGCTGATGCCGCCTTGCGTGGCGAACTGCCCCATCAGGATGAACAGCGGGATCACCGACAGGTCGTAGCTGGCGAATCGCGCGAACGCCATGCTGTTCATGAAGTTCGCATACGGCATCCAGCCGGTCTGCAGCACGTAGGTGACCGAGCCGGAGATGAACATGGCGATGGCGATCGGCGTGCGCAGCGCCATCAGCACGAACATCAGCACGATGGCCAGCAGCGCCAGGGTGATGCCGGTCATGCCGTTTCCCCATGCTGGCTGGGCCGGTCGAAACCGAACACCGCCTGGTGCAGGCCGATGAGCGCCGTGACGCCGAAGCCGGGCACCATGGGCGCATAGGCCAGCCACTCGGGCACGCCCAGGAGCATGGTGGTGGAGGTGCTGGTCCACGAGCTCAGGCCGCCCAGGCCGGCGCGCCAGGCGAGCAGGGCGCACACCAGCGCCAGCAGCAGCGCGCCGATGCGGTCCAGCACGGCATTGAAGCGCTTGGGTGCGCGCGCGGTGAAGAAGTCCACCACGATGTTGCCGCGGTGCAGCTGGCACAGCGGCATGAACAGGCCGACCGCGGCGCCAGTGGCCAGGCCGACCAGCTCGAAGTCGCCGGTCACCGTCTTGCCCACAGTTTCGCGGCCGATGATGCTGCCGCAGGTGAGGACCACCATGAAGGCGATCAGTGCGCCGGCCAACAGGCCGCACAGCCTGGCCAGGGGTTCCAGAATGCGCAATCCGCTCTCCTCGTTGTCGTGTCCGGCGATCATCGCGCAAGCGCGATCCCGCTCATTCGGCAGGCGCGATCTTCACGCTCAGCGTGCCCAGGCCGCCGACGCTCCCCATCAGCGTGTCGCCGACGTTCACCGCCGCCACGCCTTCGGGCGTGCCGGTGAAAATCAGGTCGCCGGGCTGCAGGTCCCAGGCGGCCGAGAGATGCTCGATGGTTTCGCCGATGTTCCAGATCAGCTTGGAAACATTGCTGCGCTGGCGGTCTTCGCCGTTCACCTGCAGCCAGATCTCCGCCTGCGTGACGTCGCCGGCATCGGCCGCCGGCACGATGGGGCCGATCGGCGCGGACTGCTCGAACGCCTTGCCGATGCACCAGGGTCGGCCCTGCTTCTTCATCTCGCCTTGCAGGTCGCGGCGCGTCATGTCCAGGCCGACGGCGTAGCCGAAGATGTGCTTTTGCGCATCGGCCGCCTTGATGTTTCGCCCACCGGTGCCGATGGCCACCACCAGCTCGATCTCGTGGTGCAGGTTCCTGGTGAGCGACGGGTAGGCCACGCTGCCGGTGTCGCCCTGCGCCACCGGCACCACGGCGTCGGCCGGCTTCAGGAAGAAGAACGGCGGCTCGCGGCCGGTGAAGCCCATCTCCTGCGCATGCTCCACATAGTTGCGGCCCACGCAGTAGATGCGGTGCACGGGGAATTGTTCGGCGCGGCCCTGCACCGGCACGGCCGCCTGCGCAGCGGGTTCGAAGACGTAGCTCATGACAACCTTTCTTCCTTGTGGATGCCCAGCGCCTGGTGCACCGGACGGTCCGAAAAACTGAACAGCACGCAGCCCGTGGCCGACGACAGCCGGGCAGTGTGCCATGACGGCACCACGAAATGGTCGCGCGCACCGAAGGCGAAACGCCACTGCTGGCCCTGGTGCTCGACCAGCACTTCGCCTTCGCCTTCGACCACCGAATACACGGCGCCGTCGGTCTGGCGCCAGGGCTGGCCGCCGAAGCCCGCGGGTAGCCGCTGCATGAAGGTGCCTAGGGTCGGCATCGGCCAGCCGCCGGTGAGCGGGTTCACGTAGCGCAGCTTGACGCCGTCCCACGCGTCGACGGGCGCATGGCACTCCAGCTGCTCCAGCGCCTCGCGGCTGCGTTCGTAGGGATAGCTGAAGATCGGCGATGTGGCGCCATAGGGCGACTCGTGGCGCACCGGCGCCATGTTGTGGCCGAAGCGCGCGAAGCTGGTGCCATCCGGCCGCGCCGCGGCCTGCGTCTTGGCGCCGGCGTTCTCCGCGAAGCCGGCGTCGAAGAAGCGGACCATGGGAATGTCCAGGCCGTCCAGCCACACCACCGGGCCGTCGGCGTCGCTGCCGTGGTCGTGGAAGGTCCAGCTCGGCGTGATGATGAAGTCGCCCGGCCGCATGGTGCTGCGCTCGCCGTCCACCGCGGTGTAGGCGCCCGTGCCTTCCACGATGAAGCGCAGCGCGCTCTGCGTGTGGCGGTGCGCGGGCGCCACCTCGCCCGGCAGGATCAGCTGCAGCCCGGCATAGAGCGACTGCGTGATGGCCGACTGGCCGCGCAGTGCAGGGTTCTCCAGGATCAGCACGCGCCGCACCGCTTCCTCGGCGGTGATGGCCTCGCCGGCGCGCATCAGGAACGGCCGCACCTCGCCGTAGTTCCACAGCGCGGGAACGCAGGGCGTGGTGGGCTGCGGCGGCACCAATGCGTGCAGCACCTCCCACAGCGGCGTGAGGTTCAGCGGCGACATGTCGCGGTACAGCTGTTCGCGCTGCATGGCGGCGGGGTGCGGGGCGTTCATGGTGTTCTCCTCGGGCTCACCAGCTGCGGCCCAGGTAGGCGCCGGCGGCTTCCAGTCGAGACTGCAGGTCCGCGGTCTCCACCTCCGCATTGGTCCAGCCATTGGCCAGCGCCGATGCCGCCGCCGTGCCCGCTGCCTGGCCCATGACGAAGCAGGCACCGGTGACGCGCGCGGCGGACTGCGCCTCGTGGCTCATGGAGGCGCAGCGGCCCGCCACCCAGACGTTGTCCAGCCCGAGCGGCACCGTCATGCGGTAAGGCAGCTGGTTGAAGCCGCGGCTCTCGGGAATTTTCGGCCAGCGGAATTCCACGTCGCCCTTCAGGTGCAGCTCCAGCGGCCAGCCGTTGACGCCGATGGTGTCATCGAAGCTCGCGCATTCCAGCACATCGGGTTCGGTCAGCTGGTAGAGGCCGCGCACGCGCCGCGTTTCGCGGATGCCGACCTGCGGCGCGATGTCCACGATGTAGCTGCGCTCGAAGCCCGGCACTTCCTTCAGGAAGCCGGCCACTTCGGCGATCTGCCGGCGGCCCTGCATCTCGGCGGCGCTCAGCTCCCCTGCATCGGTGCCGTCCATGGCGTCGCCTTGCGCGTTGGCCAGCTGCGTGAGGTTGACGCGCCACTCGATGCCATTTTTCTGCGGCCGCACGATGGGCGTCTTGCGCGGAAAGCGGTAGCGGCCCTCCGCCTCGGCCTGCAGCATGAGATGGGGAATGGTTTCCCAGGCCAAGCCCGCGCGCTCGGGATCGACGCCGTTGATGCGGAACATGGTCGAGGGATACAGCATGTGACCTTGGCCGTCGCCCTTGTCGTAGGGCGCGCCGGCCCATGCCGCCAGGTCGCCGTCGCCCGAGCAGTCGATGAAGGCGCTGGCCAGCACGGCACGGCGGCCCGACTTGGTTTCCAGCAGCAGCGCGCGCACGCGTTCGCTGGATTCCATGAGCACGCCGGCGCCCAGCGCGTGGAACAGCACGTCCACGCCTGCCGCCAGCATCAGGTCGTCGGCGGCGATCTTGTAGGCGGCGGTGTCGTAGGCCTGCGCCACGGTCTTGCCGAACAGCATGTGCGGCGCGTTCAGCCCGCCCAGCCGCGCGATGCGCGCCAACAGGTCATCGGCCACGCCGTGCACCACTTGGCGGATGTCGCCGTGCACGTTGGCATGCAGGCCGCAGAAGTTGGTGACGCCCGCTGCCGTGCCCATGCCGCCCAGGAAGCCGTAGCGTTCCACCAGCAGGGTGGAGCAGCCGATGCGCGCGGCGGCGACGGCGGCGGCGATGCCGGCCGGCCCGCCGCCCAGCACCACGACGTCGTATTCGCCGTGGATGGGTGTCTGGCGGCTGGGTTCGGTGATGTGTGCGGTCGTCATGTGGGGTGCCGTCGTTTTCAGGTGAACAGTGTCTTCGGGTCGATGCCTTCGTACATCCACTTCAGCCCCGCGAAGCCGGCCGACTCCCTGCCGCTCTGGAACATCTGGTTGCGCAGCTCGCGCGTGACCCCGGACGCATGGTAGATGTCGCCGTAGAAACGCGCGGTCAGCTGCACGCGGCCGGTGCGCAGGTAGCGCGCCTGCTGGTATTTTTCGAAGGCATCCTCCACCAACCGTTCGCCCTGAGTTTGTCGAAGGGCTGCAGCCTTGATCGCTTCCCCCAGCACCACCGCGTCCTCGATCGCCTGGCCGGCGCCTTGCGCCAGGTACTGCAGCATCGGGTGCGCGGCGTCGCCCAGCAAGGTGACGCGGCCGTTGCTCCAGGTCTTCACCGGCTCGCGGTCGCACAAGACCCACATCTTCCAGGTCTCGATCTTGCCGAGCAATTCCTTGACCTGCGGCACGGCATCGGCGAAGCGCGCGTTCAGTTCTTCCGTGTCGCCGAAGGTGTTCCAGCCTTCCTCGTACTTGTCGCTGTGGAACACAGCGACCAGGTTGAACAGTTCGCCGCGGCGCAGCGGGTAGTGCACCAGGTGCGTCTTCTCGCCGCCCCACAACACGACGTCGTCGCTCCACAGGTGCGCCGGCACGTCTTCGCGCTTGAGCACGGCGCGGTAGGCGATGTGGCCGGACAAGCGCGGCTTGCCGTCGCCCACGATCTGCTGGCGCACGCGGCTCCACAAGCCGTCGGCGCCGATCAGCGCGTCGGCTTCCAGCGTTTCGCCGTCCACGTGTACGCGCACGCGCTGTTCGTCCTGCTCGAAGCCTTCGACCTTGGCCGAGGTGCGCAGGCGCACCGTGGGGGTTGCGCGGCAGGCCTGCAGGAACACGTCGTGCAGGTCGGCGCGGTAGATCAGGCCGTAGGGGTAGCCGTAGACAGCGCGCGCCGTGTCGCCCAGCGGCACGCGCACGATCTTCTCGCCGGTGCGCACGTCGTTCATGCCCATGCCGGGCGGAAAGTACGCCACCGCGGTCACCGCCTCGGTGAGGCCGAGGTGCTCGAACATGCGGAAGATGTTGGGGCCGAGCTGGATGCCCGCGCCGATTTCGCCGAAGGCAGGCGACTGCTCCAGCACGGTGACGGTGTGGCCCTGGCGGCCCAGCACCAGGGCGGCGGCCAGGCCGCCGATGCCGCCGCCGGCGACGATCAGTTCAAGAGACTGCATCATGGATCGATAAGCATACATACGACCAGGCGCCGCGGCAAGGCGAAATTCCCGTGCGCCACGGCTACACTTCGCCGCATGGCAACGGCCTTCGATTTCCGGCATGCACCGGGCCACCTGATCCGGCGTGCGCACCAGCAGGCGGTGGCGATCTTCATGGAAGAGGCGGCGGACTTCGACGCGACGCCGGTGCAGTTCGCCATTCTCAACGCCTTGACCGACGACCCCGGCGAAGACCAGGTGACTCTGTCGCGCAAGGTCGCGTTCGATGCCGCCACCTTCGGCTCGGTGATCGGCCGCCTGGAGGCCAAGGGCTGGGTGCGGCGCGAGCCCGACGCGGCGGACCGCCGGCGCAAGCTGCTGTGGGTCACGCCGCAGGGCGCTGCCGTCGCGCAGCGCATGAAGCGCGCGGTGGCGAAGGCGCAGGCGCGCATCCTGAAGCCGCTGTCGCCGCGTGAGCAGCAGCAACTTGTGGTCCTGCTGGAACGCCTGGTGGCGGGGCACGACGCCGCCTGAAGCGCGGGTGTTGCAGGTGCCGTCCTACGGCAAGGTCAGCCATCCTGCCTTCTCCTGCTGAGCGTGCCGCGGTCCAATGCGGAAGTCCGCTCGCACCGAGCGCAAAGGAGAACGCCTTGCAAAACACCACCCAAAAACACGGCATCACCGCCGTTGCCATGATCGCCGCGGCCCTGGCCATCAGCGGCTGCGCCGACATGAACCTGAACCAGACCCAGCAGAACACCGCCGTCGGCGCCGGCGTGGGCGCCTTGGCGGGCGCGGCCATCGGCGGCGGGCGCGGTGCGCTGATCGGGGCCGGCGTGGGCGCGGCCGGCGGCTACGTGTGGTCGCAGCACATGCAGCAAAAGAAGATCGCCATGGAGCGCGCCACCGTGGGCAGCGGCGTGGCGGTGACGCAGACGCAGGACAACCAGCTGAAACTCAACATCCCGAGCGACGTGTCCTTCGACACCGGCCGCTCGGACATCAAGCCGAACCTGCGGCCCATCCTCGACCAGTTCGCCAATGGCCTGGCGTCGCAGCCGAACACCGAGGTGCGCATCATCGGCCACACCGACAGCACCGGCTCGGACGCGCTGAACAACCGGCTGTCGCTGGACCGCGCCCAAGCCGCGAAGAACTACCTCGCCGCGCGCGGCGTCAATCCGCAGCGCATCCTGATCGCCGGCCGTGGCGAGTACGAACCGGTGGCCGACAACAACTCGGACGCCGGCCGCGCGCGCAACCGCCGCGTGGAAGTCTTCCTGGGCGAACGAGCGAACGTCGCCGCGCGCTGATCCAGTCGCCGACGCGCTAGTGTTGCGTGCTCGGCAGCTCGACGGTCAAGCCGTCGAGCGCGTCGGTCAGGCGGATCTGGCAGCTGAGCCGGCTGTTCGCCTGGCGCGGCGCCGCGGTGAACCCCAGCATGGCCAGCTCTTCTTCGCCGGGGGGCGGAAGCTGCGCCGCGAACGGCTCGCGCACGTAGACGTGGCAGGTGGCGCAGCTCATCATGCCGCCGCAATCGGCTTCGATGCCTTTGACCTGGTTGGAGACGGCAACCTCCATCAAGCTGCGGCCGGTCTCGCATTCGAGGCGGGTGTTGGTGTCGGCGGGCGCGGGGCCCACGAGGTGGATGGTGATCATCAGATGCGGCTGAAATATTCGCGTCGTTGGAAATCGTCCTTGTCCTCGGCCTGTGCAAAGCGCAATTGCTCTGCCTGCTTGACGCGAACGATGTAGTCGATGAATTCGGAACCGAAGGCGTTGGCGAGGATGGTATCCGACTGCAGCGCTTGCAGCGCTTCGCCCAGGCTGGTGGGCAGGCGCGCCGCGGCGTCGGCATAGGGTGCGTCGGTGGCGGGCGGCGCCGCGAGCTTGCGCGCGATGCCGTCCAGGCCCGCGTAAACCTGCGACGCGAGGTACAGGTAGGGGTTCGCCGCCGGCTCGCCGATGCGGTTCTCGATGCGCGTGGCCGCGTCGCCGCATTGGCCGATCACGCGCAGCATCGCACCGCGGTTGTCGCGGCCCCACAGCACCGACTGCGGCGCCAGCGCATTGGGCCGGAAGCGGCCGAAGCCGTTGGCCGTGGGCGTGCAGAACACCGCCATGCCGCGCGCATGTTCCAGCAGGCCGGCCAGGTAATGCTCGCCCGTCGCCGACAGGCTGTATGCCGCCTGTGCGGGCGTTGCACCTTCTGCCGGCGCCTCGCGCATGAAGGCGTTTTGGCCCGAGGCCGCGTGCACCAGCGACTGGTGCAGGTGCCAGCCGCTGGACATGATGTTGGGAAAGGGCGGGCGGCACATGAAGCTCGCGTGGTAGCCGGCGCGGCGCAGCGCCATCTTTACCGCGTTGCGGAACAGCACCATGTTGTCCGCGACCTCCAGGGCGTCGGTGACGCCGAACACCGCTTCCACCTGGCTGGGGCCAAGTTCAATCTCCAGCGACAGCAGCGGCAGGCCGAGCGCCTGCGCCGTGTGCTGCACGATGCGCAGCGGCTCCTCGGCCATGTCGGCCCAGCCCTCGGCCAGCAGGTTGTAGCCGGGATGGATCATGCTGACCGCCGGCGGCAGCCCGGGCCAGGCCGCCTGCTCGGGGTCGAGCTGCGCGCGCGTGTCCTCGATGCGGTAGATGTGGAACTCGATCTCCAGGCCGCAGCGCATGGCGAAGCCGGCGTCGGCCAGGCGCCGCAGGGCGCGCTGCAGCACGCGGCGCGTGTCCAGCTCCACCGGCCTGCCGTCCGGCAGCCAGGGCTGCCCGCGCACCCAGCCGGTGGACTGCGCCCACGGCAGCTGCCGCAGGCTGGCAGGGTCGGCCAGCAGCAGCAGGTTGCTCGCGTATTCGAAGCCGGGCAGGCCGGCCGCGCCGCCGGGCTCGAACACCTTGTAGGCCGTGCGGTCTGACGTGTCCTTGAGCATCAGCGTGCTCACCATGCCGACGCCGTCGCGCATGGCGGCCTCGGCCGCGGCGGCCACCAGCGTCTTGCCGCGCGTGACGCCGTGCAGGTCGCACCAGGCGAAGCGCACCAGCTGCAATCCACTCTCTTCGATCCGCTGCACAGCGTGCTGCAGCGCCTCCTCGCGCGCGGCATCGTGGATGCCGCACTGCTCGGCGAAAAAGCTCATGCGGGCGTCGCCACGCTGGCCTGCGCCAGCCAGGGCGCGCCCCGCCGTTTGGCAGCCACCTGTTCCTGCCACCAGGTGGGCCAGCTGCCAGCGGGGGCGATGCCATCCACCGTGTCCGGGCCGGCCATCTGTGCCGCGAGCGTGGCATCGGCCGCGCCCGGCGCGGGCAGTCCGACCTGCACGTCCTCGATGGCCTTCAGCAGCGTGCGGCGGTTGGCCATGATGACCTTGTCGCTGGAGCCCAGGTGCTCGCGCGTGCGGTCCTGGATCGGGCCCATGCTCTCCACCGCCCACTGGTCGTGCACGTTGATGTCTTCCTCGCCCATGCCCAGGTAGGTTTGGCCGCGCTGCTCCTCGGCGTTGAAGCCCCAGTTGTTGTGGCGGCCGGACTTCGGGATGTAGTCGGGCAGCGAGATGAACTGCTGCCGCTGCCGGCGCATGGCTTCCTTGTCCACCGGCCCGGCGAAGCTGGTGAAGATGGAATACCAGTAGGTGTGCTCGTCGTCCACCGGCACGTGCATCTGCGTGATGGTCAGCGTTTCCGACAGAGGAATGACGAAGGTGTGCGGAAAGATCGCTTGCGTGACGCGCACGTGCGTGAGCTCGGGCGTCATCGCGCGCAGCGCGGTCAGCTGCAGGCCCCAGGGCCGCGGCTCGAAGCTGATATCGGGCTGGTGGAACTCGCGCATGATGCGCGTCATCGGCCAGCGCTCGCCGCCGAAGTCGCCCGCGCTGGCGCTGCGGAACTGCTTGCCGGCCGCGTTCTCGCCGATGTCGTCCAGCGGCGCGTCGGCAAGGAAGCGGTGCAGGAACGACGGATGCGCCGGGTCGATGCCGACCTCGAAGGCCTGCAGCCAGTTGCAATGCCACAGGCCCTTGAAGGCAAAGGTGTGGGTGGCGGGCGCGGCGAAGCAGTCGAAGGCGGGGAAGGGCGGCGCCTTGTCCTCTTGGCCGAACCAGCCGAACAGCACGCCGCTGTGTTCGTGCACCGGATAGCTGCGCTGCTTCACGCGCTCGCACAGCCGGCTGCCCGCGGGTTCGGTAGGCGTCTCCAGGCAGTTGCCGGCGGTGTCGAACTTCCAGCCGTGGAACGGACAGCGCAAGCCGTCGCCTTCGTTGCGGCCGAACGAGAGGTCGGCGCCGCGGTGCGGGCAGCCGCGGTCCAGCAGGCCCCAGCGGCCCTGCGCGTCCTTGAACAGCACCAGGTCCAGGCCCAGCACGCGCACGGCCTTCACCGGGCGCTGCGCCATGCGCGGATCCAGCGCGGGATTGAACTCGTCGACCAGCGCCACCGGCTGCCAGTAGCTGCGCATCAGGGCGCCGCAGGAGGTGCCGGGACCGATGCGGGTGATGAGGTCGTTCTGGTCTGCTTTCATACGTTCTCCGTAACGTTGCAAACGGTATACCGAAAGTACGATTCAGTGTACATTGTGCGTCATGGGCCTGCAAGAAACCGTGTTGATCCAGCTACGCGACCTGATCCTGCGAGGTGAGTTCGAGCCCGGGCGCCGCCTTGCAGAGCAGCAGGTGGCCGAGCGCCTGGGCGCCTCGCGCACGCCGGTGCGCGCCGCGCTGGTGACGCTGGAGCAGGAAGGGCTGGTGCAATTGAACGAGACCGGCGGCTATCTGGTCCGCCAGTTCACTGCGCAGGAGGTGGCCGACGCAATTGCCGTGCGCGGCCATCTGGAAGGTATGGCGGCGCGCCTGGTGGCTGAACACGGAATACCGCGCCAGCTGGAAGGCGACCTGCGCGCCTGCCTGGACGAAGGCGACGCCGCGCTCGCGCCGGATCCGCTCAGCTACGAGTGCTACGCACGCTACGCCGTGGTGAACGACCGCTTCCATGCGCTCGTCCTGCAGGCCTGCGGCAACCGCGCCCTGCAGCGCGCCGTGGCGCTCAACGACAAGCTGCCATTCGCGCCCGCCTCGGCCATGCTGCCGATGCAGGGCTCGGTGCAGCCCGACCGCGACTGGATGCGCTATGCGCACCGCCAGCACCACATGCTGTTCGACGCCATGAAGCGCGGCGAAGGCGCGCGGGCGCAGGCGCTGGCTGTGGAGCACACCGAAGTGGCGCAGGTGAACCTGCGGCTCGCGCTGGAGCGGCGCAGCGACACCGAGCCGGTGATGCCGGCGCTGCGGCTGGTGATGGGGCGTTGAGCGCGGCGCCTGTCAGTTTCGCGCGCGCAGGGGTGTGGCGCGGCTTCGTGCATGCCCAGCCGCTCGCGCCCGGCGTTGCGCTGTACGGGCTGGTTTTCGGCGTGCTGGCTGGCGAACGCGGGCTGGGCTGGGCGCAGGCGGTGCTGATGAGCACTCTGGTGTATTCCGGCAGCGCGCAGCTGGCGGCCTTGCAGGTCTGGTCGTCGACGCCGGCGATCGCGGCTGTCTTGCTCACGGTTGCCGCGATCAACGCGCGCTACCTGCTGTACGGCGCCGCCCTCCAGCCCTGGCTGGTTCAGGTGCGCGGCCCGCGCGCCTGGGCCAGCCTGTTCCTGCTGGGCGACGGCAGATGGGTGTTGGCGATGCGCAAGTACGAGAAGGGCGAGCGCGACGCCGGCTATGTGCTCGGGACCGGCTTCGCCGGCGTTCTGCCCTGGGTGGGCGGAACACTGGTGGGGCACCTGCTCACGCGCGACATGCCCGATCCGCGCGGCTGGGGCCTGGACTTCATGCTGCCCGCCTTCGCCGCGGCGATCGGCATCTCGGTGTGGCGCGGCCGGGCCGACTGGCTGCCGCTGCTGGCCGCGCTCGGCGCCGCCATGGCGGTGCACAAGC
Source organism: Ramlibacter sp. (assembly GCF_013697775.1). Taxonomy (GTDB): domain Bacteria; phylum Pseudomonadota; class Gammaproteobacteria; order Burkholderiales; family Burkholderiaceae_C; genus Ramlibacter. Next base: position 7,571 of record NZ_JACCWG010000336.1, on the reverse strand, counting down.
TGGTGCCGGGCGGCTGATACATCGTGGCGGCGGGGCTGGCGGCCGGTGCGCTCGGGGCATGGCGGCATGACACCGCGTTCTGGTGGGCATTGGCCGCGATGGCGGTGGTCTCGTACGCCTGCCGCCTGGGCGGCTACCTGCTCATGGGCTGGGCGCCGATCACGCCGCGCGTGGAAGCGGCGCTGCGCGCGATACCGCTGGGCGTGATGGCTGGCATTGCGACGCCAGCGGCCACGTCGGGGCGCGTGCCCGAACTGGCTGGACTCGCGGCGGTAGCGCTGCTGATGCGGCTGACGGTCAAGGACGTGGTGGCCGCCATCGGCGGCGCGGCGGCCGTGGGCATAGGCCGCGCACTGGGGTTCTAGCTTTCCAAGTGGCGCCGCAGCTGCGCCGCGCACAGCCGCACCGCGTCGTTCGCTTCGTCCAGCACGCGGCCCATCAGCATGAAGCCGTGGATCTGGCGTTCGAAGCACACCAGCGTGGAGCGCACGCCGGCTTCGGTCAGGCGCTGGGCGTACTGCCGGCCCTCGTCGCGCAGCGGATCGAAACCGGCGGTGATCACCAGCGCCGGCGCCAGCCCGCCCAGGTCCTCGCGCAGCAGCGGCGAGGCGCGCCAGTCGGTGTCGTGCTGCGGGTCGGCGATGTAGTGGTCGTGGTAGTAGCGCACCGTGTCGCTGGTGAGCAGGTAGCCCTGGCCGTTGGCCTGGTGCGACGGCGCGCCGCAGCGCATGTCGGTGGCCGGGTAGAGCAGCAGCTGCAGGCGCAGCGGCAGGTCGCCCGCGTCGCGCGCGGCAATGGCCACCACCGCCGCCAGGTTGCCGCCGGCGCTGTCGCCGCCCACCGCCATGCGCGACGCATCCAGCCGCAGGTCGTTCGCGTTGCGCGCGACCCAGCGCAGCGCGGCGAAGGAGTCGTCCACCGCGGCCGGGAAGCGGTGCTCGGGCCCCATGCGGTAATCCACCGACACCACGGCGCAGCCGGCGCCGTTGGCCAGCTCGCGGCACAGCGTGTCGTGCGTGTCCAGGTCGCCGATGGTCCAGCCGCCGCCGTGGTAGTACACCAGGACGGGCAAGGTTTGCGAGGCTTCGCTGCCGAGCGGCCGGTACAGCCGCAGCGCAATGGCGCCGACCGGCCCGTCGGCCACCAGGCCGCGCGCCACTGCCACTTCGGGCGGCGACGGCTGGGTGAAGCCGCACCGCTCGCGGTAGACGCGCCGCGCCTCTTCGGGCGACAGCATGTGGGTGGGCGCAACGCCTTTTTCTTCGATCAGGCGCAGCAGTGCGCGGGCTTGTGGGTGCAGCATGGCCGGTCTCTGGTGGGATCGTGGCTGCAGTGTAGGCCGGGCGCCTGCGTTTATGCTCACGGCATGAAGCTGTTCAACTACTTCCGCTCATCCGCGTCGTTCCGCGTGCGCATCGCGCTGGAACTCAAGGGACTGCCGTACGACTACGTGCCCGTGCACCTGGTCAAGGGCGAACACAAGCAGGAGAAGTACGGCGTGGTGGCGCCGACGCTGCTCGTGCCGACGCTGGAAACCGACGACGGCGAGCACCTCGGCCAGTCGATGGCCATCATCGAATACCTGGACGAGACGCACCCGCAGCCGGCGCTGCTGCCGGCCGGTCCGGTCCAGCGCGCCCAGGTGCGCGCCCTGGCGCAGCTGGTCGCCTGCGAGATCCACCCGCTGAACAACCTGCGGGTGCTGAAGTACCTGGTGCACGACCTGAAGCTGGACGAGGAAACCAAAGGCAACTGGTACCGCCACTGGGTGCGTGACGGCCTGGAGAAGTTCGAGAAGGAGCTGGCCCGCCTGCCGGCTTCCACCTACTGCTTCGGCGACACGCCCACCTTGGCCGACTGCTGCCTGGTGCCGCAGATCTTCAACGGCCGGCGCTTCGACTGCGACTTCAGCGGCCTGCCGCGCACCATGGCCGCGTTCGACGCCTGCATGGCGCATCCGGCGTTCCAGAAGGCGCAGCCCTCCAGCTGCCCCGACAACGAGCCCTGAGATGGCTGGCTCGCCGCTCCTGCTGCAAGCCGATTGGCCGGCGCCGCGCGGCGTGCACGCAGCCTGCAGCCTGCGCGACGGCGGCGTCTCGCGCGACCCTTATGCCAGCCTGAACCTCGGCGACCACGTCGGCGACGATCCGCAATGCGTTGCGCAGAACCGCGCGCGCTTCGCCGCGGCGCTCGGCGTGCGGCCGGTGTTCCTCAAGCAGGTGCACGGCACCAAGGTGGTGGTGCTCGACACCTCCACCCCCGACGGCACCGAGGCCGATGCCTGCATCACCGACGTGCCCGGCGTCGCCTGCACGATCATGGTGGCCGACTGCCTGCCGGTGCTGCTGGCATGCGAAGGCGCGCCTGTCGTCGGTGCGGCGCACGCGGGCTGGCGCGGGCTGGCGGGTGAGGGTGGGAGCGAGAGCGGACGGGGCGTGCTGGAAGCGCTCTGGTCCTCGATGCGCGAGCGCCTGCCCGCCGACGCCGCGCACCGCACGCTGGCCTGGCTGGGACCGTGCATCGGCCCGCGCGCATTCGAGGTCGGGCCCGAGGTGCGCGATGCCTTCGCGGCAATCGATCCATCCGCTGCAGCTTGCTTCGTGCCGCATCCGCAAAACAGCGGCAAGTGGCTGGCGGATCTGCCGGGGCTCGCGCGGCTGCGGCTGCGCGCGCTCGGCATCGAACGCATCCACGGCAACGACGGCACCGACGCGTGGTGCACCGTCGCCAGCGCCTCAAGGTTCTTTTCGCACCGGCGCGACCGGGTCAGCGGGCGCTTCGCCGCCACCATCTGGCGCGCTGGCTGAGGCGGCATCCGCACCGCTTTCTGGTGCCGGGTTGCGGGCGCGCCAATCCGCCAGCTCCGCGGCCTCGCGGGCCAGCCGCGCGCGACGCCGCGCGGGTTGGCCCAGGAAGTACAGCAGCAGAGCCACAGGAAGCGCGCCATAGAGTACAAAGGTGATGAGAGCGCCGAGCAGCGTTCCACTGGACGCTTCGGCCACCGCCATCATGAGCGTGACGTAGAGCCAGCCGATCGGGATCAGGTACATGCGCGAAGAGGTCTCGTCAGGGTGAAATGTTGCGATGCAACATGATCGATGGAATAATTAGGGTTTACCCGAATAACAGCTATTGGAGACAAGCGATGAATTTTGAACCCGACTGGGCCGGCGCAGCTCAGCACTTCCAGCAAGACCTCGCACAGAACTGGACCAAGGCGCTCCAGTCCTTCCAGCTCGCTGGCCACCCCGCGGGCATGAACACCGGCGGCATTCCCCAAATTTCCTTCGCACCCGACAAGCTCGGCACCCTGCAGCAGGCCTTCGTCAAGGAAGCCGCCGAGCTGTGGAACCAGGGCCTGCAAGGCAAGCCCGCCGCCGCCGACAAGCGCTTCGCTTCCGACGCCTGGGCGAACAATCCCATCGCTTCCCATTCCGCCGCGCTCTACCTGCTGAACGCCCGCACGCTGCTGGGCCTGGTGGAGGCGATCGACGGCGACGCCAAGACCAAGTCGCGCCTGCGCTTCGCGGTGGAGCAGTGGATGGCCGCTTCTGCGCCCAGCAACTTCCTGGCACTGAACGCCGAGGCGCAGAAGAAGGCGCTGGAGACCAAGGGCGAGAGCATCGCGCGCGGCATGCAGAACCTGCTGGCCGACATCCGCCAGGGCCATGTGTCGATGACCGACGAGAGCGCCTTCGAGGTCGGCAAGAACGTCGCCACCACCGAAGGCGCCGTGGTGTTCGAGAACGATCTGTTCCAGCTGCTCGAATACAAGCCGCTGACCGCCAAGGTGTACGAGCGCCCGTTCCTAATGGTGCCGCCCTGCATCAACAAGTTTTACATCCTCGACCTGCAGCCGGAGAACTCGCTGATCCGCTACGCGGTGGAGCAGGGCCACCGCACCTTCGTGGTGAGCTGGCGCAATCCGGATGCCGCGCTACAGGACAAGACCTGGGACGACTACATCGAGGACGGCGGCATCCAGGCGATCGACGTGGTGCAGGACATCACCGGTGCCAAGCAGATCAACGCGCTGGGCTTTTGCGTGGGCGGCACCATCCTGGGCACCGCGCTGGGCGTGCTGGCCGCGCGCGGCAAGAAGCCGGTGGCCTCGGCCACGCTGCTGACCACGTTCCTGGACTTCGCCGAAACCGGCGTGCTCGACCTCTTCGTGGACAACGCCTTCGTGCAGTACCGCGAAGCGCAGCTGGGCAAGGGCGGGCTGCTTAAGGGACAGGAGCTCGCGTCCACCTTCAGCTTCCTGCGGCCCAACGACCTGGTCTGGAACTACGTGGTGGGCAACTACCTCAAGGGCGAAACCCCGCCGCCGTTCGACCTGCTCTACTGGAACAGCGACTCCACCAACCTGCCGGGCCCGATGTACACCTGGTACCTGCGCAATACCTACCTCGAGAACAACCTGGTGAAGCCGGGCAAGTGCACGGTGGCGGGCGTGCCGCTTGACCTGGGTCAAGTGGATATCCCGGTTTACATCTACGGTTCGCGAGAGGACCATATCGTTCCGGTGGCCGGCGCCTACGGTTCGGTGAAGCACCTGCCGGGCAAGAAGCGCTTCGTGATGGGCGCATCCGGCCACATCGCCGGCGTGATCAATCCGCCGGCGAAGAACAAGCGGTCCTACTGGACCAACGACAAGCTGCCGGACACCTTCGATGCCTGGCTCAAGGGCGCCAAGGAAAGCCCCGGCAGCTGGTGGTCCGACTGGGCCGCGTGGTTGAAGGGCAATGCGGGCAAGCAGGTCGCTGCCCCCAAAGGGTACGGCAAGGGCGCGCAGTACAAGGCGATCGAGCCTGCGCCGGGCCGCTATGTGAAGGCCAAGGCTTAAGGAGACAACGCCATGGAAGACATCGTCATCGTTTCAGCCGCGCGCACCGCCGTCGGCAAGTTCGGCGGCTCGCTCGCCAAGGTCCCGGCGCCCGAGCTGGGCGCCATCGTCATCAAGGAAGTGCTCGCGCGCGCCGGGCTCGACCCCGCGCAGGTGGGCGAGGTCATCATGGGCCAGGTGCTCACGGGCGGCTCGGGCCAGAACCCGGCGCGCCAGGCGCTGATGCGCGCCGGCCTGCCCAAGGAAATTCCGGCGCTGACCGTGAACGCGGTGTGCGGCTCGGGCCTGAAAGCCGTGATGCTGGCCGCGCAAGCGGTGGCTTGGGGCGACAGCGAGATCGTGGTGGCCGGCGGCCAGGAGAACATGAGCGCCTCGCCGCACGTGCTGCTGGGCTCGCGCGACGGCCAGCGCATGGGCGACTGGAAGATGGTCGACTCCATGATCGTCGACGGCCTGTGGGACGTCTACAACCAGTACCACATGGGCATCACCGCGGAGAACCTGGCCAAGAAGTACGAGATCGACCGTGCTTCGCAGGACGCCTTCGCGCTGGCCAGCCAGCAGAAGGCCGTGGCCGCCATCGAGGCCGGCCGCTTCAAGGCCGAGATCGTGCCGGTGCGCATTCCGCAGAAGAAGGGCGAGGCCGTGGTGTTCGACACCGACGAAGGCCCGCGCAAGAACACCACCACCGAGGCGCTGGCGTCGCTGGCTCCGGCCTTCGCCAAGGACGGCACCGTGACCGCGGGCAACGCCTCCGGCCTGAACGACGGCGCCGCCGCCGTGCTGGTGATGAGCGCGAAGAAAGCCGCGGCGCTCGGCCTGAAGCCGCTGGCGCGCATCGTGTCCTTCGCCAGCTCCGGCGTGGACCCGGCCCTGATGGGGATCGGTCCGGTGCCGGCCACGCGCAAGGTGCTGGAGCGCGCCGGCTGGAACGTGCAGGACGTGGCCCTGTTCGAGCTGAACGAGGCGTTCGCCGCGCAGTCCTGCGCGGTCAACAAGGAACTGCAGATCGACCCGGCCCGCATCAACGTCAACGGCGGCGCCGTGGCGCTGGGCCACCCGATCGGCGCTTCCGGTGCGCGCGTGCTGGTGACGCTGCTGCACGAGATGCAGCGGCGCGAGGCGCGCAAGGGCGTGGCCGCGCTGTGCATCGGCGGCGGCATGGGCGTGTCCATGGGCCTCGAGCTGCTCTGACCGATTTCACAACAACAAGCAACCCAAGGAGACAAATCCAATGAGCCAGAAAATCGCATACGTCACCGGCGGCATGGGCGGCATCGGCACCGCCATCTGCCAGCGCCTGCACAAGGAAGGCTTCAAGGTCATCGCCGGCTGCGGCCCCACGCGCGACTTCACCAAGTGGCTGGACGAGCAGAAGGCGCTCGGCTACACCTTCTACGCCTCGGTGGGCAATGTCGGCGCCTGGGAGTCCACGGTGCAGGCCTTCAACAAGGCCAAGGCCGAGCACGGCCCCATCGACGTGCTGGTGAACAACGCCGGCATCACGCGCGATCGCATGTTCCTGAAGATGACGCGCGAGGACTGGGACGCGGTGATCGAGACCAACCTGAATTCGATGTTCAACGTCACCAAGCAGGTGGTGGGCGACATGGTGGACCGGGGCTGGGGCCGCATCATCAACATCTCGTCGGTGAACGGCGAGAAGGGCCAGGCCGGCCAGACCAACTACTCGGCGGCCAAGGCCGGCATGCACGGCTTCACCATGGCGCTGGCGCAGGAGATGGCCAACAAGGGCGTGACCGTGAACACGGTGAGCCCGGGCTACATCGGCACCGACATGGTCCGCTCGATCCGCCAGGACGTGCTGGACAAGATCGTCGGCACCATCCCCGTGAAGCGCCTGGGCGAACCCAGCGAAATCGCCTCGATCATCGCGTGGATCGCGTCGGACGAGAGCGGGTATTCGACCGGGGCGGATTTCTCGGTGAACGGTGGGTTGCACATGGGGTGAGGTGTTTTGCGTAGGGCGAGGGGCCCCGCTTGCGGGGATCGACCCGCAAAACACCTCACCGCTTGATTGGGCCTCGATGGCCCAATCAAGCAGCAGGCGTACCAGATACCGCACTCAAGCCCGCGTAAGCGGGCTTTTCTTTTGGGCAAGAATTTAGAACCGAGAGGAGGAGATGTGAAAAGAAGGGTAGTAGTCTTGCTTTGCGTTTTGGCCGGTGTGAGCGTAGCGGGCCTTGGCTTCAGTGCATTCACTTCGGAGGTCAAAACCTGGCTCAGCAGGGACTCGCCAGCAGCTTGGGTTCAGGCAGTTGGATCTGTTTTGGCTATATGGGCAGCTGCTCGAATTGCTAGTAGGCAGCAACGGGAGCAGATGCAACAGAAGCGGGCTGATCGGGCGCGCATATATTTAACAATTGGCCATGTATTAATCAATGTCCAGGCTCAACAGAAACAGGCGAAGAGAATAGTTTTCTCAGCTGATGCGACTTGGACCAGGGTGGTAGAAGACCTTGAGAAAGCAAGTGAGCTTCTTCGGAGCCTTCATCCGTTCGAAATACCTGATGCGCCCCTAGTGAGCATCATTTTGCTGAGTGACGTAGCAGTGCGGAAAGCTGTGCTCGGCACCCCTGACCTGCCCCCTTACAGCCATACCAATCTAAATTCCAGGAGGTCCGTCAACCAGGAGAATGACGGACATGAAGAAGAGCAGGTTTACCGAAGAGCAGATCATTGGTTTCATCAAGCAGGCGGCGGC
>NZ_JACCWG010000345.1 GCF_013697775.1 Ramlibacter sp. | reverse complement strand
GCGGGGCACGGCCCATGCCGGCGCCGCGCAAGCCAACCGCCGCGACGCCCTCCACGCCCGCCTGCGGCAGCGCGCCACCGCCCGTGGCCGCACGCCCATGAAGCGCGTTCTCTTCGTCATGCTGCTGGCGGCGGCCGGGCTGGCCGGCTGGGTGTGGATGCTCAATTTCCAGGAAGAGCGCATCGAGGACGGCGCCGCCGGCCCGCCGACCGCGCAGCAGGTGGAGCGCGGCGCCTACCTGGCGCGTGCGGGCAACTGCATGGGCTGCCACACCGAGCGCGGCGGCGAAGCCTTCGCCGGCGGACGTGCCATCGCCACCCCGTTCGGCGCGCTGTATGCGAGCAACCTCACGCCCGACCTCGACACCGGACTGGGCCGCTGGACGCCCGGGCAGTTCTGGCGCGCGCTGCACCACGGGCGCTCGGCCGACGGCCGGCTGCTGTACCCGGCCTTTCCCTATCCCTACTACACGCAGGTCACGCGCGCCGACGCCGACGCGCTGTTCGGCTACCTGCGCGGCGTGCCGCCGGTGCGCAAGCGCAACCGCATCCACGCGCTGCGCTGGCCGTACAACACGCAGACGGCGCTGGCCGTCTGGCGCGCGCTGTACTTCCGCCCGGCCGACAAGGACGCCGTGGCCAACGGCGTGGCCGACCGCGGCGCTTACTTGGTGCGCGGCCTGGGCCATTGCGGCGCCTGCCACTCGCCGCGCAACGCGCTGGGCGGCACGCACAACCTGATGGACCTGTCGGGCGGCGTGATCCCGATGCAGAACTGGTATGCGCCCTCGCTCAGCGCGCGCTCCGAAGCCGGTTTGGCCGAGTGGCCGACGGCGCAGATCGTCCAGCTGCTACAGACCGGCGTGGCGCCGCGCGCCACCGTGCTCGGCCCGATGGCCGAGGTGGTCCTCAACAGCACCCAGCACCTCACCCCGGCCGACCTGCAGGCCATGGCGATCTACCTGAAGGGCCTGCCGCCCGCACCGGCGCAGGCCGAGAGCGACCCCTACGTCGTGCCGGCCGCCAGCGCCGCGGTGCGCGAGCGCGGCGGCAAGCTGTACGGCGAGCACTGCGTGCAATGCCATGGCGACAACGGCCAGGGCGTGCCCAACGCCTATCCGCCGCTGGCCGGCAACCGCGCGGTGACGCTGCCGGTCACGGCCAACCTGGTGCAGGTGCTGCTGCATGGCGGCTTTCCGCCGGCCACAGCGGGCAACCCGCGGCCGTTCGGCATGCCTCCGTATGCGCTGGCGCTGAACGACGCCGACATCGCCGCCGTGCTGTCGTTCATCCGCGGCTCCTGGGGCAACCGCGGCGCGCCGGTGAGCGAATTCGAAGTCAGCCAGCGGCGCGGCAGCGCGCAGTGAGAACGCCGCCGTGAGCCTGCGCCCCGTCGTGCTGCCGCCGAACGTGCCCGGCCGCATGTGGCTGTCGTCGATGCCCGGCCGCTTCGAAACCTGGCCGTCGTTCGAGGCGCAGGCGCAGCGCGCGAAGCTGGCGCTGGTGGTGTGCCTGACGCCGCGCGCCGAAGTGGCGGAGCTCTCGCCGCGCTACCACGCCGCTGTCGCCGCCGGCACGGTGCCGTTCCGCTGGCTGCACCTGCCGATCCGCAACTTCGGCGCACCCGACGACGGCGCCGGCTTCCGGCGCGAGGTGGGTGCCATCGCCGATGCATTGCGGCGCGGCGACGCGGTGCTGCTGCACTGCGCGGCCGGCATGGGGCGTACCGGCACGGCTGCCGCCTGCGTGCTCAAGGCGCTGGGCCTGGACACCGACAACGCCCTGCAGCGCGTGCGCGACGCCGGCTCGAACCCGCAGAACGCGGCGCAGTCCGGCGTGGTCGGCTGGTTCTGACGCCGCCTCTCATCCGGCCGTGGCGCGCCACGCGCGCGGCATGGCGGCCGGGTCCAACCGCAGGTCCGGCTCTTCCCGGAAACCCGCAGCAAGGTGGTCGACCACCACCCGCACGCGCGGGCTCAGCAGCTTGCGGTGCGGATAGCACAGCATCATGTCGCGCTCGCCGTGGTGGTACTGGCCCGCCAGCACGGTGCGCAGCTTGCCGGCACGCAGCAGCGGCGCAGCCAGGAACAGGGCGGCCTGGCAAATGCCTTCGCCGGCCACCACCACGTCGAGGAAGGCGTCCGGATCCGAGCTCCACACCTGCGCGGGCGGCGACCACGCGATGCGCCCGCCGCCGGGCGTGCTGAAGCTCCATTCGGCCACGTCGCCCGACGCGAAGCGGATGCCGAGCAGCCGGTGCGACAGCAGATCGTCGGGGCTGGCCGGCACACCGTGCTTGCGCAGGTACGCCGGCGAGGCCACCAGCACCGAATGCAGCCGGCAGATGCGGCGCGCGACCAGCGTCGAGTCGCGCAGGATGCCGCCGCGCACCACGATGTCATAGCCCTCCTCCACGACGTCGATCACCCGGTTGTCCAGGCTCAGTTCCACCTGCAGCTGCGGATGCCGCCTGGCCAGCTGCGGCAGCAGCGGCAGCACGAAGCGCCGGCCGAAGGTGGTGCTCGACGAGATGCGCACGCGTCCGGCCGGCTGACTGCCCGTGCGCGTGAGGTTCTCCACCGCGCGGTCCAGCGCCTGCAATGCATCGCGCGCCTCGGCCAGGAAGGACTGCCCCTCCGCCGTGAGCTGCAGCCGCCGCGTCGTGCGGTTGAACAGGCGCACCTTCAGCTCCTGCTCCAGCCGCATCACGTTCTTGCCGACCGCCGCCGGCGTGACGCCCAGCCGCGCCGCCGCGGCGGTGAAGCTGCCCGCGGCCGCGCTTTCGACGAACGAGACCATGCCCTGAAGGTTGCGCACCATTGTCAACTGCCGGTTGGAAATGTTGCGAAATTATGTGCCTTCCACTTTGGCGCCGCCTGCGTAGGCTCGCATGCATCGAAGCCAGGAGAGCGCGACATGCATGTGCAGATGACAGACAGACTGGACCGCGCGATCGACCGCGCGCTGCAAGAGCGCCGCATCGTCGGCACCGTGGTGCTGGTGGCCGAACAGGGCGAAGTGGTCTACCGCCGCGCCGCCGGCTGGGCCGACCGCGAGGCCGCACGACCGATGGCCGAGGACGCGGTGTTCCTGTGGGCCTCGCTCACCAAGCCGCTGGTGGCCGCGGCCACGCTGCGCCTGGTGGAACAGGGCCGCATCGGGCTGCAGGACCCAGTCACGCGCTGGCTGCCTGCCTTCACGCCGCGCATGCCCGACGGCAGCGCGCCGGCGATCACCATCCACCAGCTGCTGACGCACAGCGCCGGGCTGGACTATGCCTTCATCGAAGCCGAAGGCGGGCCGCACCACCGGCTGAACGTGTCGGCCGGGCTGGACCAGCCGGGGCTTGGCTTCCAGGAGAACATGCGCCGGCTCGCGCAGGCGCCGCTGATCTATGCGCCGGGCGCGGCCTGGAGCTACTCCATGGCGTACGACGTGCTGGGCGGCGTGGTCGCCGCGGCCACCGGCCAGGCGCTGCCGCAAGCCATGGAAGCGCTGGTCACGCAGCCGTGCGGCATGCGTGACGCTGGTTTCGCCGTGCGCGACCGTGCGCGGCTGGTGGCGCATTACGGCGACGCGCAGCCGCAGCCCACGCGCATGGGCGCGCACGCGCTGGTGCCCTTCCCCGGGATGGGAGCGCGGGTGCCGTTCGCACCCGAGCGGCTCTTCGATCCCGCCTCCTACCCGTCCGGCGGCGCCGGCATGGCCGGGACCGCGGGCGACCTGCTCGCGTTCCTGCAGAACCTGCTGGCCGGGCGCCTGCTGCGGCCCGCAACGGTGGCGCTGATGGCGCAGCCCCACGTCGGGCCGCAGGCCCAGACGCAGGGGCCGGGCTGGGGCTTCGGCTACGGCGGCGCGGTGCTGGTGGATCCGGCGGCGGCGCAGAGCCCGCAATCGGCAGGCACGCTGCAGTGGGGCGGCGCCTACGGCCACAGCTGGTTCCTGGACCGCGCGCGCGGACTGGCGGTGGCAGAACTGACGAACACCGCGTTCGAAGGCATGGCATCGGCCGGGCGCTACCCGGCCGAGGTGCGCGATGCGGTGTACGGGCCCTGATGAGCCCGCGCCGGCCTACTTGGCGAACGGGTTCGAGAACACGAACATCATCGCGATGCCCACGCCGATCAGGAAGTTGGCGTCGATGAGGCCGGCCAGCAGGAACATCTTGGTTTGCAGCGGTTCCATCATTTCGGGCTGCCGAACGGCGCCGTCGATGAAGCGGCCGCCCATGGTGCCGATGCCCATGCAGGCGCCGATGGCGCCCAAGCCGATGATGAGTCCGCACGCGAGTGCGATGAGTCCGGTGTCTGTCATGTGATGCTCCTTTGGGTGTCGAAGAACTTTGTCTGTTGCTTCGATGATGGAGCGTCAGCGTCATCGCGCCAATGACGCGGGAGGTAATGGCCGCCGAGCGGTTCAGAGCCGCGTGATGGCCTGGTCCGCGACGCTGGCCAGCCAAGCCGGCAAGACCCGCTGCGGCGCGATCTGCGCCAGCGGCACCAGCACGAAGGCACGCTCGCGCAGGCGCGGGTGCGGCACCGTGAGCCGTGGGCTGTCGATGCGCGCGTCGCCGTACAGCAGCAGGTCCAGGTCCAGCGTGCGCGGCGCGTTGCGGTAGGGCCGTTCGCGCCCGTGCGCGGCCTCGACGCCGAGCAGCGTGTCGAGCAGCGCGGGCGCGCTCAGGGTGGTGCGGAGCTCGGCCACCGCGTTGATGAAATCGGGCCCGCCGGCGTCCAGCGGCTGCGTGCGATACAGAGGCGACGCCTGCACGAGTTCCACACCCGGCCGCGCGCCGAGGTCACGCAAGGCGGCCGGCACGGTGCGCGCCGCGTCGCCCAGGTTGGCTCCCAGGCCGACGTATGCAACCATCGGCATGCGCATCGCTCCGCCTCGCGCGTGTGTTCAGGCCTCGCCGGGTCCGTTGTCCGCCGGCGCATCCCCGCCGCCGCCCGACGGCTTGCG
>NZ_JACCWG010000337.1 GCF_013697775.1 Ramlibacter sp. | reverse complement strand
AGCGTGGCGCGCACGCGCCCGCCGGGGTTGCCCGGGGCGCCGCCGGCCGGGCCGCCGTCGACCGCGAACACGTCGTTGCTGTTGTCGTAGGTGATCAGGCTGCCGCTCACCTCGTCGGCGAGCGTGGCGCCGCGGTAGCGCCGCATGTCGGCGCGGCCGATGAATTTCACGCGGTCGGCCTTGCCGTCGTATTCGATGGTCTGGCCTTCGCCTTCCATGAACTCGTCCACGCCTTCGCGCTTTTGCCGCCAGAAGGCGCGCTGGCCCGGCTCGGCCGTGACCACGCCGTACTGGTAGCCCTCGGGGTCCTGCCGCACCTCGACCTTGGCGCCGCGGATGACGATGGTGCCCTTGGTGACGACCACCTTGCCGGTGAACACGCTGGTCTGGCGCAGGTCGTCGTAGCGCAGCGCGTCCGACTCGACGTTCATGGGCTTGCCTCGGTCGGCCTTCTCGGCGGCGGCCATGCCGCAGGCAAGCGCCAGCGTGGCGGCGAGAAACAATTGAATGGGAAGTTTGTTCATAGAGGCACGAATCTTGCTGCGGGATTGTAGCCTCGGCAATCGGCCGAACCCGTGCCGCGGGCCCGGCCGTGGGGACTTCGCCCCTTATTTCGCCTTGCGGGCTTCAGCCACCAGGTAGTCCACCAGCTGCAGCGCGTGGTCCATGTTGCCCGCGCTTTCGCCATCGAGGTAATACGTGCCCGCCACGCCCAGCGCCGGCACGCCCTCGACCTTGTAGGCGTCCTGCAGCTGCGCCGCGCGGCGCGCCTTGTTGGCCACGCCGAAGGAGTTGTACATCTCCTGGAATTTCACCTTGTCCAGGCCGTTGCGCTCGGCGAAAGCGACGATGGTGGCCTCGTTGGCCGTGGCCTCGCGCTTCACGTGCACGGCCTCGAACACCTTGGCGTGCAGCTCGTCGAGCTTGCCCATGGCTTCCAGCGTGTAGAACAGGCGCTGCTGCGGCACGAAGTCTTCACGGAAGGCCACCGGCACGCGGCGCACGAACACGTCGGCCGGCTGGCGCTTCATCCAGGACACCAGCTTGGGCTCGAAGGCGTTGCAGTGCGGGCAGCTGTACCAGAAGAACTCCACCACCTCGATCTTGCCGGCCGGCGCCTCGGTCGGCGCGCGCTTGTCCAGCCTGCGGAAGTCCTTGCCTTCGGCCGGCTGGCGCTGGGCCAGCGCGAACTGGGGCACGCCCAGGGCGGTGGCAGCCAGCAGGCAGGCGGCGCCTTGGGAAAACTCGCGTCGATTCATCGGATTCATTCCTCCAGGAGTGTGCGTTTTCAGAGCGGCGCGCGCGGCAGAGGTTCCACCGCCGGGCGCCGCCGAACGGTCAGTCAGCGCTGCACGCGCACCAGCGCGGTGTCGAAGCCGCTGCCTTCCAGGCGTTCCTTTTGCCGGTCGGCTTCGTCCTTCTTGTCGAACGGGCCGACCCGCACGCGCCAGACCTGGCGGCCCGACTGCTCGCGCTCGGTGACCCGGGCCTCGATGCCCATGAGCGACAGCTTGGCGCGCTGCGCCTCGGCGTCATCGGGCGTGCGGAAGGCGCCGGCCTGCACGAAGTAGAGGAACGGGTCGCCGCCGGCGGCCTGCGGGGCGGCCGAACGCGCGGCCGCCAGGTCGCCCAACGGATCGGTCTGGGGGCGCGCCGCGGCCCGGGGCGTGCCGGCCTCGGGCGTGCGCTTTTCGGCCTCCGGCGCGGGGATGGTGGCCACCGGCGGCGCCGACGGGACACCGGGCAGGCCGGGGGCCGGCGGCAGCGGGCGCGCCGGGTTCTTGCCGTGCAGCGGCGCGTTGGGGTCCCAGTTCTGGTTCTTGCGCGATTCGGCCGCGTCCTGTTCGGCGGTGCGCCCGCCGCCCTTGCTGAGGAAGGGCACCGGCACCTTGGTCACGTACACCGCCACGGCCAGGGCGGCGGCCAGGCCCAGCACGACGCCGATGATGATGCCGACGATGGTGTTGCCGCGTTGTGCTTTTTTCACTGCGTTCGTTGTCCTCGCAAGGCTGCTACATCTTCTGCGGGGCATCCACGCCCAGCACAGCGAGGCCATTGTGCAATACCCGCGCGCAGGCGGCGACCAGCGCCAGGCGCGCGCGCTTCACGCGCTCGTCGTCCACCAGGATGCGTTCGCTGTCGTAGTAGCTGTGGTAGGCCGCGGCCAGTTCGCGCAGGTAGAAGGTCACGTCATGCGGGGCGAAATCGGCCGCGGCGTCGGTGAGCATGTCCGGGTAGCGCGCCAGCTGCAGCATCAGCGCCTGCGCGGCGGGGCTGTCCAGCGCCGACAGGTCGGCGTCGGGCAGCGCGGCCGTGTCGCCGCCCCACGCCGCCAGCACCGAGCAGATGCGCGCATGGGCGTACTGCACGTAGTAGACCGGGTTGTCGTTGTTCTGCGCCAGCGCCAAGTCGATGTCGAACACGTATTCGGTGTCGGGCTTGCGCGACACCAGGAAGAAGCGCACGGCGTCCTTGCTGGTCCACTCGATCACTTCGCGCAGCGTCACGTAGCTGCCGGCGCGCTTGGAGATCTTGACCTCCTCGCCGCCGCGCACCACGCGCACCATGGTGTGCAGCACGTAGTCGGGATAGCCCTGCGGAATGCCGGCGCCGGCTGCCTGCAGCCCGGCCCTCACCCGCGCGATGGTGCCGTGGTGGTCGGTGCCCTGGATGTTCACCACCTTGCCGAAGCCGCGCTCCCACTTGGCGATGTGGTAGGCCACGTCGGGCAAGAAGTAGGTGTAGGAGCCGTCGCCCTTGCGCATGACCCGGTCCTTGTCGTCGCCGTCGTCGGTGGTCTTCAGCCACAGCGCGCCGTCCTGTTCGTAGGTCTTGCCGGCCTCGACCAGGCGCTTGACCGTGGCCTCCACCTTGCCGCTGGTGTACAGGCTGGACTCGAGGTAGTACTGGTCGAAGCGCACCGAGAACGCCTGCAGGTCCAGGTCCTGCTCGCGGCGCAGGTAGGCCACGGCGAACTGGCGGATGCCGTCGAGGTCGTCCACGTCGCCGGAGGCCGTGAAGGCGCGGTCGTCGGAGGTGACGGTCTTTTTCGCCAGGAAGTCGTTCGCGATGTCCTGGATGTAGTCGCCGTTGTAGGCGGCCTCCGGCCATTCGGCGTCGCCCGGCTTGAAGCCCCTGGCGCGCAGCTGCACGCTGTTGGCGAGCGTCTGGATCTGCACGCCGGCGTCGTTGTAGTAGAACTCGCGGTGCACCTTCCAGCCCTGCGTGGCGTAGAGGTTGCAGATGGCGTCGCCCAGCGCCGCCTGGCGGCCGTGGCCCACGTGCAGCGGGCCGGTGGGATTGGCCGAGACGAACTCCACCAGCACGCGCTGCCCGTTGTCCGGGCGGCTGCCGAAGCCGGCGCCCGCGGCCAGCACCTCGCGCACCACTTCCTGCTTGGCCGCGGGCTTCAGGCGGATGTTGATGAAGCCGGGCCCGGCGATCTCGATGGCATCGGCCCAGCGCTGGAACGCGGGCGTGGCCAGCAGCGCGTCGCGCAGGGCTTCGGCCACCTGGCGCGGATTGCGCTTGAGCGGCTTGGCCAGCTGCATGGCGGCGGTGCAGGCCAGGTCGCCGTGCGCAGCCGCCTTGGGCGACTCGAACGCCGCCTTGCCGCCGGCGCCCGGCGACAGCTGTTCAAGCGCGGCCGCGAGAGCGCCGAGCAGTTCTTGTTTGACTAGGAGCATCGCGGGATTCTAAAGAGGCGGCGTGAAGCGCCCGGCCGCCGGCTCAACGGCCGAACCCACGGGCCAGGAACACGGCGGCCAGCGGAATGAGCGCCACGATGTGCGCCTGGACCATCACCAGCTTGCGCGCCTTGCGCACGTCCGCTTCCGGCGGCAGGGAGCCATCGGCGCGCAGCGCCTTGCGCCAGCGCGCGAACATGAGCGTCGGCTTGATCGAGAGCAGCCCGGCGACCACGAACAGCGCCACCTTCACGTGCAGCAGCGGATTGCCCCAGTACCAGGCCGTGCCCTTCACGCCCAGGCAGGTGCGCACCAGCCCGGTGGCCAGCACCGCGATGGCGGCACCGGCGTAGACGCGGTCCACC
The DNA here is from genome assembly GCF_013697775.1 of Ramlibacter sp. Lineage (GTDB taxonomy): Bacteria > Pseudomonadota > Gammaproteobacteria > Burkholderiales > Burkholderiaceae_C > Ramlibacter. The sequence goes on along the minus strand of NZ_JACCWG010000337.1, from coordinate 6,719 downwards.
GCCACCAGCCGCTCGACCACCTTGGCGTTCATCCACTCGGGGCGGCACAGCGCGGCCTCGCTGGAGATGAAGACCACCAGGGTCAGGATGGCCAGCAGGTGGGCGTAGGCGAGAAAGGCTTCCAGGATCATGCGGTGTCTCCGTGTGCCCGTTTCCAGAAACCGGGCTGGGCGTAATGGTGCTTCAGAAAATCGATCCACAGCCGCACCCGCAGCGGCAGGTGCTTGCGCTGCGGCACGACGGCGTAGATGCCGTTGGGCGGCGCGGCGAAGGGTGCCAGCACTTCCACCAGCCGTCCGGACGCCACCTCCTGGTCCACCTCCCAGGTGCTGCGCCAGGCGATACCCAGGCCCCGCAGGCACCAGTCGTGCAGCACCTGGCCGTCGGTGCAGTCCAGCGGGCCGGCGGGGCGGATGTGCAGCAGCTCGCCCCGGGCGCCGTCGCCGGGCAGGCTGAATGCCCAGCCGCGCGTCTGCGAGGCTTCGCTGGAGAGGATCAGGCAATGCAAGCGTGCCAGGTCGTTCGGGTGCTGCGGCGTGCCGTGGCGCGCCAGGTACTCGGGCGTGGCGACGCACAGGCGGCGGTTGTCGGCCAGCCGCACGCCCACCAGTGAGGAATCGGGGAAATCGCCGACGCGCACGGCGCAGTCGAACCCCTCGGGCGCCAGGTCGACCACGCGGTCGCTCAGGTTCAGCGACAAGGTCACGTCGCCATGCAGCTCGCGAAAGCGCGGCACCAGCGGCGCCACGTGGCGCCGCCCGAAGCCGGCCGGCGCCGTGATGCGCAGATGCCCGCTGGCCTTGACGCCGCCGGCGCTGACGCTGGCCTCGGCACTGGCGATTTCCGCCAGCAGGCGCTGGCAGTCCTCCAGGAAAGCGCTGCCCTCATGGGTGAGCGTGATGCGCCGGGTGGTGCGCACCAGCAGCTTCACGCCCAGGCGCTCCTCCAGGCCGTCCAGCCGGCGGCCCATGATGGCCGGCGCCACGCCTTCGGCGCGCGCCGCCGCCGTCAGGCTGCCGCGGGTGGCAACCGACACGAAAGACTCCAGCTGCTTGAGTTTGTCCATCGGATTCGGCGGATTCTATCTATCCAGGTCAAAGATCAATCGCTTGCACGGCCCTTAATCTTCGGCGGAGTCTCCAATACAGTCGCATCCATGGAAAAACCCAAGGCCGTGCTGTTCGATGCCTACGGCACCTTGTTCGACGTCTACAGCGTCGGCCTGCTGGCCGAACAGCTGTATCCGGGCCACGGCCAGGCACTCGCCACGCTGTGGCGCGACAAGCAGATCGAGTACACGGGGCTGGTGACCACCAGCAACGACGGCGCGCATTACCGGCCGTTCTGGGAGCTCACGCGCGCCGGCCTGCGCTACGCCTGCAAGCGCCTGGCGCTCGAGCTGGGCGACGCGCGCGAGCAGCAGCTGATGAACCAGTACCTGCACCTGTCCGCGTTCCCGGAGAACCGCGAGGTGCTGCAGGCACTGAAGGACAAGCGCATCGCCACCGGCATCTTGAGCAACGGCGACCCCGAGATGCTGGGCGTGGCGGTGCGCAGCGCCGGCCTGGAACCGCTGCTGGACCATGTGCTCAGCGTGGACGGCGTGCGCAAGTACAAGACGCATCCGGCCGCCTACCAGCTGGGGCTGGACGCCACCGGGCTGGCCGCGCCGCAGATCCTGTTCGTCAGCTGCAACGCCTGGGACGCGCTGGCCGCGACCTGGTTCGGTTACCGCACGCTGTGGGTCAACCGCTACCAATTGCCGTTCGAGGAGCTGGGCACGCAGCCCACGCGCACCGGCAGCAGCCTGCGCGACGTGCTCTCGTTCTTCTGATTCTTTTCTTTTCATCCGCATCCAAGGAGATTCCATGACCGCCCGCACCGACGTCCACGGCCTGAAGGTGGACAGCGCGCTCAAGCGCTTCGTCGACGAGCAGGTGCTGCCCGGCACCGGCGTGGACGCTGGCGCCTTCTGGCAAGGCTTCGGCGCCATCGTGCGCGAGCTCACGCCGAAGAACGCCGCGCTGCTGGCCGAGCGCGACCGCCTGCAGTCCGAGCTGGACACCTGGCATGGCGCCCATCCGGGGCCCATCAATGACATGGCGGCCTACCGCGCCTTCCTGGAGAAGATCGGCTACCTGGTGACGCCGCCGCAGGGCGCCAAGGCGACCACGGCCAACGTGGACGCCGAGCTCGCGCTGCAGGCCGGCCCGCAGCTGGTGGTGCCGATCCTGAATGCGCGCTATGCGCTCAACGCCGCCAACGCGCGCTGGGGATCGCTGTACGACGCGCTGTACGGCACCGATGCCATTGCCGAAACCGATGGCGCGGACGGGGGCCCCGGCTACAACGAGGTGCGCGGCGCGAAAGTGATCGCCTATGCGCGCCGCGTGCTGGACCAGGCGGCGCCGCTGGCCCAGGGTTCGCATGCGGACGCCACCGGCTACCGGGTGGAGGGCGGCAAGCTGGTGGTGTCGCTCCAGGGCGGCAGTGCCACCGGCCTGAAGGATGCGGCGCAGTTCGCCGGCTATCGCGGCGAGGCGCCAGCGCCGTCGTCGGTGCTGCTGAAGCACCACGGGCTGCATCTGGACATCCAGATCGACCGCACGCACGCCATCGGCGCGACCGATGCGGCCGGCGTCAGCGACCTGGTGGCGGAATCGGCGCTGTCCACCATCCTGGACCTAGAAGACTCCATCGCCGCGGTGGACGCCGAGGACAAGCTGCTGGCCTATGCCAACTGGCTGGGCATCCTCAAGGGCACGCTGACCGAGAGCTTCGACAAGGGCGGCAAGCGCATGACGCGCGGCCTCAACCCCGACCGCGTCTACACGGCGCCGGGCGGCAGCGGCGAGGTGCGGCTGCATGGCCGCTCGCTGCTTTTCCTGCGCAACGTCGGCCACCTGATGACCAACCCGGCCATCCTGTGGGGCGACGAGGGCCGGGAGATTCCGGAAGGAATCATGGACGCGGTGATCACCACCACGATCGCGCTGCACGACCTGCAAGGCAAGGGCGCGAACGGCCTGCGCAACTCGCGCACCGGCTCGGTCTACATCGTCAAGCCGAAGATGCACGGCCCGAAGGAAGTGGCGTTCGCCTGCGAGCTGTTCGGACGCGTCGAGCAGCTGCTGGGCCTGCCGGCCAACACGGTGAAGCTGGGCATCATGGACGAGGAGCGTCGCACCAGCGTCAACCTGCAGGCCTGCATCGCCGAAGCGGCGGCGCGCGTGGCCTTCATCAACACCGGCTTCCTGGACCGCACCGGCGACGAGATGCACACCGCCATGCTGGCCGGCCCCATGTTCCGCAAGGGCGACATGAAGTCCAGCGCCTGGATCCAGGCCTACGAGAAGAACAACGTGCTGGTCGGCCTGGGCTGCGGCCTGCGCGGCCGCGCGCAGATCGGCAAGGGCATGTGGGCCATGCCCGACCTGATGGCCGCCATGCTGGAGCAGAAGATCGGCCACCCCAAAGCCGGCGCCAACACCGCCTGGGTGCCCTCGCCCACCGCCGCCGTGCTGCACGCCCTGCACTACCACCAGGTGGACGTGTTCGCCGTGCAGAAGGAACTGGAGCAGACCAGCGCCGAAGCCGAGCGCGACAACCTCCTGGCCGGCCTGCTGCAGATCCCGGTGGTGCCGCAAGCGAAGTGGACGCCGGCGGAGCGCCAGCAGGAGCTGGACAACAACGTGCAGGGCATCCTGGGCTACGTGGTTCGCTGGGTCGACCAGGGCGTGGGCTGCTCCAAGGTGCCAGACATCCACAACGTCGGCCTGATGGAAGACCGCGCCACCTTGCGCATCTCCAGCCAGCACATCGCCAACTGGCTGCACCACGGTGTGGTGACGAAGGAACAGGTGCTGGAAACCTTCCAGCGCATGGCCGCCGTGGTGGACGGACAGAACGCGGGCGACCCGCTCTACCAGCCGATGGCCGGCCACTTCGACACCTCGGCCGCCTACCGCGCCGCGCTGGACCTGGTGCTCAAGGGCAAGGAGCAGCCCAGCGGCTACACCGAACCGCTGCTGCATGCGTGGCGGCTGAAGGTGAAGGCGGCCGTGGCGCGCTGAGCGAATCGGTTGTAACGGATGTGACCAACTGAATCAAAAGCGTGGTTCTTGGGGGGATTGCAGAGCCTGAGGTCGCGGGCTCTGCTTACACTTTTGTGTACCCCCTATGTCAGCCCTGCCCAACATTGTCCGTCCCTGCCTCAACGAGGCCGTCGCCCGTTCGGGCCGGATGGTGGAACGCTGCATGGACCATGCCGCTGTGGCGCTCGAAGAAGAGCTGCGCAGGCGCACCAGCAACGCCGAGCGCCAGGACATGGCGGCCGCCAGCCGCGAGCTGACGCGCCTGCGCGCCAGCTGGACGACCCGCTTTCCGCAGGTGCTGCGCGCCGCGCTGGAATCGCCGCCGGCGAAAATCGCGCCCGCCTACCAGGGCACGCTGCGGCCCTCTTCGCTGACCCTGGTCGACGACGGCGAGCTGATGCGCTCCATCGAGGCCTCGCGCTTGGCGCAGGACATCGCACCGCTGCTCGACCAGCCGCTGACTGAACTCAACGCCTTCATGAGCCCGGCGATGGGCCTGGAGGGCGTGCAGCCCCACCACAACCCGCTGCGCCCCGAGATCTTCACGCAGGCGCTGCGCACGGTGATGGGCGAATTCGACCCGCAGCCCGGCTGGCCCGCGCTGTGGATGCGCCACATGAAGGACCCGCTGGCGCAGGACCTCGCGCAGCTGTACCGCGCCGCCACCAAGCTGCTCAAGCAGTCCGGCGTCGCCAGCGCGAGCTACCGCGTGGTCACCGGCGTGGCGCCGCTGGCGCCGGCAGGCTCGCGCGCCGGCGAACCGGAGCGCAGCTCCTGGGCGAACACCCTGGGTCCCCGCTCCTCGCAATTCGGGGAATCGCGGCCCTTCGGCGACTCCCAGCCCTTCGGCAGCTCCCGGCCGTTTGGCGATTCGCGCCCGGGCTTCGGCGACTCCCGGCCCGGCGGTTCGGGGCGCATGCCGTCCGGCGGCGGCGGTGGTGGCCACGGCGGTGGCTGGAGCATCGCGTCGCTGGTAAACATGGCGCGGCAGGCGCTGCGCGGGCCGCTGCTGCGGGACTTCCTGTTCGGCGGCGCCGCCAGCCAGGTGCCGGTGCAGCAGCCGCTGGAGCCGGCCTACTACGCCCAGGTGGACCAGGAGCTGCAAGCGCTGGAAGCCCGCTGGGACGACGCGCCGTACGACCCGACGGCGGCGCGCCGGCACGAGCACTTGGCGCCGGTCGATCGCCCGATGCGCGCGGTGGGCATCGACAGCCCGCTGGACAGCGAGATCTGGGGCGCCTTGGGCGCACCGCGGCAGCGCTCGCTGGTGCGCACCCAGTTGCGCAAGCAGGCCGAACGCGTCGGCCAGGTGGTGGGGCTGGAGGTGGTGCGCCAGCTGGTGGACCAGGTGGCGCAGGACCCGCGGCTGCTGGCGCCGGTGCGCGAAGCCATCGTCGCGCTGGAGCCGTCGCTGGCGCGGCTGGCGATGGAGTCGCCGCAGTTCTTCGGCGAAGAGAAGCATCCGGCGCGCCAGCTGGTCGAGCGCGTGGCCGAGCGCAGCTTCAAGTACAACGACGAGTTCGGCAGCCAGTTCCAGGAGTTCTACGACAGCGTCGGCTCCGCCTTCAACGCGCTCAACGACCTCGAGCAGCTGCGCGACGCCGAGCCTTTCGCCCAGGCGCTGCAGCGGCTGGAGGCCGGCTGGCAGGCCCAGGACCACGAGGAAGAGGAACAACGAAGCGAGGTGGTGGAGGCGGTGCGCCTGGCCGAACGCCGGCAGGCCGAATCCGAGCAGATCGCCTGGGAGCTGAGCCAGCGCAGCGACCTGGAAGGCGCGCCCGCGGTGGTGCAGGACTTCCTGTTCGGCCCCTGGGCGCTGGTGATGGCGCATGCGCGCATGACGGCCGCGCCCGGGCAGCTGGACCCCGGCGGCTTCGGCGGGGTGATCACCGACATGCTGTGGAGCGTGAAGAGCGACGCCATGCTGCGCGACCCGGCGCGCGCCTTCGAGCTGATCCCGCGGGTGCTGGGCAAGCTGCGCGAGGGGCTGGACCTGCTGGGCCACCCTCCGTCCGACAGCGAAACCTTCTTCCGGGCGCTGGAGCGCCTGCACCGGCCGGTGCTCAAGCTGCGCGCCAGGCACCGCCGCCAGAGCATGGAAAGCCTGGCGATGGACCTGGCCGCCGACGACGACCTGCTGCTGCCCGCCGCGGCGCAGAAACCGCAGGTGGTCGAGGAACTGTGGCTGGCCCCCGGCGAATTGCAGGCCTGCGGCTTCGAGGACACGCTGCCGAGCGACTACGCCGAGCTCCAGGCCGACGGGCCGGCGCCGGAGCGCGTGCAGGCGGTGCCCACGCCGCTGGGCGAGGCGCAGGCCGAAAGCCTGATCGCCGGGCTGCAGGAAGGCAGCTGGGTGGACCTGTTCTCCAGGCAGCAATGGCGGCGCGCGCAGCTGGTGTGGGCGGGCACCAAGGGCACGCTGTTCATGTTCGTGAGCCACGGCAACCGGCCGCACTCGATGACGCGGCGCAGCCTGCACCGGCTGGTGGCCAGCCGGCTGCTGCGCCCGCTGGACAACCACGAGGTGGTGCAGCACGCCATCGAGACGCTGTCGGCGCGGCCCGAGCGCGAGGCGCTGGCCGCATAGCTGCCGCACGTGCGGCCCGCCGCGCCGCGGCTCAGGCC
>NZ_JACCWG010000329.1 GCF_013697775.1 Ramlibacter sp. | reverse complement strand
CGCTGGCGCCAGGCACTCGCGCGCGAAGCGGCGCGCAGCCCGCGCAACGCCTCGCAGGCGCTGGGCCGTGCCGTGGCCGATGCCGTCATCCATACCGTCGCCCAGGCAGCCGCCGCGTCGCCGGTTGCCTCGCCCGCGAAAGCCATGAAAGACAAGCCCCCCACGCGCGACCCCAAGCCGCCGGCGGTGCCCGACCCCGGCGAGCCGATCTACGTTGCCAACGCCGGCATGGTGCTGGCCGAGCCGTTCCTGCCGCGCCTGTTCGCGCTGCGCGGGCTGCTCGCCGACGACGGCAAGTCGTTCAAGGACACGGTCGCCGCCGCGAAAGCCGCGCACCTGCTGCAGGCCCTGGTGCTGGGCGAGGCCGCGCGCGGCGGCTCGCCCGAGCACGAACTGGTGCTCAACAAGCTGATGTGCGGCCTGCAGATCGCCGACCCGCTGGCGTGGGAGGGCGAGCTGGCCGCCGAGGACCTGTCGGTGGTGGACAGCCTCCTGGGCGCCATGCTGCAGCAGTGGAAGGTGCTGGGCAGCACCACTGTCGCCGGCCTGCGCGAAACCTTCCTGCGGCGCGAAGGCCGCCTGCTGTGCAACGACGACCACTGGCTGCTGGTGGTGGAGGCCGGGCCGTTCGACATGCTGGTCGACCAGGTGCCCTGGGGCTTCTCGACGATCCGGTTTCCCTGGATGGAAAGGATGATCCATGTGCAGTGGCGCTGACGGGGTCGTGGGCGTCGGAAACGCTGGCGCGCTGGAGCGCGAGCTGGCCTGGTTCGACGCGGTGCTGCACGCGCGCATCAGCCTGCACTTCGAGCAGGAATGCGCTTATGCAGCGGTGGAGGAGATCGCCGCGCCCGCGCTGGACGGCGACGACTCCGACTACGCGCGGCTGGTGCGCGAATTCGGCCTGGACTTTCGCGAGCGGCTGCTGCTGATGCTGGCGCTGGTGCCGCACCTGCGGCCGCAGGCGCTGGACATGCTGTTCCTGCGCAACCGCAACCTGGACCGCGGCTTCACCGAGTTCGGCGGCTGGAAGGGCCGCACCCACGGCGGCTTTTTGCCCACCTGCGAAACCGCCGCCTTCCTGCTGGCCGGCACCGACCTGGGCAAGCGCTTCGCCGTGCTGTCGCTGCTGGACGCGGCGCACCCCCTGGTGCGCCGCGGCGTGCTGCGCATCGACCACGACGCGCGGGGCGAGCCGCAATTGAGCGGGTCGCTCACGGTGTCGCCCGAATACCTGGCGCGCGTGACCACCGGCGCCGTGCAGAAGCCCGACTACGACGTGAGCTTTCCGGCCAAGCTGATCACCACGCCGCTGGCCTGGGACGACCTGGTGCTGGGCCGCGCGGTGCAGGACGAGATCGCCGGCATCCGCACCTGGGCCACGCACGGCGACAAGCTGCTGGGCGAATGGCGGCTGGAAAAGACGGTGAAGCCGGGCTACCGCAGCCTGTTCTACGGGCCGCCCGGCACCGGCAAGACGCTGACGGCGACGCTGATCGGCCAGTCGTCGGGCGCCGACGTCTACCGCATCGACCTGTCGATGATCGTGTCGAAGTACATCGGCGAGACCGAGAAGAACCTGGCCAACGTGTTCGACCAGGCCCAGCACCGCCGCTGGATCCTGTTCTTCGACGAGGCCGATGCGCTGTTCGGCAAGCGCACCTCGGCCTCGAGTTCCAACGACCGCCACGCCAACCAGGAAGTCGCCTACCTGCTGCAGCGCGTGGAAGACTTTCCGGGCATCGTGATCCTCGCCACCAACCTCAAGGCCAACATCGACGACGCTTTCGCGCGGCGCTTCCAGTCGCTGGTGTATTTCCCCATGCCCGACGCCGAGCAGCGGCTGCGCCTGTGGAAGGGCACGCTGAATCCCACCGGCCGCCTCGCGCCCGACGTGGACCTGGAGCTGCTGGCGCGCCAGCACGAGATTTCCGGCGGCGCCATCACCAACGTGGCGCGCGACGCCGCCATCAACGCGATGCAGGTGGGCCGCGAACAGATCAACATGGCCGACCTGCGCCGCGGCATCGCCCGCGAATTGCGCAAGGAAGGCAGGACGGCATGACCATGGCCCGCGAGTGCATCATCTGCCGCGTCTTGCGCGGCCTGACCCCGCAACGCTGCGCCGTGTGGCTGGTCGGCCTGGCGCTGCTGTGCATGCTGCCGATGGCCTTCGGCGCGGACCCGCTGCGGCTG
>NZ_JACCWG010000323.1 GCF_013697775.1 Ramlibacter sp. | reverse complement strand
GTCGCGCTCCGCGAACGCCAGCACGCCGCGCGCGGCCGGCACGCACACCTGCTGCCACATCGCCCGGCTGTGGTCGGGCGCCCGGGCTGCATGCGCTTCGATGTTGCGCATCAGCGTGTGCGCTTCGGCGCGGCCGGCGCGCGCCAGGCCGTACAGGTAATGCAGGTCGAGAAACGGCAGCACGTGGTCGGCGAGCCGCTGCTGCAGGTAGGGCGCAACCTCCTCCCAGCGGTTGCCGACATCCACGCCGGCGAACTCCAGCCGCGCGAGCAGCGACACCGCGTTCACCTGGTCCTGCGTGTACTCCCGCGCGACGCCCCAGACATGCTGGTCGTACAGGGCCAGCACCTCGTCGTGCCGGTCCAGCTCCAGCGCGAACAGCGCCTGGTGCCACCAGTTGTGCGTCTCCATGAAGGAGTTCAGGCCGTTCCAGGTGTCGCTCACGCCGTGCATGAACGCGTGGCCTTCGCGCACGCGCCCTTGCGTGAGCATGACGTGCGCCAGCGCGTGGTGCGCCCACGGCTCCTTGCGCCGCATGTCCATGGCGGTGCGCGCGGCTGCTTCGGCCTGTTCCAGGAAATGGCACTGCTCCCAGGCGAAAGCCAGCATGCCGTGCAGGTAGGGCACGTCGGCGGCGGCGGGCAGGGCGGCCAGTCCCATGCGCAGCACCGCGGGCGAGTTGCCGCTGTTGAAGCGGTGGTACTGGCCCAGCTTCAGCGACGCCAGGTCGCGCGGGTGCTCGCGCGCCTGCTCGTCGTGCAGGCGCATCGCCAGCGGCATGTCGCCATCGGCCCAGGCCGCGACCGCGGCGATGAAGCGCTGCTCGCGCGCCGTGGCTTGGCCGGCACGTGCCTGCGCCCGCAGGATGAAGGGACGCGCGCTGGCCGGTGCCCCGGCCGCTTCGGCGAACATGTGCACTGCCGCGGCATAGGCCTGCACGATCGGGCTGTGGTCTTGTGCGGCGGCGAGCAGGATGTTCGCCGCGCGCGCCTCGCAGGCGATGAAGCCCTCAACGAAGTCGTTGACAGCGGGAAGTGCCGCGGCGTCGTCGAGGGTGAGCGGGTTGCCGAGCGCGTCAGTCCACATGGTGCAGCGCTTTGGAGGGCGGCTGCGGCCAGGGGCGCTGCGGTTCTCGGATGGCCTCATAGGCCCGCGCGACCTGCAGCACGCCCAGGTCGTCGAAGCGCTGGCCGGCGATCTGCAGGCCGATGGGCATGCCGGCGCGCGTGTAGCCGCAGTTGATCGAGGCGGCCGGCTGCTCCGACATGCTGAACGGCACGGTGAAGCCGATGTGCTCCAGCGGGCGCAGCGGGTCGTTGGTGGGCGATGCGTCTTCGGCCGGCGCGGCGCCCACCGGCGATACCGGCGACAGCACGTAGTCGAAGGCGCTGCAGGCCTTGACCGTGGTCGCGCGCGTGAGGTGCAGCTGGCTGAAGGCGCGGAACAACGCTTCGCCGCTCATGCCGTCGGCGCTGTCGGCCCAGGTGCGGATGTAGGGCAGCACCCGGGCCTGGGCTTCGGGCGAAAGGCCTTGCATGTCCACGTGCGAGCGCATGCGCCAGAAATGGTCGATGCCGTCCAGCATGCCCTGCGTCATGAAGGGCTGCATCGGCGCCACCACGGCACCCGCGCGCTCGAACAGGCGCGCCGCGTTTTCCACCGCCGCGCGGATCTCCGCATCCAGCGCGAGGCCGCAGCCGGCCTCCAGCAGCAGGCCGATGCGCAGGCCCTTCAGCCGCCCCGGTCCCTGCCCGATGTCGTGCCAGGCGATGTCCTGCCAGGGCAGGTTCATGCTGTCGCGCGCGTCCGGGCGTGCCAGCACCTGCATGCACAGCGCCGCATCAGCCACCGTGCGCGTCATCGGCCCCGCCGCGCGGCCCATGTAGGGGGGGTCGATCGGGACGCGGCCCAGGCTGGGCTTGAGCGTGAACAGGCCGCACCAGCCGGCCGGCAGCCGCACCGAGCCGCCGATGTCGGTGCCCAGGTGCAGCGGGCCGTAGCCGGCCGCGGCCGCGGCGGCGGCGCCCGCGCTGGAGCCGCCGGGCGTCTTGGCGGGGTCCCAGGGATTGCGCGCCAGCGCGTGGAAGCTCGACAGTCCCGAAGACAGCATGCCGTAGTCCGGCATGGTGGTCTTGCCGATGATGACGCAACCGGCCTCCCGCACCCGCGCCGCGGCCGGCGCGTCCAGCGGCTGTCTCACGTCCGTGTTCGCCGACGTGCCGATCGGGGCCGGGTCGCCACGGGTGTAGATGTTC
>NZ_JACCWG010000314.1 GCF_013697775.1 Ramlibacter sp. | reverse complement strand
TCGGTCGCTCCGGGCTTCGCCCTGCGCGACCGAGAGGCAGAAGTGAATGAACCCGGGTGGGTCAGATTTACTTCGGCGACCTTGCAGGAAAGTGGGTCAGATTTTAATCGGCGTTGACACCTGGCGCTATTTCTTCGATTTGCTCACGGGGAATGCATTGGTCGCTAATCGCCAATACGAGGAAGCTGCCACCTTCATCCACAGGTCATTGCGGGTCAACAAACGTCACGTGCCCACATTGCGGCTATTGGCGACAGCGCAAGGAGAACTTGGCCAGTTCGAAGAGGGAAAAAAGACGTTGGGCAGGCTTGTTACCGAAGCGCCTGGATTCACGGTGTCTTCCTATCTGGCCATGGGCGGCCCGGACAGCTCCATGCGCCAGCGCTGCGCAACGGTCATGCGCCAGCTCGGTCTCCCCGAAAACTAATGGGACTCGGGCCAAGCGTAGGATGCCGCCCACCCCTACATCTGCCAACACCGCACAGCAGACGCATGCACTCCAAGTTAGTGTCGCGCCCATGCACACGCTCATGAACGACCGCTGCCTGGGCGGCGCGGAACAGCCGGTGGCAGGACACCGCGCATGACGATGCCGGCGGCGCCGCCCGGCTTCATCTTCGCGACCGGCATTGAAAACAGCATTCCGACCATCGGCCAGGGGACGGTCCGCGTCGACGAGATGGAGAAGTGCGGCCACTACGCGCACTGGCGAAAGGACTTCGCGCTCACGGCGGATCTCGGCATTCGCTTTTTGCGGTACGGCCCGCCGCTGCACAAGACCTTCCTCGGGCCTGGGCGCTACGACTGGGATTTCGCGGACGAAACGTTCAGCGAGCTCTTTCGCCTCAACCTGATCCCCATCGTCGACCTGTGCCACTTCGGTGTGCCGGACTGGATGGGCAATTTCCAGAATCCGGATTTCCCCGCGCTGTTCGCGCAATACGCCAAGGCATTCGCCGAACGCTTCCCGTGGGTGCAGCTGTACACGCCGGTCAACGAGATGTTCATCTGCGCCCGGTTCTCGGCGCTGTACGGCTGGTGGAACGAGCAGCTGCGCAGCGACCGGGCGTTCGTGACGGCGCTGACCAACATCGTCAAGGCCAACGTGCTCGCCATGCAGGAAATCATCCAGCTGCGGCCGGACGCGATCTTCATCCAGAGCGAGTCCTCCGAGTACTTCCATGCCGAGAACCCCGCCGCCATCGGCCCCGCCGAACATCTGAACGCGCAGCGCTTCCTCTCGCTGGACCTGAACTACGGCAGGCGCGTGGATTCGCAGATGTACGAGTACCTGATGGACAACGGCATGAGCCGGGAGCAGTACCACTTCTTCCTGCGCAACACGCTCAAGCACCACTGCATCATGGGCAACGACTACTACCGCACCAACGAGCATCGCGTTGCGGCGGACGGCAGCACGCGCGCCTCTGGGGAAATTTTCGGCTATTCCGTCATCACCAGGCAGTACTACGAGCGCTACCAGCTGCCCGTCATGCACACGGAAACCAATCTCGTCCAGGGCGCGGACGGCAACGAAGCGGTGAACTGGCTGTGGAAGGAATGGGCGAACGTCCTGCGCGTTCGCAACGACGGAATGCCCGTGGTCGGTTTCACGTGGTACTCGCTGACCGACCAGGTCGATTGGGACACCGCGCTGCGGGAAAACAATGGCCGGGTGAACGAACTCGGCCTGTTCGACCTGGAGCGCAAGATCCGGCCGGTGGGCGTTGCGTACAAGAAGCTCATCGCCGACTGGGGGGAGGTGCTGCCCACCCAGAGCGTGTGCCTGCAGGTTCCCATCATTTCACCGCGCGAGCACCATGAGGACTGGGCGGTGCGCAAGCGCGAACAGGCCCGGCGCACGCCCGCGTCCGCCGATGCGCCGCGCAACACCCAATGAGCGAACAGGAGCCGTCATGAGCCGATTTCAGGACAAGGTTGCCATCGTCACCGGCGCGGCCGGCGGCATCGGCCTGGCAACAGCGAAGAGGCTGGCGTCCGAAGGCGCGCGGCTGGTGCTGGTGGATCTCGACGAGGCCCGTGTCCAGGCCATGCTGCCGGCGGTGCTGCAGTGCGGCGCGCCCGAGGCGATGGCCGCGGGCTGCGACGTTTCGCAGGAGCTTCAGGTGGAGGCCACGGTCAACGCGGCGATGTCGCGCTTCGGGCGGCTCGATGCGGTCGTCAACAACGCGGGGCTGATGACGTTCAAGCCGCTGCAGGAGTTTTCCGGTGCGGATTGGAACGCGGTGCTGGGTGTGGACCTGCTCGGCGCCTTCTTCTTCATCAAGAACGCGTTTCGGCACATGAAGCCCGGCGGCGCCATCGTCAATATTTCGAGCATCCATGCGCTGCAGACGGAGGCACTGGTGGCGCCATACGCGGCGGCCAAGGCCGCGATGCTGTCGCTCACGCGCTCCGCGGCCATCGAAGGCAAGGAGCTGGGCATCCGAACCAATGCCATTCTTCCCGGCGCGATCGAGACGCCGATGCTGCGCAACAACCCCCAGGTGAAGTCCGGGGTCGAGCATCTCTCGGCGTCGGATGTCGGCAAACCCGAGGACATCGCCGCTGTCGTGGCGTATCTCGCCTCCGACGACGCGGCCTTTGTGCAGGGGGCGTGCCTCACGGTGGACGGGGGCAGGCTGGCGGGGCTTTGACGCCGCACTCTCGCGCGCCCCGGCCGGGTCACTGCATGAACCAGCCGTGGCTCACGACAAGGGACTGACCCGTCAGCGCGTTGGAAGGAAATGCCGCGAACAGCAGCGCCACCTGGGCCACGTCCATGGTGGTGGTGAATTCGCCGTCCACCGTTTCCTTGAGCATCACGTTCTTGATGACCTCCTCTTCGCTGATCCCCAGTGTCCTGGCTTGCTCGGGAATCTGCTTTTCCACCAGCGGCGTGCGCACAAAGCCGGGGCAGATGACATTGGCGCGCACGTTGTGCTTGGCGCCTTCCTTGGCCACTGTCTTGCACAAGCCGATCAGCCCGTGCTTGGCGGTGACGTAAGGGGCCTTCAGGACCGAGGCTTCCTTGGAGTGCACCGACCCCATGTAGATGACGCTTCCGCCGCGTCCCTGCGCGTACATGTGCTTCAGGCAAGCCCTGGTGGTGAGGAACGCGCCGTCGAGATGGATGGCGAGCATCTTTTTCCAATCCGAGAAACTGAACTCCTCCACGGGATGGACGATCTGGATGCCGGCATTGCTGACGAGAATGTCGATGCCTCCGAAGGCGGCGGCCGCTTGCGCCACGGCCGCCTCGACCTGGTTTTCATCGGTCACGTCGACGGCGACTCCGATGGCCTGGCCGCCGTGCTCTTTCAGTTCCGCCGCTGTCGCATCCGCGGCTTCCTTGTTCAGGTCCGCGATCACGATCTTCGCGCCCTGCGCGGCGTACAGGGTCGCGATTTCCTTGCCGATTCCGCTCGCCGATCCGGTGATGAAGGCGACTTTGTCTTTGAGTTGCTGCATGGTGTTCTGTGGGTGGATGAAAGCGGGGAATGGAATTCAGGCGAGATAGTCGTGTTCGACGGTGCCCAGCGCCAATGTCATGTCCGCGATGTAGTGCACGGCCCCTTCCACCTTCAGCACGGGCAGGTCGGCGACAGGCGCGAGAGCGTGCGGATGCAGCTCAAGTGCCGCCGGACCCGTCCACGCGCCGTGCAGGGTGACGTCGACCATGTGGTAGCGCACCAGCTCGCAGATGCGGGGCGTGCCATCGACGTGCGGAATGATCTTGAGCAGGAAATTGGGTTGCGCGATGCCCGCCAGAATGGGCGCCGGATCGAGTGCCTGGTGCTTGAAGCCCATGGTCGCGGTCGCGACGCGCACCTTGCCGTGGTCGAGCGTGCCGACGATCGTGTCGGTTTCGTAGTCGAGCTTTGGCGACGCCAGCTTTTTCGGAAAGCCCCAGAGTTCGCGCCCTCCGGCAATCGGCGGATGGTCGTCGAGGTACATGGCATGGACGTATGCGCCTTGCTCCAGGCCGGCCTTCGTCTGGATGCGGACCGGGATGACCTGGCCGGACTCGGTGTAGTCGCCAAAGCCGGTCGAGTCCGGCATGCGGATGAACTCGTACTTGACCAGGGGCTCTTCCACGAGAAGTGGTTCAGGCACCACCGCACGCAGCGCATCCATGTCCGTGCGGTAAGTGATGATCAGGAATTCGCGGCGGACAAACCGGTACGGACCCCGCGGAAAGGCCGGGCTGGTCAGAGGCATGGCGAAGGCCCGCCGCCCGACTTCTTCAATGTTCATGGAACCTCTACACGGTTTTGGATGCGGGCTTCCCGGTGCCGCCGTCCAGTACGCTGGAAGGCGTGCGAATTTTGACCACCTCGGGTTCGATCAGGTCGAACGTGGTGATTCCACAGGAGGACTCCCCTTTCAGCCAGGCCGGGTGGTCCAAGACGCTTTGCACGTCGCGGGCGCCCGCGTCCCAGTGTTCGAGCACGGTCGCCCGGGAGAACTCGTAGTCCTTGGAGTCCGGTTCATAAGCCTTGTCACGGTAGATCAGGTGCACGATGTCGATCGGCGCATAGGTCATCTGCGCCTGCAGCGCCGCGACGCTGGGCGCATTGCGCAGCCGCGGCGGCAGCTTGCTGATGAGGTCGGCCAGTGCCTGCTGGAGATTGACGTTGGCCGCGAGCGCGTCGGTGTTCATTCTCGTGCGGCTCGAATAGGTGATGTCCTTCTGGCGCTCGGCCACTTCGGACAGCGTGGTGGGAAGCGGGCCGCGCGCGCTGAACAGGTCCACCTGCAGCACGACCAGCCGCTGGCTGCGCGGATGGGAGTCGAGCACGTACTGCAGGGGCGTGTTGGAGACGATGCCGCCGTCCCAATAGGACTCCCCGGCCACGGTCACGGGGGCGAAGCCCGGCGGCAGCGCGCAGCTGGCCAGGATGTGCTCGACCTGGATGGTTTGCAGCGTGTTGTCGAAGTAGACCGAGTTTCCTGTCCGTACATTGACGGCGCCGACACTCAGGCGGGTTTCGCGGCGATTGATGCGGTCGAAGTCCACAAGGCTTTCAAGCGTGGCCTTCAGCGGCGAGCTGTCGTAGAAGCTGAGCACCGGGGCGGCGCCGCCCAGCAGGAGCGCGGGATCCATGCGGGGCCGGAAGAACCCCGGGATGCCCATGGTCATCGCGTACAGCGCGCTCCACTGGTTCAGTGCGGCACGGTCGCCCCAGGATGCCGGGACGCTCTGGCCATAGCCGGACGAGAGCAACTGCCAGAACTCGGTTAGCCGTTCCACCCGCCGCTGCGGCGGATTGCCGGCGATGAGCGCGGCATTGATCGCGCCGATGGAGACGCCGGCAACCCAGTCGACTTCGTTGCCATTTTCGAAGAGGCCTTTGTAAACGCCAGCCTGGTAAGACCCCAGGGCCCCGCCCCCCTGCAGCACGAGGGCCTTCGTGGCGGAACCCATTTCCGCGCCGATGCCCAACCAGGGAGATGCGTCTTTTTTTCTTGCTGCCATTGGTGCATTAGATCACCCCGGCGGTCCTGCGCCTGGCGCGGGCCACGCGCCAGGCGGTGGCCTCAGGACTTCGCCATCGACGTCTCCACCAGCTGGTGGTGCGTGGCGAATTCCTCCCACCGCGCCACCAGCGACTTCGCCTTGTCGGTGAGCACCGCGCGCTCGAAACCTTCGCCGGAAAACGATTTGATCGCTTCCAGCGAGGTGAACCACACCAGCGTCATGAACTCGATTTCCTCGCCCACGTCGCGGCGCAGGATGTGAAAGCCCAGATAGCCCTTGTCGGCGATGGTGGCCTGCAGGCGCGGGAACAATTCTTCCCGCAGGTAGCGTTCGTAGGCAGGTGCGTTCGCGGGCGTCGTGAAGCCCTTCCACATGCGGCAGATCATTGCGGTTCTCCGTGGTGTGTCAGATGACGATCAGTTCGCGCACCGGCCGGTTCTGCGCAATGCGTTCGTAGCCGAGTTCGCCCACGTCCAGCGTGCGGTAGGCGCCGTGCACCATCAGCTCGGCCAGCGCCAGCCCCGCGGCCGGTGACTGCTGGATGCCGTGGCCGCTGAAGCCGTTGACCAGCAGCATGTTGGCCAGCCCCGGCGCACGGCCGATGATGGCGTTGTGGTCGAAGCTGTTCATCTCGTAGAAGCCGGCCCACACGGCCGTCTGGCGGATCGCCTCGAAAGCCGGCACGCGCGCGGCCAGCGCCGGCCACAGCACGTCCTCGAACTGCGCGTGGTCGATCTCCAGGGTGCGGTTCTCCGGCGCGTGCGCATCGCGCGGCGGCGCGCCGGCCAGAAAGCCCTTGCCTTCGGGGCGGAAGTAGATGCCGCTCGGGTCGATCACCAGCGGGCAATCGGGAATCGGCGTTTTGCAGTCGAACACGAACACGCAGTGCCGCTCGGGGTGCACCGGCAGCGCGAAGCCGGCCATGTCCGCCACCCGCGCCGCGTGCGGGCCGGCCGCGTTCACCAGCATGCCGCACGCCACGGTGCTGCCGTCGGCGCAGCCGACGCTTGCAATGCGTTCGCCCTCGCGCCGCAGCGACACGGCCTCGGCCTTGCGGTACTCCACACCGAGCGCGCGCGCCTTGCGCCGCAACGCCTGCAGCAGGCTGTAGCCGTCGAACCAGCCTTCGCCGCGCAGGCCCAGGTTGCCCGCACCGATGCTGTCGATGCTGAGCCAGGGAAAGCGCCGCGCCAGATCGTCAGGCTCCAGCAGCGCGATGTCGCCGCCGTGCGCGCGCTGCACGGCATTCATGGCGCGCAGGCCGTCGGCGCCCGCGGGCGAGGCCAGCTGCAGGTAGGCGCGCTCCTGCAGCGCCACGTCCGGCCGGTCGCCATCGACCTGCAGGCGGTCCGCCGCTTCGCGCAGGAACGCGAAGCTGTTGCGCGACAGCGCCATGTTCACCGGCGCCGAGAACTGCTGGCGGATCGAGCTTACCGACAGCGTGGAGGACGCCGTGGTGTAGTTGGGGTCGCGCTCCAGCACCAGCACGGACAGCCGCGCGTCCAGTGTCTTCAGGTGGTAGGCGACCGAGCTGCCCATCACGCCGCCGCCCACGATCACCACGTCGAAAGTTTCGTTCTGGCCGTTCATCGCAGCATGCCCTTTGCAATCACGCCGGCCTGGATCTCTGCCGCGCCTTCGAAGATGCCGAGGACGCGTGCGTCGCACAGCACGCGGCTGATGGCGTATTCCTGCGCGTAGCCGTTGCCGCCGTGCACCTGCAGGGCTGAGTCGGCATTGGCCCAGGCCACCTTGGCGGCCAGCAGCTTGGCCATGCCGGCCGGCACGTCGCAGCGCAGGCCCTGGTCCTTCTGCCGCGCGGCGGCCCAGGTGAGCTGGCGCGCCAGCATGGTTTCCACCGCCATCCAGGCCAGCTTGCCGGCGATGCGCGGAAACTGCGCGATCGCGCAGCCGAACTGCTGGCGCTGCTGCGCATAAGCAGCGGCGAGTTCCAGCGCGTTCTGCGCCACGCCCACGGCGCGCGCCGCTGTCTGGATGCGCGCCGATTCGAAGGTGGACATCAGCTGCTGGAAGCCGCGGCCCGCTGTTCCGCCCAGCAGGCCGTCCTGCGCAACGGCGAAGCCGTCGAAGGCGAGCTCGTATTCCTTCATGCCGCGGTAGCCGAGCACCGGGATTTCGCTGCCACTCAGGCCTTCCACCGGGAAGTCGTCACCGGCCGTGCCGCGCGGCTTCTCCGCCAAAAAGATCGACAGGCCTGCTGCCCCGCGCCCGCCCGCTTCGGTGCGCGCCAGCACGGCCATCAGGTCGGCGCGCGCGGCATGCGTGATCCAGGTCTTGCTGCCCGTCAGCCGGTACACGCCGCCTTCCAGCACGGCGCGCGTGCGCGCCGATGCCAGGTCCGAGCCGGCCGAAGGCTCGGTGAACACCGCCGCCGGCAGTGTGGCGCCGCTTGCGATGCGCGGCAGCCACTTCGCCTTCTGCGCGTCGGTGCCGTGGTGGCCGATCAGCTCCGCGGCGATTTCCGAGCGCGTGCCGAGCGAGCCGACCGCCAGCGACGCGCGGCTGAGCTGCTCGGTCACCACGCACATGGCCAGCTTGTCCATGCCCATGCCGCCGTGCTGCTCGGCGATGGTGAGGCCGAACACCCCGAGCGCGGCCAGCTCCGCCACCAGCGGCAGCGGGATCAGCGCGTCGTCGCGGTGCCAGGCCTGCGCCTGCGGGGCGATGCGCTCGTCGGCGAAGCGGCGGAACTGGCCGGACACCAGCGACAGCGTTTCGTCGGCGAGCCCGGGGTCGCCCCAGCTGCCCTGCGCCAGCG
>NZ_JACCWG010000259.1 GCF_013697775.1 Ramlibacter sp. | reverse complement strand
GCGCCGAACTGCGCCGGCGCCCAGCGCCCGCCGGCCGCGCCCGCCAGCGCCGCGGCCAGCACCACCCAGGGGAACGGGATGCGCAGCACCGAGATGGCAACGAAGCTGAGAACGGCGATCAGCCACGGCAGCGGCGTGCTGCGCGGGTCCTTCAGCGTGCGGCTGCCGATGCGCCACACGGCCTGCAGCACGATGGCCGCCACCGCGGGCTTGATGCCGTAGAACAGGCCGGCCACCCAGTCCACATTGCCGAAGGCCACGTAGATCCAGCTGAGCGCGATGAGGATGAACAGCGAGGGCAGCACGAACAGGCCGCCGGCCACGACGCCGCCCCAGGTGCGGTGCATCAGCCAGCCGATGTAGGTGGCCAGCTGCTGCGCCTCGGGGCCGGGCAGCACCATGCAGTAGTTCAGCGCATGCAGGAAGCGCCGCTCGGAGATCCAGCGCTTTTGCTCCACCAGCTCGCGGTGCATGATGGCGATCTGCCCGGCCGGCCCGCCGAAGCTGATGAAGCCCAGCCGCAGCCAGAAGCGCAGCGCTTCGTGGAACGGAATGGTGTTCAAGCGCCGGCCTCCGTGGCTTCGTGCGCCAGCCACTGGTGCGTTTCGCCGCGCGCCGTGGCGCACCAGGCGTACAGCGCGTCGTACACCGGCAATGCGGCGCGCAGCATGGCGTGGTCGTCGTCCGCGTGCAATGCGGACAGGCCGAGCGACACGGCCAGCAGGCCGGCCGCCTCGGGTGCCAGGCGCAGCCGATCGGTGTCGGCGCCGCGCACGATCAGCGCAAGCGCCTCGAGCGCCGGGTCCTGCAGGCCGAAGGCCTGCAGCAGCGCGTCGAAGCTGCAGCGCTCCCACGCATGGCTGATCGGCGCGCCGGGAATGTCGTACGGCACGGCGTCCAGGCGCCGCGCTTCGTCCAGCACGCGCTCGGTGGCCACATAGAAGAATTCGGCCTGCGGATCGATGAAACGCAGCACCAGCCAGGGACAGGCGATGCGGTCGATCTTCGGCCGCGCGCGCGTGATCCAGCGCGACGGCCGCTCGCCGGTCACGCCCAGGTCGGGGCGCTTGCGGATCGTGGGCAGGGGCTGCGCGCGCCATTGCGCGATGTCGCCGGCGGCGTCCACGCCATCCTCGCCGCCTTCCAGCCCGCCGGCCAGGAAATGGGCGGTCCAGCCGGCGCGGCGCAATGCCAGTGCGGCGTCGCGGCCGACGTCGTGGCCGTGCACGCAATACACCACCGCCTCGCGCGGCGCCTGGCTGCGCGCGAAGGCCTCGACGTCATCCGGTGCGCAGTGGCGAGCGCCGGCGACCAGCTGGTCGCTGTCGTTGAAGCGGGGCGGGCGGCGCACGTCGAGCACCAGCGGCGCATCGGCGCGGCCAATGAGGGAATGCAAACGGGAACGGGAAATCGAGAGATCCTGGGCGGTGTCCATTGAAGAAACTCCATGCGAGTTGCCCAGCGCTTGGACGGGACACCGTCTCATCTCCGAGAAGATCCGGGAGGCTGTGATCCCGTGCGTGGCATCTTAGCAGCGATGCCGCGCCGTACTTCAACCCCTGTACTTCAGCCCCGCTCGAACTTGAACACCGCCGTGCTGGCAGTCAGGTTGGGCAGGAAGCGCCGCTCGCCGCCGCCCTGCAGGCCGAAGGCGTCCAGGATGCTCAGGCGGTTCCTGGTGGCCAGCACCTCGAAATCCTTGAAGGTGCCCACGCGGATGTTGGGCGTGTCGTACCACTGGTAGGGCAGGCGCCGCGTGACCGGCATGCGCCCGCGCAGCACCGACAGGCGGTTGGGCCAGTGCGCGAAATTGGGGAATGCCACGATGCCGACCTTGCCCACGCGCGCCGTCTCGCGCAGCATGGTTTCCGCGTTGCGCAGGTGCTGCAGGGTGTCGATCTGCAGCACCACGTCGAACGAGCCCTCGTCGAACATCGACAGGCCTTCTTCCAGGTTCAGCTGGATCACGTTCACGCCGCGCTTGGCGCAGGCCAGCACGTTGTCGTCGTCGATCTCGATGCCGTAGCCGCTGCAGCCGCGCTCGCGCTGCAGCAGGTCCAGCAGCGCGCCGTCGCCGCAGCCCAGGTCGAGCACGCGCGCACCGGTGGGCACCAGGCGGGCGATGGAATGCAGCACGGTGCGTTCGCTCATTGCGCCGCTCCCAGGTCGCGCGCGATGCGCTCGAAATAGGAGCGCACCACGCCCAGGTAGCGCGCATCCTCCAGCAGGAACGCGTCGTGCCCGTGCGGCGCGGCGATCTCGGCGTAGCTGACGTCGCGGTTGTTGTCCAGCAGCGCCTTGACGAGCTCGCGGCTTCGCGCCGGCGCGAAGCGCCAGTCGGTGGTGAAGCTCACCAGCAGGAATTTCGCGGTGGCCGCCGCCAGCGCTTTCGCCAGGTTGCCGTCATGGCCGCGCGCCGGATCGAAATAGTCGAGCGCGCGCGTGATCAGCAGGTAGGTGTTGGCATCAAAGTACTCGCTGAACTTGTCGCCCTGGTAGCGCAGGTAGCTTTCGATCTGGAACTCGATGTCCTGGGTGCTGTACTTCAGCGTGAGCCCTTCGCGCAGCTGCCGCCCGAATTTCTCGTTCATCACGTCGTCCGACAGGTACGTGATGTGGCCGATCATGCGGGCGATGCGCAGGCCCCGCCGGGGCACCACGCCGTGCTCGTAGAAATGGCCGCCGTGGAAGTCCGGGTCGGTGACGATGGCGCGGCGCGCCACCTCGTTGAAGGCGATGTTCTCGGCGTTCAGGTTGGGCGCGCTGGCCACCACCACCGCGTGCGCCACGCGCTCGGGGTAGCGCAAGGTCCACGACAGCGCCTGCATGCCGCCCAGGCTGCCGCCCATCACCGCCGCCAGCCGCGCGACGCCCAGCCGGTCCAGCAGGCGCGCCTGCGCGTCGACCCAGTCTTCCACCGTCACCACCGGGAAGTCCGCGCCCCAGATGCGGCCGGTGTCGGGGTTGGCATGCATCGGCCCGGTGGAGCCAAAGCACGAGCCCAGGTTGTTGACGCCGATGACGAAGAAGCGGTCGGTGTCCACCGGCTTGCCGGGCCCGATCATGGTGTCCCACCAGCCTTCGGACTTCTCCTGGCCTTCGTACACGCCGGCCACGTGGTGCGACGCGTTGAGCGCGTGGCAGATCAGCACCGCGTTGCTTTTGTCGGCGTTGAGCGTGCCGTAGGTTTCGTAGGCCAGGCGGTAGTCGCGCAGCGAGGCGCCGCTTTGCAGCGCGAGCGGCTCGGCGAAATGCAGGGACTGTGGCGTCGCGATCAATGGCATGGCGGAAAAAGAAAAACCCGGGCTCGCTGCAAGACGAGGCCGGGTGATCGCGCTCTTGTCTTTAGCTGAACTTATTGAGCGCCCGCAAGCTGAGGCAAATCGGCGCTGGGGCGGAGTATATCAACCGGCCTCCGGCCAGTGGCAACCGCTGCCCGCCAATGGCATGCACGGTTGAGGCGCGCTTCTTGCTTGCTTTTGGTGCGCCCGCAGGTTTGCGGGCGAAAGCGCACCAATCACAAGCATTTCACCCAAAGAGGTTTTCATGGAAGCACTAAAACAGGGCTCGGACGTCCTGTTCATCCTGCTGGGCGCCATCATGGTCCTGGCCATGCACTCGGGCTTTGCCTTCCTGGAGCTGGGCACGGTGCGCAAGAAGAACCAGGTCAATGCGCTGGTGAAGATCCTGGTGGACTTCTCGGTGTCCACCGTCGCGTATTTCCTGGTCGGCTACGGCGTGGCCTACGGCACCAGCTTCCTGGTGGGCGCCGACCAGCTGATCGCGAAGAACGGCTACGAGCTGGTGAAGTTCTTCTTCCTGCTCACGTTCGCTGCCGCCATCCCGGCCATCATCTCCGGCGGCATCGCCGAGCGGGCGCGCTTCGGGCCGCAGCTGATCGCCACCGCCATCATCGTGGGGCTGGTCTATCCGCTGTTCGAGGGCGTGGCCTGGAACCAGCGCTTCGGCGTGCAGGCCTGGATCAAGTCGCTTACCGGCGAGGAGTTCCACGACTTCGCCGGCTCGGTGGTGGTGCACGCGGTGGGCGGCTGGCTGGCGCTGCCGGCGGTGCTGCTGCTGGGCGCGCGTGCCAACCGCTACCGCAAGGACGGCGCGATCTCGGCCCACCCGCCGTCCAACATCCCGTTCCTGGCGCTGGGCGCCTGGATCCTCACGGTGGGCTGGTTCGGCTTCAACGTGATGAGCGCGCAGACCATCGACAAGGTCTCCGGACTGGTCGCGGTGAATTCGCTGATGGCGATGGTGGGCGGCACGCTGGCCGCGCTGATCCTGGGCCGCAACGACCCGGGCTTCGTGCACAACGGCCCGCTGGCCGGCCTGGTGGCGGTGTGCGCGGGCTCGGACCTGATGCACCCGCTGGGCGCGCTCGCGGTGGGTGCCATCGCCGGCGTGGTGTTCGTCTCGATGTTCACGCTCACGCAGAACAAGTGGAAGGTGGACGACGTGCTGGGCGTGTGGCCGCTGCACGGCCTGTGCGGCCTGTGGGGCGGCATCGCCGCGGGCATCTTCGGCACCAAGTCGCTGGGCGGGCTGGGCGGCGTGAGCCTGGGCGCGCAGCTGATCGGCACCGCCATGGGCGTGGCCTGGGCACTGGTGGCCGGCTTCGCCGTCTACGGCGTGCTGAAGGCGGCGCTCGGGCTGCGGCTGTCGCCGGAAGAGGAATACGAGGGCGCCGACCTCGCGATCCACAAGATCGGCTCCACGCCCGAGCGCGAGGTCAACTGGTAGGCGTCGGGGTCGCGGTCGGTGCGCCCGCGAGGTGCGGCCAGACCCAGCGGTCCAGCGACCATCCGCCCGGCCCGTAGATCGCCAGCCCGGCCAGCAGCGCGCCCCAGAACACGTGCTGCTGCAAGGCTGCCGGTGCGATGTCCGGCAGCGACAGCGCCGCCACCGCGTTCACCACGAACAGGCCGAGCGCGGCGAAACGCCCGCCCAGGCCCAGCACCAGCAGCACCGGCAGCACCAGCTCGCCCGCGGTGCCCAGTGGCGCGGCAATCACCGGCGGCAGCAGCGGCACCTTGTATTCGTCGGCGAACAGCGCGAGCGTGGTGTCCCAGTCGCGGATCTTGGTCAGCCCGGACAGAAAGAACACCTGCGCGACGTAGAGGCGCGCGGCCAGTGCCGCGGCCGGCTGCAATGCGTCGAGCGCGGCGGAAAGCCGCTGCCACAGGGCCGTTGCGCGGCCGAGCCAGGATGCATGGATGCCGTTGTTCATGGTGTGTCCTCCCCAAGGGCCGAGATGTCGGTGCCCAGCACCAGGCCGCTTTGCACGGCGCCGGCCAGCCAGGCATTGAAATCGAGTTGCGGCGCCGCTTGCAGGGCGGCGTCCAGGCTGTCGCCGTGCAGCAGCGACGCGATGAAGGGCGCTTCGGCCGAATCCAGCGGGCGCACCCGCGGGCGCACGCCATCGCGCCAGACCAGCGCGCTTTCGGCGACCCGCGCGCGCAAGCGTTCGCCGGCCTGTTCGAGCGAGGGCTCGCCGTGCAGATGCGCAAGCACGATGCTGGCCACCGGCCATTGGCTGCCGATGCCGGCGGCGCCGGGACACAGCCGCAGGCGCAGCTGCGCGGGCTCCTGCTCCATCAGCAGCGCGAACGAGGCGACGTCGCGCTCGGCATCGGCAGCCGTCGCGGCGCCGTGCAGTGCCCATTCGAGCCGCGCCACATCGGCCAGGTAGGGTTCTTCGGCGGCCAGGTCGGGCAACATTTCGACGTGCGAGGCCAGCTGCGCACCCCACTGCGCAATATCGCCGCGGCCAGGTGGATGCCGCAGCCACAGGCTGACCGCCAGCGCGCCGAAGTTCTCCTGGCCGAGCAGCTGCGCGGTCACGGGGTAGGCGCCGGCGAGCGCGCGGCAGGCCAGTTCGCGGCCGCTGCTGCGGTAGGCGCGCAG
>NZ_JACCWG010000218.1 GCF_013697775.1 Ramlibacter sp. | reverse complement strand
GCACGCCCACGATGGACATCAGCGCCCCCACGACCTGGCGTCCGGAGACACGCTGGCCGAAGAAGAGAGCACCCAGTGCCAACATCCACACCGGAACGCTGGCCGCCACCAGGGTCACGTTCAGCGGGGTGGAGGTGGTGAGCGCAAGGTATTGCAAGGCGTTGTAACAGCCTACGCCCAACAGGCCCAGCAGCGTGTAGCGCCGCCAGTGCGTCCACAGCGCGCTGCCGGGCCGCAGCACCTGGGCCGCAAAGGGCAGCAGCAGCAGGAAGGCCAGGGCCCAGCGCAGGAAGTTCAGCGTGATCGGCGGCACCAGGCCGTTCACAAGCCGTCCCACGACCGCGTTGCCAGCCCACAGCAGAGGCGGTACTGTCAGCAGGGCTGCGGTCGCGGGGGTGAGTCGGTGGTTCATCGGCGCGCACTTTAATGCAGCCATCGCTGCTGACGGAACCGGGCCGACCCCAACGGACAAGGGCTTTCCGTCGTGGCACGATGCACCAAAAAAGGAAAGGGATTCTGAAATGACCAAAGCTGTACGCATTCGCCAGACCGGCGGCCCCGAAGTGCTGGAGATCATGGATGTCGAGGTGGGCCAGCCCGGCCCCGGCGAGATCCGCATCCGCCACCATGCGCTGGGACTCAATTTCATCGACGTCTACCACCGCACCGGCCTCTACCCGATGCCCATGCCGGCCACGCTGGGCATGGAGGCCGCGGGTGTGGTGGAAGCCGTGGGCGAGGGCGTCACGCACCTCAAGGCCGGCGACCGCGCCGCCTATGCCAGCCAGCCGCCCGGCGCGTACTGTGAGGTGCGCGTGATGCCCGCCAAGTGCGTGTGCAAGCTGCCCGACGCGATCGATTTCGACACTGGCGCGGCCATGATGCTCAAGGGCCTCACGGCGCAGTACCTGCTCAAGCGCACGCTGCCCCAGGGCGGCCTGCAGGCGGGCGACTTCGTGCTGTTCCACGCGGTGGCCGGCGGCGTCGGCCTGATCGCCTGCCAGTGGGCGCGTGCACTGGGCTTGCAGCTCATTGGCACGGCCGGCTCCGACGAGAAGTGCGCGCTTGCCCGCGAGAACGGTGCCGCGCACGTCGTCAACTACAACACCGAGGACTTCCTGGCGCGGGTGAAGGACATCACCGGCGGCAAGGGCGTGAAGGTGGTGTACGACTCGGTCGGCAAGGACACCTGGGAGAAGTCGCTGGACTGCCTGCAGCCGTTCGGCCTGATGGCGACCTTCGGCAACGCGTCGGGCCCGGTGCCGCCGTTCGCGCCCGGCCTGCTGGCGAGCAAGGGCTCGCTGTACGTGACGCGCCAGACGCTGTTCACGCACATCGCCACGCGCGAAGCCACCCAGTCGATGGCCGACGACCTGTTCGAGGCGGTGACCAGCGGCAAGGTGAAGATCCACATCGCGCAGCGCTATCCCATGGAGCAGGTGCAGCAGGCGCACCGCGACCTGGAGGCGCGCAAGACGACCGGCTCCACGGTCCTGGGCCTGTGACGCGCCCGCAGCCCAGCGCTGCCTGGCTGCAGCGGCTGCGCACCCGCGCAGACGAACCACCGGCCAAGCCGCGCGCGGGCCTGTGGTGGGACGCGGTGGCCATCGGTTCGCTGGAGACCGATCTGCTGGAAGACCTGCTGCTGGACCTGCCGCCCACGCTGATGCAGCGGCGCGACGGCGCCACCGGCCCCGGCTGGCAGCTGCGCGGCGACCTCACGTCCAGCATCGGGCGGCTGGCCGCCGCCATCCGCCAGGCGGGCCTGGCGCCGAGTTGGCGCAACGAGCAGCTGGCGGTGCGCGGTGCGCGCGGCGAAACCCTGGGCACGGTCGAGCGCGGCGTCACGCGCATCCTGGGCATCGCCACGCACGCGGTGCACCTGGCGGGTTTCCTGCCCGACGGGCGCCACTGGGTGCAGCAGCGCGCCTTCGACAAGCCCAACGACCCCGGCATGTGGGACACGATGGTGGGCGGCATGGTGCCGGCCGGCGAGGCGCCCGAGCGCACGCTGGAGCGTGAGACCTGGGAAGAGGCGGGCCTGAAGCTGTCGGAGCTGCAGCGGCTGCGCCACGGCGGGCGCCTCACCTTGCGGCGGCCGGGCGGTGCGCGCGGCGGCTACATCATCCAGGAGGTGGACTGGTACACCGCCACCGTACCGGAGGGCGTCGTGCCGGTGAACCAGGACGGCGAGGTGGTGCAGTTCCGCCGCATGGACGCGGCCGAGATCTGCACCCGGCTCGAGCAGGAGGAATTCACCGTCGACGCCGCGCTTGTGCTCAGCCGGGAAGGCATCTGACGCACCACGCCTGACCGTGGGCTCCTACAGTTGCTCGGCCTTCGGCCTTGCACTCCGGCTGTTTGCGCAGCCATAAAGTTGCGCAAACGCCGGAGAAACACAATGAAGTTCAGAACGTTCATCGTCGAAGACAGCGCGACGATCCGTCAGAACCTCACCGAAACGCTGCAGGAGATGGCCCTGGTGGAGCCGGTGGGCAGCGCGGAGACGGAACATGACGCCAAGCGATGGCTGGCGCGCAACCCTGATGCCTGGGACCTGGTCATCGTCGACCTGTTCCTGCGCGAGGGCAGCGGCCTGAATGTGCTGGAGGCGTTGGCCAGGTGCAAGCGCGGCCAGCGCATCATCGTGCTGAGCAACCACGCCACGCGCGACGTGCGCTGGCGCTGCGCCCAGCTGGGTGCCGACGCCGTGTTCGATAAATCCACCGAGATCGACGAACTCATCGAATTTTGCATGAAGCACCTGGGCCGCGAACTCGAGGCGCACTGACGCTTCGCCTCGCGGCGGAGCCGTCAGCCTACTGGCGGCACCTCGCGCGGCAGGGCCGGTTGCCGCAGCCGGTTGGGTGCCAGCGCCCCGGCCGAGTCGAGGATCGGGTAGGCGATCGAGCAGATGTGCGAGTTGATCCGCTTCAGGTCGCTGATCAGGTCCAGGTGCAGCGAGCTGGTCTCGATGCTCTGCACCGTGTTGTCGGTCAGGCGCGTGAGGTGGGTGCCGGCGTAGGCGCGCTCCAGGTCCCGAAAGCGCGCCTTTTCCTCCAGCAGCTTCTGCGCGTCGCGCACCGAGCCGTTGAGGAACACGCTCATGCCCAGGCGCAGGTTGTCCACTAGGCGCGCGTGCAGCTCGCAGATCTCGGCCATGCCGGCGTCGGAGAAGCTGCGGCCCTTCTTGATCTTCTTGTCCTCGATGTCGATCAGCACGCGCTCGACGATGTCGCCGATCTGCTCCATGTTGATGGTGAAGCTGATGATGTCGGTCCAGCGCCGGCTCTCCTCCTCGCCCAGCGCCTCGCGCGAGATCTTGGTCAGGTAGTACTTGATCGCCGAATACAGCTGGTCGACCGTGTCGTCGAGCTTGCGCAGCTCCTGCGCCAGGCGCAGGTCGTTGTCGCGGATGACGCGCAGCATGCCCAGCAGCATGGTTTCCACCACGTCGGCCTGGTGCAGCGCCTCGCGAGCGGCGCAGGAGATGGCCAGCGATGGCGTGGCCAGCGCCGACGGATCCAGGTGGTGCGGCCGGCCCGCCACCACGTTCTGCTCGGCCGGCGGCAGCCAGCGCTCGACCCAGCGCGCCACCACGTGCGTCATGGCCATGAACAGCACGGCCAGCGCGGCATTGAAAAAGAGATGGAACAGCACCACCACCGTCGCGGCATTTCCCAGCGGCTGGGCATAGCGCAGCCACAGGCCGACGAAGGGCGCGGCCACCAGCACGCCCAGCGCCTTGAAGACGAGGTTGCCCATCGGCACCTGCCGCACTTCCGGGGCGGAGCGGGCCGTGGCCAGCACGCCCAGGAAGCCGCTGCCCAGGTTGGCACCCAGCACCAGGCCCATGGCCACTTCAGGCGGTACCGCGCCCGACACCGCAAGGGTGGCGGTCAGCAGCACGATGGCGAGGCTGGAGTAAGCGATGACGGCGAGCGCCGCGCCGACGGTGATCTCCAGCAGCATGTCGCTGGACAGCGACGCGAGCAGGGCCTTGATGGCCGGCGAGCGCACCATGATGGCGGTGGATTCGCCGATCAGCCGCAGCGCGAGCAGCATCAGCCCCAAGCCGATGAGCACGCGGCCGAAGCGGCCCACCGGGCTGGCCTGGCGCGAGATGAACAGCACCACGCCGACGAAGATGAACAGCGGCGACAGCCAGGACAGGTCGAATGAGAACACCACCGTCATCAGGCTGCTGCCGACGTCGGCGCCCAGCATCGCGGCCAGCGCGATGGGAAGGCGCATCAGCCCCTGGCCGACGAACGCGGCGACGATGAGCGCGGTGGCCGTGCTGGACTGCACCAGCGCGGTGACGCCGAGCCCGGCCAGGGCCGCGGCCGGCCGCCGGTCGATGCTGCGCGCCAGCACGTGACGCAGATTGGCGCCGAAGACCCGGAGGATGCCGGTGCGAACGAGATACGTGCCCCACACCAGCAGCGCCACGGCTGCCAGCAGGTTCAGCAGATGCTTCATGTTTGAAGCAATGATACGCCCGGCTCAGTCGGGCGGCACCCGGATTTGCCCGGCCTTCACACGGCTGCTGTCAGCGGCTGCGCCGCACCCGCAGCAGCTCGTCCAGGATCAGGCACGCCGCGCCGATGGTGATGGCCGCGTCGGCCACGTTGAACGCCGGAAAGTACCACCGGTTCTTCCAGTGGACCTGCAGGAAGTCCACCACGTAGCCATGCAGCAGCCGGTCCACCAGGTTGCCGATGGCGCCGCCCAGGATGCAGGCCAGCGCGAAGCAGAACAGCCGCTGGCCCGCGTGCGAGCGCAGCAGCCACAGGATGAAGCCGATCGCCGCGATGGCAATGCCGGTGAACAGCCAGCGCTGCCAACCCGACGCCGCCGCCAGGAACGAAAAGGCGGCGCCGGTGTTGTGGGCGCGCACCACGTTGAAGAAGCTGGTGATGGTGGTGGAATCGCCCAGGCGGTAGTAGCCCAGGATCAGCACCTTGGTGAACTGGTCGGCGATCAGGATGATCAGCGCCAGGCCCAGCCAGGGCAGCATGCCGCCGGCCGCGGAAGACGAGGAAGGGGCGCGGCGGGCCATCAGGCGTGCACCCGCGCTTCGCCCGCGCCGAACAGGTTGCTGGTGCAGCGGCCGCACAGCGTGGGATGCGCCGCATCGGTGCCGATGTCGGCGCGCCAGTGCCAGCAGCGCTCGCACTTGGTGTCGGCCGAGGGCTTGGCCTGCACCGCCAGCGTGTCGCCGGTCCGCAGTTCGACGGCCGAGGCGATGAAGACGAACTTCAGGTCCTCGCCCAGGCTGGCCAGCAGCGCGTGGTCCCCAGCCGGCGCCGTGACCACCAGGTTGGCCTGCAGCGACGAGCCCACCTGGCCCTTTTCGCGCAACGCCTCGATCTCCTTGTTGGCCAGCTCGCGGATCTCGCGGATGCGGTTCCACTTCGCCAGCAGTTCCCCGTCGGCCGCGCCGATCTCCGCGTACTCCTCGAAGAAGATCGACGGCGAGTTGCCGAACACCTTCCACGCTTCTTCCGCCGTGAAGCTGAGGAAGGGCGCCATCCAGCGCAGCATGGCGTGCGTGATGTTCCACAGCGCCGTCTGCGCGCTGCGCCGCGACAGCGATTTGGGCGCGGTGGTGTAGAGCCGGTCCTTCAGGATGTCGAGGTAGAACGCGCCCAGGTCTTCCGAGCAGTAGACCTGCAGCTTGGCCACCACCGGGTGGAACTCGTACACCTCGTAGTGCGCCAGCACCTCGGCCTGGAACTGCGCCGCGCGCGACAGCGCGTAGCGGTCGATCTCCAGCATGTCGGCCAGCGGCACCGCATCGGTTGTGGGATCGAAGTCGCTGATGTTGGCCAGCAGGAAGCGCAGCGTGTTGCGGATGCGGCGGTACGCATCGACCACGCGCGCCAGGATCTTGTCGTCGCCGGCGATGTCGCCGGAATAGTCGGAGGCCGCCACCCACAGGCGGATGATCTCGGCGCCCAGCTTCTTGCTAGTCTCCTGCGGATCGACGCCGTTGCCCTGCGACTTGCTCATCTTGCGGCCCTGGCTGTCCACGGTGAAGCCGTGCGTGAGCAGGCCGCGGTAGGGCGCGCGGCCGTACATCGCGCAGGCGGTGAGCAGCGAGGAATGGAACCAGCCGCGGTGCTGGTCGTGGCCTTCCAGGTACAGGTCGGCCTCGGGGCCGTTCTCGTGGCCGGCGCCGGGGTGCGAGCCCTTGAGCACCGTGGTGTGCGTGGTGCCGGAGTCGAACCACACCTCCAGGATGTCGGCGCTCTTGGTGTAGAGCGGCGCGTCGTCCCCAGCGCCCACCTTGGCCAGGATCTCCTGCGGCGTGGCCTTGCTCCAGGCCTCGATGCCGCCGGCTTCCACCATGTCGGCCGCCAGGTCCAGGATCTCCATGGTCTTGGGATGCAGCGCGTGCGTGTCCTGGTGCAGGAAGAAGGGCAGCGGCACGCCCCAGCTGCGCTGGCGGCTGATGCACCAGTCGGGCCGCCCGGCGATCATGTCGCGCAGCCGGCCCTGGCCGTTCTGCGGATAGAAGCTGGTGTCCTCGATGGCTTCCAGCGCCATCTGGCGCAGCGTCTTGGGCGCCTTGTCCTTCGTGAACACGCCTTCGCCCTCGTCCATGCGGATGAACCACTGAGCGGCGGCGCGGTAGATCACCGGCGTCTTGTGGCGCCAGCAGTGCGGGTAGCTGTGCACCAGCGGCTCGGTGGCGAACAGGCGCCCGGCCTTGTCCAGCGTGTCCAGGATGTGCGGCACGGCCTTCCAGATGTTTTCGCCGCCGAACAGCGCGAGGTCGCTCGCGTAACTGCCGTTGCCCTGCACCGGGTTCAGGATGTCGTCGTACTTCAGGCCGTGGCTCACGCAGCTGTTGAAGTCTTCCAGCCCGTAGGCGGGCGAGGAGTGCACGATGCCGGTGCCGTCCTCCGCGGTGGCGTAGTCGGCCAGGTAGACCGGCGCGAGCCGCTTGTAGGCTTCATCGACGTCGAACAGCGGATGGCGGAACAACATGCCGCCCAGCTTCTCGCCCCTGGTGGTGGCAACCACGGTGCCGGTGAGCTTGTAGCGCGCCAGGCATTTCTCCACCAGCACCTCGGCCAGCACGATGTAGCCGCGCGGCGTGTCGACCAGCGCGTAGACGATCTCCGGGTTGAGGTTCAGCGCCTGGTTGGCCGGGATGGTCCAGGCGGTGGTGGTCCAGATCACGACGAACACAGGCTTCGCTTGGGGCCCTTCGACAAGCTCAGGGCGAACGGAGAACGCCGCGGCCACCTTCGCGGGATCATCGGCCTGGAAGCCCACGTCCAGCGTCTGCGACTTCTTGTCGGCGTACTCGATCTCGAATTCGGCCAGCGAGGAGCCGCAGTCGAAGCACCAGTACACCGGCTTCAGGCCGCGGTAGACGAAGCCGCGCTCGATCAGGCGCTTGAGGACGCGGATCTCGCCGGCCTCGTTGCCGAAGTCCATCGTCCGGTACGGGTGCTCCCAGTCGCCGAGCACGCCGACCCGCTTGAAGTCGGCCATCTGCTGCGCGATCTGCTCGGTCGCGAAGGCGCGGCTGCGCGCCTGCACGTCGGCCCGGCTCAGCCCGCGGCCGAACGTCTTCTCGATCTGGTTCTCGATCGGCAGGCCGTGGCAGTCCCAGCCCGGCGTGTAGCGCGAGTCGAAGCCCGCAAGCTGCCGCGCCTTGACGATCATGTCCTTCAGGATCTTGTTGGCCGCGTGGCCGACGTGCAGCTGCCCGTTGGCGTAGGGCGGCCCGTCGTGAAGGACGAAGCGCGGCTTGCCGTGACGCGCCTCGCGCAGCCGCTGGTAGACGCCTTCGTCATTCCATTGCTCCACCCAGCCGGGCTCGCGCTTGGGCAGGTCGCCGCGCATCGGGAACGGCGTGTCGGGCAGGTTCAGCGTCTGGCGGTAGTCGGTCGACACGGGCGCGTCAGCCATGGCGGATCTTTGGACGGCCGCCGGCGTCAGGCGGCAGCGGGAAATCGGACACGCGGCGACCGGATCACCGATCGCGCGCAGAGAGCCGCGGCGCGCCGCGACGGCAGGCCGATCAAATTCGGTCGCGTGTCGTCTGCCGGCCGGTGGCGGCGTGCGCCGCCGCCTCGGCGGCGAGAAAGGCGCGCGCGTCGGCAGCATCGCCGGCGATCGCGGCGGCCAACGCGGTGAGCGAGTCGTAGCGCTTTTCGTCGCGCAGCTTGTGCAGGAGTTCCACCCGCACGAGTCTAC
>NZ_JACCWG010000083.1 GCF_013697775.1 Ramlibacter sp. | reverse complement strand
CGATCTCCGGCAGGACGCCCAACACGACCGGATAGAACGTTCCTGCATGGTTGTCGCCCACCGCCCAGAGAAACGCATCGTAGGCTTCATGGGCTGTCGATTCGTTCTCCGCGTTGCGAAGCGCATCGAGCGCTGCCTCCACGCTACCCGGATCGTTCGACTCCGGCTGGGGAAAGTGGGTGAGGTTGAGCGGCTTCATAGTTGCGCACTGGAGTTCGATGGAATCGCATGCCTTCACAAGCAGAGAGAGCTATTTGCTTGACAGATGGAAAGCCTTTGTAGTTTGACATTGGCGACAGTCGCCGGTTTGCACCACGGGATCGGGCCCTGCCGAGCGGTTCGTATCGGGGTCCGCATGCGGCAAGCAGCCCATGCAACAAGGCCGTCTGTAGATGTGCAGTCTGTTCCTCGTTCAGCGCCGCTTCGAGCAGCACGTCGGTCCAGCAGTAAATATAGTCACAAGGAAAAGGAACCAATGGCAACCAGTGCTTGACTACGTGAGAAGTCCCTGTAGCGGGTTAGGCCGCGCGGCGAACCGGAAAACTACAAGCCACGCACCCGGCATGCAATTAGCAGCAGGCCAAGCCCAACAATCCATGACCAGGTTGCAATGGGTTCTGGAATCCTGACAACGCCGAAGTGTGCCGCCAGCGCGATGATGAATAGGACAAGTGAGATCAGCCAAACTACCATCGTGGGAGCTTTACCTGAGTTGCGCATTGATGTTCCTTTAGTTAGGGTGGAAACGAGGCAACCACGGGTGAGTATGGAGCTTGTGTGGACGATGTGCTGTAAGTTCGCAGCTTAACAGCGTCACCAGTCCCAATTTGGCCGCAGCACCGGCGATGCCTTGGACGCGCTACCAGGGCTGGTGTTTATACATTGATAAAGCGACCGAGAAAACCCGCAATGTGGCCGTGGCTTGCCGGCACGACGAGCCGCGCATTCAGCGGTTGGTGCTGTCCGCGCCGCCAAGAGGAGGGTTCATTCAGCTGCGAGCCGCGCGCACTTCTGCTGCCAGCGCGCCCCGCTTCACATCTCCAAGTCGTCCGCGATGCTCGCGATGCCCGCCTTCGCGCAAGCCTCGTCCGCCTCACCACCCGGTGCGCCTGACACCCCGATGCCGCCGACCTGCGATCCCGCGGCGCTGATCTGCAGGCCACCACCGATCGCCACCACGCGCGGCAGCTGCCGCAGGCCGCTCATGGCGCCGCCGGGGCGGGAGACCGCTTCCAACTCGGTCGTCGAGATCTTGAACGTGACCGCCGTATACGCCTTATCCAGCGCGGTCTGAAACGTGTGCGGCCCTGCAAATCGGTCGCGCAGCGTGACGAGCGGCGAACCGGCGCGGTCCACCACCGCCACGCCCACTTGGTAGCCCGCTGCGCGGCACTTTGCCAGCGCCGCCGACGCAGCCTTCAGCGCCGCTTCGGGCGTCAGGCTGCGCACCTCGAACGTCGCGCCTTGCTGCGCCTGCGTGCCCGTCGCCATGCCCAGCATGGCAGGCAACACGAAGAGAGCAAGCAAAGCGCGCATCACATCAACCCTCCAAATACCCCGGATTGCCCCGCGCCCCCGCCACCACCGGCAGGTTCGCCTGGCGTGCAGCCACCTTGCCGCCGCGCGCCTTCAACCACGTTTCCACCACGTCCCACACCGGCTTGCCGCCCGCGGTTTTCGCTTCCTCGGCCACCGGCGCCCAGCCGGCCACCTTGTAGGTGCGGCTGGCCTCGATCGGCTTGCCGTCCAGGCGCATGTCGGTGATGCGCTTGCCCATCGTGGCCATCGGGTCCATGGCGTACTGCAGGCCGCCGACGCGCACCATGTCGCCGCCTTGCTGGTAATACGGGTCGGGGTTGAACAGGTTGTCCGCCACGTCCTCCAGCACCGTCTTGATGGTCTCGCCGCTCATCTCGTTGACCGTGGCATAGGGGTAGGTGATGGCGGTCATGTCCATCAGCCATTCACGCGTGATCGGCTGGCCCGCCAGCAGGCTGGTGCCCCAGCGGAAGCCGGGCGAGAACGCGATCTGCGCGCCCTGCACATCCATCAGCGCATCCAAAATCAGCTGGTCGCCGGTGCCGTTGAAGTTGCCGCGGCGGTACAGCGTGCCCTCGGTCACGGCCAGCACCTCGCCCAGTTTCTGCGCATGCGGCGCGCGCACCTTGCCGATCAGCGTATCCATCTCGCGGTCGGCCGGCAGCATGTTGGCGAACACCGGCAGCAGGTGGTAGCGGAAGTCCGCCACCTTGCCGCCCTTCACGTCGAAGTCGATCACGCCCAGGAACTTGCCGTTGGAGCCGGCGTTGGTGACGATGGTCTTGCCAGACCTGTTGGCCACGATGCTGGCCACCGGCATGCCGTCGTGCGTGTGGCCGCCCAGGATGGCGTCGATGCCGGTGACGCGCGAGGCCATCTTCAGGTCCACGTCCATGCCGTTGTGGCTGAGCACGACGACGGCCTGCGCGCCCTTGGCGCGCACCTCGTCCACCACCTTCTGCATGTTGTCGTCCTGGATGCCGAAGGTCCAGTCGGCGACGAAGTAGCGCGGGTTGGCGATCGGCGTGTACGGGAACGCCTGGCCGATGATGGCCACCGGCACGCCGTTGATGGGGCGGATGACGTAGGGCTTGAACACCGGGTCGCCGAAGTCGGCTGTCTTCACGTTCTGCGCCAGGAAGTCGACCTTGCCGGCGAAGTCCTTCTCCACGATCTCCTTCACGCGGTCCATGCCCAGCGTGAATTCCCAGTGGCCGGTCATGATGTCCACGCCCAGCAGCTTGGCGGCGTCCACCATGTCCTGCCCGTTGGTCCACAGCGACGTGGCCGATCCCTGCCACGTGTCGCCGCCGTCCAGCAGCAGCGCGCCGGGCCGGCCGGCCCGCATGCGCTTGACCAGCGTTGCCAGGTGCGCGAAGCCGCCCACCTTGCCGTAGCGGCGCGCGGCGGTTTCGAACTCCAGGCAGGTGAGGGCGTGCGCGGCCGGCGTGCCGGGCGGCACCTTCGCCACCTTCAGCAGGTGCTCGCCCACCAGGTGCGGCAGTTGCCCCTGCATGGTGCCGAAGCCCAGGTTGACGCTGGGTTCGCGAAAGTAAATGGGCAGCAGCTGCGCATGGCAGTCGGTCATGTGCAGCAGCGACACGTTGCCGAACGCCGGCACGTCGTACAGCACATTGCCGGCCGTTTGCGCATCGGCATCGGCCCAGCGGCCCAGCCCCATGCCGGCCACGGCGCCGGCTCCCAGCACCTGCAGGAATTCGCGTTTGGACAGGTCCACGGCCGCTCGCTACTTGTTGACGGGGGAGGCCGGGTCGAGCAGCAGGGCCATCACGTCCTTGATCTGCTTTTCGTTGAGGATGCCCGAGTGGCCCACGCGCGGCATGTTGGAGCAGGCGTTGTAGGCCTTGGCGTTCCACAGCTTGCCCCAGGTGTATTCCACGATGGGCTTGGCTTCGGCGCTGGCGGGGTCGGCCACGCCGCGGATCTTGCCGTAGTTGTACAGGCTGGGTCCGATGGTGCCGAAGGAGATTTCTTCCTTGCTGATCTGGTGGCAGTTGTAGCAGTTGCCACCATTGGCCGCGCCGGCCGTGTCGGTCCAGGTGAGGCCGCGGCCGTTCTGCGCGATGGCCTCGCCGGCCTTCCAGTCGCCCAGGAACTTGCCGTCGGCCGGCCACTTGATGGTTTTGAGGTTGGCTTCCTCAATGGCCTTGGTGCGCGCGGCGTCCAGCGGCTTGCCGGCCACGTCCGCGGCGCTGCAGGCCTTCAGCGTGTCGTCGATGCCGCTGACGCGGTCCACCGTGGCGATGCCCTGGTCGCGGAACGCGGTCTTGGCCATGTTGGCGGCCATCTGGTCGAGTTCGGCGTCGCCGGGCAGCGTGGCGCAGCCGAGCACCGCGGCGCCCGCCACGGCGGACAGGCCCAGCACGAGTGCGATCTTCTTCATGAATGGGTCCTTATCGCTTGATGCTGGGCGCGATCGACTTGGCGCCCTTGGAGTTCACGCCGAGATACGTGCTGATGGCGGTGAGCGCGTCGCTGCCGAATTCCGGATACGGAAAGCGCTGCTGGCGCAGGCAGTCGTTCAGGCGCAGCTGCATGCCCCACATCTCGCCGTTGCTGACGCGGTAGGCCGGCCAGGCGGCGAAGCCGACGCCGTCGCCGGGGTTCTTGGTCAGGTTGGGCAGGTCCTGCAGGCGGATGCGCTTGCCGTCCTCGCCGTGGCAGGAGGCGCAGGCGAAGTCGTGCGTGCCGCCGCGCATGAAGAACAGGCGCTTGCCGGCTTCGTAGTAGCTCTTTTCCATCGCATGGGCCTGCGGCAGGTTGAACTGCAGTCCCCTGGACTCGGCGGCCACGTAGGTGGCCAGCGCCGTCACGTTGGCCTGCTCGCCGCGGCCGAACGGCGTCTTGGCGATTTCCGCCGCATTGAAACCCTGCAGCCGCTCCATGCAGCTGACCAGGCGCGTCTCCAGGTCCTGCATCTTGCCGACGTCGGCGAAGTAGCGCGGCAGCTCGACGAAGGCGCCCTTGACCACGCCCGGGCCCTTGCCCAGGTCGCACGCCTCCAGCGAGGCATTCTTCGGGCCGCGCTTTTGCTTCCACAGCACCTCGCCCTTGGCCTCGAACAGGTCCGCCGGGTTGCCGTCGGCCAGCATCGCGCGGTATTCCTCGATCGACTGCGTGGCCGACTTCTGCGCGAAGGCACCGGTCGCGGCGACCCCCAGCCCTAACCCCAGCACCAGGCATGCGACGGTGCCCTTCATCAGGACACCACGGCTTCGTCGGTGCGGGTGTCGCCGCGGTTGTCCTTCCAGGTGACGCCGATCTTGTCGCCGGCCTTGGCGCCCTTGACCGTGAACTGCAGGAACGGGTTCTTGGCGACGGCCGGGCCCCATTCGGCGGCCAGCACCTGCTTGCCGTTGTGGGTGGCGACGACGTCGGTGATGTGCCAGGCCGGAATGGTCTTGCCGGCCGCGTCCTTGCGCTGGCCGGTTTCCATTTCGTGGCTCATGAGGACACGCACGGTGGCGTTGGGGCCTGCTGCCTGGGCGCGGATGCGCATCGGTTCGGACATGTCGGACTCCTTGATTCGTGTGGATGGATCAGCCGCCGCAGCCGCCGAGCGTCACTTTGACTTCCTTCTTCGCAAAGAAGGCCTTGCCGTCGGTGGTGATGGCCACCGCGTACACGTCGGAGGACTGACCCATCTTGGCGCGGGTGGCGAAGTTGGCATCCACCGCGGGGCTGGTGTCGAACTTGGCGACCAGCGTGCTGGGGTTCTTTTCCACCAGCAGCAGCACGTGCTTGACGTTGGGCAGCGTGGTGGCCACGGTCATCGGAACCACGGCGCCGTTCTCGGCGATGTCGGGGGCGGTGAGCGTGACGTCCTTGCTCTCGGTGGGGGCGCCCGCGCCGTAGGCCTTCATCACGTCGTTGACGCTCTTGGCCTCGAAGCCAGCGTTGTTCCAGGCCAGCGCCATGCGCGGGAACAGGCCGGTGGCGGCGAGCAGGCCGGCCACCACCGCGCTGTGCTTCAGGGTGTCGCGACGGGTTTGCATGCGGGTCTCCAGGTAATTAAGCGGATGCTAATAAATGGACGGTTGCGGCGCATGGGGGATATCCCTGCGCCGGTGGTTACTGCTTCGCGCCGGCGGCCAGCCAGTCGGCGATGCGGCGGGCCTCGGCTTCGCTCAGCGTCTGCGGCGGCATCGGGATGCTGCCCCAGACGCCCGAGCCTCCAGAGCGGATTTTGCCAGCCAGGTAGTCGGCCTTGCCTGCATGCTTGCGGGCGACCTCGCCCCAGCCGGGGCCGACGATCTTCTGCTGCGCGGCGTGGCAGGCGGTGCAGTTGTTCTTCTGCAGCAGCGCCTGCACGGCCTTGCCGTCGGGCGCAGCCGGCGGCGCGGGCGCGGGCACGGGAGCGGGCGGCGGGGTCGGTTTGGCTGCGGGCACAG
>NZ_JACCWG010000182.1 GCF_013697775.1 Ramlibacter sp. | reverse complement strand
CTGTGGGCGGGGCCGCCGCCGCAAGCGCTGGCGCCCGTGGCGGCAGCCATCGAGGCGGGTGCCGCTGCAAGGACGGGCAGTGCCGCGCCGGTGGGTGAATTCGACGACGCCAGCGGCGAGTTCCGCTTCGCGCTCGCGCCCGGCCAGGCGCCGCCGCGCCCGTGGGTCAACGTCATCGCCAACCGCGGCTTCGGCTTCCAGGTGTCGGAGGCCGGCAGCGGCTACACCTGGGCGGTGAACAGCCGGCTGCACCAGCTCACCGCCTGGTCCAACGACCCGGTGGCCGATCCGGCGGCGGAACATTGGCTCCTGCAGGACCTGGACAGCGGTGAAGTGTTCAGTGTCACGCGGCCCGGCGGGCAGCTCGCCGTGCGGCATGGCCAGGGCTACAGCGTGTTCGAGAGTTCACGCGGCGCCCTCCAGGTGGAGGCCACTTTCTTCGCCGACCTCGTGGACGCGGTCAAGGTCGTGCGCGTGCAGCTGCGCAACCACTCGGGCCCCCGGCTGCGGCTGCGGGCGCTGGGGCTGGTCGAATGGCAGCTGGGCGCCAACCGCGGCGACCGGCGCGGCGTGCTGACCTGGAAGGAGGCGGACCTGCCCGCCGTGTTCGCGCAGCAGCGCGAGCAGCGCGCGGGCTTCGGCGCCCATACCGCGTTCCTCTCGGTCCAGGGTGCGGTGCCGCTGGCGCAATGGACGTGCGACCGCGCCGAGTTCTTCGATGGCGCGACCGGCCGAATGGGCGTGCCCGCCACCCTGGCGGGGCGCAGCGGGCCGGGCCTGGACCCGTGCGCGGCCATCGCCGGGGACTTCGTGCTTGCCGCGGGCGAGGGCGCCTCGTTCACTTTCGTGCTGGGCCACGCGACCTCGGCCGAAGCGGCGCGGCAGCTGGCGGCCGGCTGGAGCCGCCGCGATCCCCTGGCCGCGCTGGCGCAGGTCAGGCGCTGGTGGTCGGGACTGAACGAGGCGGTGCAGGTCAGGACGCCCGACCCGCTGTTCGACGCGCTGGTGAACCGGTGGCTGCTGTACCAGACCGTGAGCTGCCGGCTCTGGTCCAAGGCGGGCTTCTACCAGGCCGGCGGCGCGTCGGGTTTTCGGGACCAGCTGCAAGATGCCATGGCGCTGACGCTGGCCGACCCCGCGCGGCTGCGCGAGCAGATCGTCCTCAATGCCGCGCGCCAGTTCCCCGAGGGCGACGTGCAGCACTGGTGGCACGCACCCGGTGGCGAAGGCGTGCGGACGCATTTTTCGGACGACCTGCTGTGGCTGCCGTACGCCTGCGCGCATTACCTCGCCGCCACCGGCGACCTCGCACTGCTGGACCAGCAGGTGCCCTTCCTGGAGGGCGCCGCCATTCCCGCCGGCGCCGAGGATGCGTACTACACGCCGCAGGTGTCGGCCGACGGCGCCAGCGTCTACGAACACTGTGCCCGCACCATCGACCGCAGCCTGCCCGTCGGCGCGAACGGCCTGCCGCTGATGGGCACCGGCGACTGGAACGACGGCATGAACCGGGTCGGACACCAGGGCCGCGGCGAGTCGGTCTGGCTCGCCTGGTTCCTGTGCGCGGTCACGGAGCAGTTCGCGCCGCTGGCCAGCGCGCGGGGCGAGGGCGAACGGGCGCAGCGCTGGCTGCGGGCGCGCGACGGCTGGATCGCCG
Organism: Ramlibacter sp.; assembly: GCF_013697775.1. Taxonomy (GTDB): domain Bacteria; phylum Pseudomonadota; class Gammaproteobacteria; order Burkholderiales; family Burkholderiaceae_C; genus Ramlibacter. The sequence goes on along the minus strand of NZ_JACCWG010000182.1, from coordinate 24,146 downwards.
CGCTGCACGGCCCGGGCTGGGACGGCGGCTGGTTCCGGCGCGCCTTCTTCGACGACGGCACGCCGCTGGGGTCGGCCGCCAACAGCGAGTGCCGCATCGACCTCATCGCGCAGGCGTGGGCCGTGCTTTCCGGCGCCTCGACTCCCGCCTTCACAGCGCCGGCGCTGGCCGCCGTGGAGCATCAACTGTTCGATGCGGACGCCGGCCTGCTGCTGCTGCTGGCGCCGCCGCTGGAGCACTCGCTGCACAACCCGGGCTACATCCAGGCCTATCCGCCGGGCGTGCGCGAGAACGGCGGGCAGTATTCGCACGCCGCCGTGTGGGGCCTGATGGCGCAGGCGCTGGGCGGCGACCCTGAAGCGGCGTGGCGCAGTTTCAAGGGCATCAGCCCCGCGCACCGCAGCCGGCACCCCAAGCATGGCGCAGCGTACGAGCTCGAGCCTTACGTCACGGCGGGCGACACCTTCGGCGCCGCGCCCTACGTCGGCCGCGGGGGGTGGAGCTGGTACACGGGATCGGCGGGGTGGCTCTACCGCGCCGCGGTCGAAACCCTGCTGGGGCTGCAGGTGCGCCCCGGCGCGCTGGCGCTTTCGCCGCGGCTGCCGGCCCACTGGCCGTCGTTCGAGCTGCGCCTGAAGGTGCAGCAGCGCGACATCACCTTGCACTGGGAGCGCTATTTGCACCCGGCGCGGCTGCTGCAGCCGGACCTGCAGGTGCGATGGGGCGAGTGGGTCGCGCTCGACAGGCTGCCGGCGAAGGCAGTGCTGCTGGTGTGCGGCGAGGCACCAGCGCCGCCGGCGTGAAATACGGGGAGAAGCCTTCGGTCGGCCGCCGCGCGCGGCGGGCCGGCCGTCACTCCTTGCGCAGGTCGCCCACCACGTCGGCAATGGAGCCGCCGGCGAGGTCGAGCTCTTCCTTGGCGCCGCGCGCATCCAGGCCGAGCTTGTTCATCGCGATGGCGGTCTTCACATGCCCGCCCGATTCGTCCAGCAGCCGCTGGGCTTCCCAGCGCTCGATGCCCAGCGTCTCCATCAGGATGCGCTCGCCGCGGTCCTGCAGCTTCTGGCAGGTCACCTGCAGGTCCACCATCAGGTTGCCGTAGACCTTGCCGGTCTTCACCATCGCGGCGGTGCTGATGGTGTTGAGCACGATCTTGGTGGCGGTGCCGGCCTTCATGCGCGTCGAGCCGGTGATGACCTCGGGGCCGACCAGCGGCGCGATCACCACGTCGTGCGACTGCATCAGCCGCTCCGACGGATAGGTGCAGAGCAGGAAGCCGGTGCGCGCGCCCAGCGCGCGCGCGCGCTTGAGCGCGCCGTGCACATACGGCGTGGTGCCCGAAGCCGCGATGCCGAGCACGAAATCGTTGGGGCCGATGCCACGCTCGTCCATGGCGTCGGCGCCGTCCTGCGGATGGTCCTCAGCGCCTTCCTGCGCCCGCACCAGCGCTTCCAGGCCGCCGGCGATCACGCCTTGCACCATGTCGGGGTCGATGCGGTAGGTGGGCGGCATCTCGGAAGCGTCCAGCACGCCCAGCCGGCCCGAGGTTCCCGCACCCACATAGATGAGCCGGCCGCCGTTGCGCAGGCACTCCACCACGAGGTCGATGGCGTGCGCGATCTGCTGCCGTTCTTCGCCAACTGCCGCGGCGACCATCCGGTCCTCCGCATTGATGAGGTCGACGATCTCGGCGGTAGACAACTGATCGATGCGCATGCTGCGCGGGTTGCGCTGCTCAGTCAGGCGCGGGTCCAGGGGCTGGGCGGGCTTCATGTTGCAGGCCAGTTTAGCCCGTGCAGTTGACCTGTGGGGCAGCGGGGGCACCGCCTGCCTCAGCGCCTCACGTGGCAGCCGGCCTGGACGTGGTGCTCGACGGTAGGCAGGAGACGCCCGGTATCTTCAACACCACAAAGACCGAGTCTTCGCCGGCCGGGGACACACCGGCGTCGAATCCCAGCGAGCGCGCCAGCGCGCGCATGGGCTGGTTGTCCCGCAGCACGTAGCCCACCATGCGCCCGGTGCCGCGGCTGGAAAGGAAACCGATCATCTTGCGCATCAGCAGGCGCCCGAGTCCGCGGCCCTTCAGGTCGGACCGGACGATGACCGCGAACTCCGCATCGGCGTTGTCGGGGTCGATCACGGCCCGCACCACCCCGAGGGTTTCGTCGGCACCGCCAGGAACGGTGCGCACCGCGATGAAGGCCATCTCGCGCGCATAGTCGACCTGGGTCAGGCGGGCCAGCTCGCTGCGCGGCAACTCCCGGCGCACGCTGAAAAACCGCAGGCGCAGGTCCTCCGGCTGCAAGCCCGCGACAAAGGCGCGGTGCTGCGGCTCGTCCTCGGGCCGGATCGGGCGCACCAAGATCGTCTCGCCCTGCCATGCCAGCGTTTCTTCCAGCTGCGCGGGGTAGGGCGTGATCGCGAAACGCGCCGCACCCGCGGGCAGGCTGCGGCTGACGCGGATCCGGGCGTCGAGAGCCACCACGCCTGCGTGGTCGGCCAGCAGGGGGTTGATGTCGAGCTCGCACAGTTCGGGCAGCTCGACCAGCATCTGCGACAGGGCGATCAGCACGTCGCCAACGGCCTCCAGGTCCGCCGGCGGGTGGTCGCGGTAGCCGGCCAGCAGCCTTGCCACGCGCGTGCGGGAGACCAGGTCCCGGGCCAGCACACGGTTGAGCGGCGGCAAGGCAATCGCGCGGTCCGCCAGCACCTCCACCGCGGTGCCGCCCTGGCCGAACAGCAGGACCGGGCCGAACAGGGGATCGACGCTGAACCCCAGGATCAGCTCCTGTGCCAGCGGGCGGATGGCCATCGCCTGCACGGTGAGGCCGGTGATGCGCGCCTCGGGGCGCGCTGCCTTGACCCGGGCCAGCATCGCGGTGGCGGCGGCCCGCAGCTCGGGCTCGTCGCGCAGGTGCAGCTGGACCCCGCCGACGTCGGACTTGTGGCTGATGTCGGGGGACAGGATCTTGATCGCCACCGGATAGCCGATGGTCCTGGCCGCCACCGTGGCGGCCTCGGCGGTGGCCGCCGCGGCGAGGCTCTGGACCACAGGAATGCCATAGGCCGCGAGGACGGCCTTGGCTTCCAGTTCGCCGAGCATTTCGCGGCCGTCCGCAAGCGCGGCCTCGATGATGGCGCGCGCGCCAGCGGTGTCGGGGCGGGAGTTCCCGCTGGCCGAAGGGGCCTCGAGCAGCAGGGCCTGGTTGCGGCGGTAGGTCCCCAGCATGCCGAACGCCCGCACCGCTTCCTCCGGCGTGGCGTAGTCGGGCACCCCCGCTTCTTCGAAGATGCGGCGCGCCTGCGCCACCGAAGCGTCGCCAAGCCAGCAGGCCATGACCCGGCCGGGTGCGGCCTGGACGATGGGCGCACAGGCGCGCGCGATGTCTTCGCTGCGCACGATGGCGGTCGGCGCGTGCATGAACAGCACGGTGCCGGTGCCGTCGGCGAGCAGCGCCTGCAGTGTCTGGGTGTAGCGCGCCACAGGTGCGTCGCCGATGATGTCGATGGGGTTGCCGTGGGACCAGGTCGGCGGCAGGAAGGCATCGAGCTTGCGCACCAGCACATCGTCGAGTTCCTGCAGCGCAAGGCCTGCAAGCGCGGCCGCGTCGGCAGCCATCACGCCGGCGCCGCCGCCGTTGGTCATCAGCGTGAGGCCACCGTCACCGCCGCCGCGAAAGCGGGCCAGGGTTTCGGTGGCCATGAACAGGTCCTGCAGCGTGTCCACGCGCAGCATGCCGGCGCGGCGGATGGCGGCGTCGAACACGATGTCGGATCCCGCCAGGGCACCGGTGTGCGAGGCAGCCGCCTTCATGCCGTTGCCGGCCCGGCCGGCCTTGACCACGATCACGGGCTTGTTGCGGGCCGCGGCGCGCGCGGCCGACATGAACTTGCGCGGCGCCTCGATGGATTCGATGTAGAGCAGGATCGAGCGCGTGCGCGCATCGCTGGCCAGGTAGTCGAGCAGGTCGCCGAAGTCGACGTCGGCCCGCTCGCCCAGGGACACCATGTGCGAAAAACCGATGCCGCGGGATGTGGACCAGTCGAGGATGGCGGTGACCAGCGCGCCCGATTGCGAGATGAAGGCCACGTCGCCGGCCAACGCATCGGTGTGCGCGAAACTGGCGTTCAGGCCCAGGTGCGGCGTCAGCAGCCCCAGGCAGTTGGGCCCGAGCACCCGCAGCAAGTGGGGCCGTGCCGCATCGAGCATGGCCTTCTTGTGCGCGGGCGTGAGTCCCGCCGTCATCACGATGACCGCGCGCGTGCCGAGCCGGCCGAGTTCCGCGACGAGGTCGACGACGGTGTCGGGCGGCGTGCAGAGCACGGCGAGGTCGGGCACCGCCGGCAGGTCCGTGAGCCGGGCGAAGGCCGGGCGGCCGCCGATGGACGCGTGTTTCGGGTTGACGGCGTAAATGGCGCCGGCGAAGCGGCCCGCGTTCATGTTGCGCCAGACCGTGGCGCCGACGCTGCCGACCCGGTCGGAGGCGCCCACGACCGCCACGGAGCGCGGCGCGAGCAGGTGTTCGAGGTTGCGGATGCTCATGCGTTCACCGCGATCGCGGTGGCGCTGCAGGGCCCCGGCTCACGCCTCGATGCGAATCTCATCCGCATGCTCCGGGTAGGCCGCGGCGCGCGCGGCGGCGGGACGGCCGCCGAGCTTGTTGGCGAAACCATGGTTGATGTCCCGATGATGGGCTTCGTCGGCCCGCACCTTGAGCACCACGTCACGCAGGGTGGCGTCCTCCGGCAGCTTCCAGTAATGCCTGGCGATGGCCGGCGCACCGACGTTGGGCGAGCGGCCTTCGTCGATCTCCGCGAGGTAGCTGGTGTAGCTGATGACCGCCTCCTCCTCGAAGTAACCGACGACCCGGTGCGCAGTACGCGCCGAGACCAGGTAGAGCAGGAAGAAGGCGAGATAGAAGATCCACTGGGCCAGCATCACGATCATGCGTTCGAACGCCGTCGGCTTGGCGATCTCGATGAACGTCATCAGGTGCATGCGCTCGTTCTCGGCCTCTTCCATCAGGGTGCGGATCCAGCCGTCGTCACCCACCATGTTGCGCAGGCAGCGCAGGTGCGTGATGGTGCCACCCACCATGCCCGGCACCGCGGCCACGGTCTCCAGGACGATCGCCCTGTGGCCGTAGCGCTTGGCGAACAGCGTATCGGCCGTGAACCGGAGCATCTTGGTGAACACGAGCGCGAACCGGTCGGAAAATCCTTCCGGGACATGGTGCACCGCGGGGCCGGTGCCCCGCGTTCCGTCGGGCGCTGTGTTGTCGTTCATGGACGGCCTTGAAGAGTGGATCACAAGCGCTTCTACTGCAGCGAGGTGGCGTCGTCTGTGCTGCATCGAACGGACGTCGAGTGCGCAACGCGAGAGCATCATCGGCACGCTGCCGTGCGTGGCGGGCTCTGCAGGAGAAGCAAATGAAGGTTCTATTGGCCGTGGACGGCAGCGATTACACGAAGCGCATGTTGGCGTATCTGGCGGCCCACGAGGAATTGCTGGGTGTGGGCAACTTCTTCACGGCCCTGCACGCGACCCCTGCCATTCCGCAGCGGGTGGCTCGCTTCGTCGACAAGGCCACCATCGACAACTACGGCGAAGACGAGGCGAACGAAGTGTTCAAGCCGATCCGCGCGTTCGCGCAGCAGCAGCACTGGGATTTCAGCACGGCGCACGTCGAGGGGCCGGCGGGGGAAGCCATCGCCGCCTACGCGCTGGAAACGAAGCCCGACCTCATCATCATGGGCACCCACGGGCACTCCGCCCTGGGCAACCTCTTCATGGGATCGACGGTCACCGGAGTCATGGCCCGATGCCAGGTTCCCGTGCTGCTGGTGCGCTGAGCGCGTGTGGTCCCATCGGGATCACGAAGCCATGAAATACAAGGACTATTACGAAGCGCTGGGCGTCGCGCGCGGGGCCACCCCGGAACAGATCAAGAAGGCCTACCGCAAGCTCGCGCGCGAGCACCACCCCGATGTGTCCAAGGCGCCCGGCGGCGAGGAGAAATTCAAGGAAATCGGTGAGGCTTATGGCACACTGAAGGATCCGGAAAAGCGCAAGGCCTATGACGCACTGGGGCACCGGCCCGCCGGCGAGGAGTTCGCGCCCCCGCCGCAATGGGAGCAGCATTTCGGCGGCGGGCCCGGCAACTTCGCCGATGTCGACCTGGAAGAGCTGCTCGCCTCCATGGGCCGCGGACGTGCCGGCCGCGGCGCGGCGCGGCCCGTGCACGGGCGCGACTTCGAAACCACCATGGCGATCAGCCTCGAAGACGCGAACCGGGGGACCACTGCCAACATGGAAGTGGACGGCGGAGACGGCGCGCGCACGCTGGAAATCAAAATCCCTCCCGGCGCGAGCGAGGGCCAGAAGCTGCGGTTGAAGGGAAAGGGCGGCAAGGGGCGCAACGGCGGTGCCGACGGCGACATCTACCTGCACCTGACATTGGCGCCGCACGCCGTGTTCCGCCCCGATGGGCACGACCTCTACTTCGACCTGGTGCTCGCGCCCTGGGAAGCGGCGCTCGGCGCAGAGGTGGAGGTGCCGACCCTGGCAGGCGCCGTGCTGCTGACCGTGCCGGCGGGCACGCGCACCGGGCGCAAGCTGCGCGCGCGCGGCCGCGGCCTGGCCAACGGCAAGGGTGGACATGGCGACCTCTACGCCATCGCCTGCATCGACGTGCCGGCAACGCTGACGGACGAGGAGCGCGCGCTCTTCCAGCAGCTGGCCGGAATCTCCCAATTCGATCCGCGCGCCCGCGCCGGGAAGTGAAGCATGACGCTGTTCACTGAAGCCGCCTGGCTGGACGGGCGCGAAACCATCACTATCGCCGAGCTGTGCCGCGCTTGCGCGCTGACGCCTGACGAACTGCACGAGCTGGTCGCGTACGGCGCGCTGGTGCCGGTGGCCGGTGCGCCGGGCGAAGCCAGCTTCAGCGCCGAATGGGTCATGCCCCTGCGCGCCGCGGGGCGGCTGCGGCGCGACCTGGACCTGGACGTCTTCGCGGTGTCGCTCGTGCTGGGATACCTGGAGCGCATCAGCGCCCTGGAAGGCGAGCTGCGTTCGATGCACGCGCGGCAGGCGATCCACGCACCTTAGCCGGCGCGGATGCGGGCAGCGGCTGGAAGGAGCGCGTAGAACTGCCGGTCGCCCGGCCCTTGCCACGCCAGCCAGCCGGTACCCGAGACCACGAGCGCCGCCAGCGCCACGCCTGCCAGTGCCGCTGGCGCATAGTCCTCGCGGGAGGCGCGCGGCTCGTACGACATGGCGATGAAGGCAACCCACGCCGTCCCGAGCGCGATGCCGCCGATGGCATCCGACAGCCAATGCGCGCCCAGATAGAGGCGAGAGAACGACACCAGCAGGACGTAGATGGCCGCCGTGGCGGCCAGGCCTGCCTTGCGCGGCGAAGGTTGGCCGCGGGCCAGCAACACGGCCAGGAAGCCCAGGACCACGGTGCTGACCGTGACGTGCCCGCTCGGGAACGAGAACTGCTCGATTCCCTCGTACAGCAGCCTCGGGCGGTGGCGCCCGAGGCCGAGCTTGACCACCTGCACCAGCGTTTCACCGACGACGGCATTGGCAAGCCAGTAGCCCATCGTCCGCCAGCATCGGCGCCACGCCAGCCAGCCGGCCACGCAGGCAACCAGCGGAACCATCACGCCGCCGCTGCCCATGCCCGTCACGGCCACCAGGATGCGGTCGGCCGATGCCGTGCGCCACTGCTGCAGGAACGCAAACACAGCCTGGTCGGCCTGCACCAGCGGGTCGCCCGCGACGACGTCCTGCAGGACGCCCAGGAACAGCCAGCTTGCCGCGACGAGGAGCATTGCAGCCAGCAACAGCGCGCCCGAGCCGGGGCGCTCCGGGTCCAGGAGCGCGGCCACCGGCCGCGACAGCGGCGAGCTGGAGCGGCGCGCCCATCGCACCAGTGCCATCCGGTAGCGCGTCGGGTCCAGGAGGCGGTTCACGGCGCGAACTCGTACACCAGCGACCTGAGTTCACCCACGAAATACGGCTTGCCTGCCGTGGCGGCCGTGCCGCGCGTCGGCGGGCCTTCGATGTCGCGGGCGTCGTAGCGGCCGGCCGGCGCGGGCACCGCGGCAGCGTCCAGCAGTGCCATCTGGGCCTGCGTCGCGGCGTCCCGGCGCGCGCGGCCGAAAGCGGAAAGAGCAACCCCGGCGATCGCCACGCAGCCGATGCCCAGGGCGGTCCATCCCATCCAGCTCATTGCATCTCCCGTCAGGCCAACACCGCCAGCAGCGGCCGCCGCATCGACAGGGACAGGCCCGGGCCGCGCCCGAAGCGCACGACCAGGTCGGGGCGTTCTTCGGGGCGAAGCCCCAGCGAGACGAAGAGATGGTGATCGTCCGGGTCGACGGCGGGGCATCGGCGCGTGAAGTCCGGGGTGATGGTGATCGCCGTTTCGGCGATGTGGAATCGCTCGTCGGCGGCGGAACAGGCCGTCAGCGAGGGCAGGGCCGTGGCGCAGGCCGCCGCGCCGAGCATGAACCGCCTGCGCGCCGGCATGGTTCTCACGCCTCGATGATCACCTTCAGCGCCTTGGTGTCGGCCGCCTTGGCGAAGGTGTCGTATGCGGCCAGCATGTCGGCGAGCTTGAAGCGATGGGTGATCAGCCGGGACGCATCGACGCGTTTGGACTGCACTGTCTTGAGCAGCATCGGGATGGAAAAGGTTTCCACCAGCCCGGTGGTGATCGTCACGTTGTGCGACCAGAGCCGTTCCAGGTCGAGGTCGGCCTTGCAGCCGTGCACGCCGACGTTGGCGATGGTGCCGCCTGCCGCCACCACGTCCTGGCAGATCTGGAACGTGGCCGGAATGCCGACCGCCTCGATCGCGGTATCGACGCCGCGGCCGCCGGTAAGGGCCATCACCTGCTCGGCGGCATCGCCGCTGAAGCTGTTGACGGTGGCGGTGGCACCGAAGCGCTTGGCGACTTCCAGCCGGTTGTCGTCCAGGTCGACCATGATGATCTGCGCGGGCGCATAGAACTGCGCGGTGAGCAGCGCCGCCAGTCCGATGGGCCCGGACCCGATGATGGCGACACTGGAGCCCGGCTTCACCCTGCCGTTCAGCACGCCGCACTCGAAGCCGGTCGGGAGGATGTCGCTCAGCATGACCAGCGCTTCTTCGTCGGCGCCCGCGGGAATCGGGTACAGGCTGGTGTCCGCGTGGGGGATGCGCACGAACTCCGCCTGGGTGCCGTCGATGGTGTTGCCGAGGATCCAGCCGCCGGTGGTGCAATGCGAATACATGCGCTCGCGGCAAGGCGCGCAGCGGCCGCACGAGGAGATGCAGGAAATCAGCACGCGGTCGCCGATGCCGAACGCGGTGACGCCCGCACCCACGCTGTCGATGATGCCGACCCCCTCGTGGCCCAGCACGGTGCCGGATTTGCAGCTGGCGACGTCACCCTTGAGGATGTGCAGGTCGGTGCCGCAGATGGTGGTGCGCGTGATCCGGACGACTGCATCCGTGGGGGCCTGGATCGCGGGCTTGTCGCGGTCCTGCAGCGTCTTGCGGCCGGGGCCTTGGTAGACGAGCGCGAGCATGTTGGTGTCCTGCAGTGGTGTGAAAAATCAGTTGATGGCCGGATGTTGTTCGAAGGCATGGCGCGGCATGCGGATCGAGAGCACGCAGCCCACGCCCGGCATGTCCCGCACGCTCAGGGTGCCCGAGTCGGCTTCGATGCTTTGCCGTGCGATCGACAAACCCAGGCCCAGGCCGGACCGGTCGCCGCTGCGCTGGTGGAAGGGAGTGAATATCTCGTGCGCGTCGCCGTTGGGAAGCCCGCCGCAATGGTCGAGGACCTCGATGGTGACGTGGTGCTTGGAAGCGGACGTCTTGAGCGTGACCATTGTCTGGTCGTGCGTGAACTTGAATGCGTTCTGCAGCAGGTTGCCCAGCGCGGCGAGCAGCATTTCCCGGTTGCCGCGAATGCCGAGCGCGGCGTCGGCGTTCTCGACCGACAGCGTGCAGCGGATCGCGATCGGGTCGAGCTGTGCGGTCTGCTTCGCGTCCTCGATGAAAGCGGCGAGCTGGAAGACGTGCTGCTCCACGGGGGTGCTGTGGCGCACATCATCGAGCGAGCGCGACACCAGGCTGTTCAGGGCCAGCAGGCTGCGCTTGAGCACCGCGCCGGTGGCGCCGCTGATCGGCATGTTGCTCGCCTCGAGTGCACTCACCGCGAGCGCCGCCGTGCCGAGCCCGTTGCGCAACTCGTGGACAAGGAACCCGACGCGTTCGTTGGTGGCCGCGCGCTGCGCGGCCACCAGATTGATTTCGCGCAGCCGGCTGAATTCGGTGACCGCGTCCGCGATCGCATTGTCCAGGCAGCGATTGAGGGTGCGGAACTCGTGGGCCGAGAAAGCCTCATCCCGCTCGAGCGCCAGGTCGGTGATGGCCTGGCACAGATCGCCATAGTCATGAACCGCCTGGTCGACGGTGAACCCCAGCGCCAGCAATTCCTTGCCATGGGCAGCGGCGCCGACGCTGATTTCCGAGTGAATGCGGGAGTATCCGCCAGACGTGCCCGAAATTCGCACGCTGGCCGCGGACAGCCCCTGCTCTTCGGCCTGCAGCGTCCGGGTCAACTGATCGATGAAGAGGGGAATGCCATGCTCCAGCTGGTCCGCCGTGGCGGAACGGCCCGGGCGCTTCTCAACCTTTTGTTTGCATCGGGCGATCAGCTCGTCGCGGTTGTCGATCAAGAATTGGTACATGGGTTCTTCTCTTGCCGGTAAGGGTTGGGCGACAGGAAACAGCATCCTTGTCCACAGCATGCGTGCCTGAGCCGTCCGCGTCTGTGCGTTCTCGCACGCAGGCGCAGCTGCGGTGGGTGCTGGCAACACACCCTGCGGGAGGTGCTTGTGCGTGCTGTACCGCACAGATACCATGATTGCCGCCTTATACTGACAAGCTTGCAGAGGACCTGATGCCCGCTTCACGCGATCCCCGACGTAACCGGTTGCTGGCTGCCTTGCCCACGGCGGAGTGGGAGCGCTGGTCCCAGTTGCTTGAACCGGTTGACATGCCGCTGGGCCGGGTGCTGTACGAATCCGGCCTTTCGCTCACGCACGTCTACTTCCCCATCGATTCGATCGTCTCGCTGCTGTATGTGATGGAAGACGGCGCGTCCGCCGAAATCGCGGTGGTCGGCAACGAAGGACTGGTCGGTATTGCACTGTTCATGGGCGGCGAAACCACGCCGAGCCGCGCTGTGGTGCAAAGCGCCGGGCGCGGCTTCCGGCTCGAGGCGCAGGCCATGAAGAAGGAGTTCAACCGCGCCGGGCCGGTGCTGCACCTGCTGCTGCGGTACACACAGGCACTGATCACGCAGGTGGCGCAGACGGCGGTGTGCAACCGCCACCACTCGCTCGACCAGCAGCTTTGCCGCTGGCTGCTTCTCAGCCTCGACCGCTTGCACGGCCGTGAACTGCACATGACGCAGGAACTGATAGGCAACATGCTGGGCGTTCGCCGCGAAGGCGTGACGGCGGCGGCGCTCAAGCTGCAGACAGCGGGACTGATCCGCTATGCGCGAGGCCACATCACGGTGCTGGACCGCGCCGCCCTGGAGCAGCGCACCTGCGAGTGCTACGCGGTGGTCAAGAAGGAATACGACCGGCTGCTGCCGACGGCTGAGGCCGTTCACGGGAAGACATCGGCGTAGATCGCGCTCTCCACGCCGTAGCAGCTGCATGCCGCCGCTTCCAGTCCCGCGCGGTCCAGGATGTGCATCTCTCCGCGCCGGTACGCGATCAGGCCTCTGTGCTGCAGCGCCCCGGCCGCCTGCGTGACGCCTTCGCGCCGCACGCCCATCATGTACGACAGGAACTCGTGGGTGACGTGGAAGCTGTCCGCATGGGCGCGGTCCTGGCTCATGAGAAGCCAGCGCGCGAGCCGGGGACCGATCAGGTGGAAGCGCAGGCAGACGGCCGCGCTCGACTGCTGGCAGAGCAGCACGAACAGGTAGCGCGCCACCGAGCGGTGCAGCTGCGCGCTGCGGCGCAGTTCCGCCTTGAAGGCCGCAGCCGGAATGCGCCAGGCCGTGCCGGGCCCCTGCACGATGGCGCGCACCGGGTGGGTCGACACCCCCAGCGCAAGCGACGCGCCGAGCATGCCCTCGGTGCCGATCATGCCGACCTCGATGCCGGGGCTGTCCTTCACGGCGGCCACGAGCGAAATGAACCCCTCCACCGGGAAGTAGACATGGCGCACGACGCCGCCCGCGACGCTGAGCACCTGCGACAAGGCGAGGTCCGCCGCTTCACCGGCGGCCAGCAGGCTGTCGCGCGCCTTCGGGCCGAGGCCGGCGATCAATTGGTTCCGCAAGGGGTCCAAGGGGTCAGATTCGCTTGAAATCTTCGCAGTACTCGTCGAGCACTCGCCGCGTGAAACGCGGCTGCTTCTGGAGCAAGTGTGCGAGGAAGTCCATATGCGCGCAGTTGGCGCGCGCCGCAGGCAGCTGTCTGTGCGATGGCAAACGCAGTAGACGCTCTTTTCGGGTGGCTGATGCCTTCCATGCACGGCATTCCTATCCGCCGTCCACCGCCTTCTTCGATGGGGCGCGAATCAGCTGTTCGACGACGTCGATCGTGACGGGCTTCACCAGGTGCGCGTCGAAGCCGCTGCGGGCGGTGCGCTGGCGGTCTTCTGCGCTGCCGTAGCCGGTCAGCGCGACAAGCTTGGACCGGTTGCCGAAGCGTCGGCGCCACTCGCGTGCCGTTTCGTACCCGTCCATCCCAGGCAACCCTATGTCCAGCAGGACCAGGTGCGGCGGCTCGCCGGACGCGCCAGCTTCCAGTGCCTGGGCGCCATCGTGCGCGATCGTGACCCGCGCGCCCATCATCCGCAGCACCTCGGCCAGCGTTTGTGCGGCATCCACGTTGTCATCCACAACCAGCACATGCTCAGAGAGTTCGAGCGGATCGCCAAGCTCCGTATGCTGCGACGCAACCGGTGAAGCTTCGACCAGCGGCAGGACGACGATGAATTCGCTGCCTTCGCCGATGCCGGCGCTGCGCGCTTCGACGCTCCCGCCGTGCAGGCCGATCAAGGTGCGCACAAGCGTGAGCCCGATGCCGAGGCCCCCCGGCGCTCGGTCAAGCGAGCCTGGCACTTGCGTGAACATGTCGAAGATGCTGTCCAGCATCTTCGGGGGAATCCCGGCTCCGTTGTCCCGGATGCTCACTCGCGCCGCCGCCCCGGCTTCTGTGAGGTCCACTTCGATGCGGCCCCCTGGATCGGTGTACTTGGCTGCATTGTTCAGCAGGTTGGAGAACACCTGCACGAGCCGGACACGGTCGCCGTTCACGTGCATGTTTGCAGCACGGGACTCCAGCACAAGCGCGTGCCGCCGACTCACAAAGGCCGGCTTGCTCGCTTCCATGGCGGCCGCAAGCACGTCGTCCAGACGCAAGGCCTCGCGTCGCAGTTCGATCAACCCCCGGCTGACGCGGGAGACATCCAGCAAGTCGTCCACCAGGTGGGTGAGCTGCTGCATCTGGCGGCTCATCACGGCAAGCTGCCGGTCTCGGGCCCCCACCTTCTCAGGGGGTAGCCGGCGCAGGATCTCGATGCCAGTCATCATGGGGGCGAGCGGGTTGCGCAACTCGTGCGCGAGCATCGCCAGGAACTCGTCTTTGTGCTGGTGCTCGATGCGCAGCTGCAGGTTGAGCTCAGCGGCCGCGGCGCGGGCACTGTCGAGGGCGGCTGCGAGCTGATGCGCACGTGTGGCTGCTGCCCGTGCATCTGCCGCTTCGGCCCTTCCGATGCGCAGTGCCTGCTGTGCGCGCAGTACCTCGGAAAGAAGAGGCAGCGCCTCGACCAATTCTGCGGGAACCCTGCATGGCTCGTCGCCAAGCAGTACGAACGCACAGCCCCGGTGGACGAGGGCCACGGCATCCCAGCGTCTGCCCAGCACATCCACCTCGCCCTGCAACCGACTCTCGCGGGCGCAGCGGCGCAGCAGCTCGCGCCATGACGCCCCCGCGGCCCACGTCTTGACCATGCCCGGCGCGGGCAGCATCACGCCAATTTCCGGATCCTCCACGCACATGAGCAGATGCTGGCCGCCCAGGGCACGCGCCAGCGCCTGCGCAGCGTTCTCGCGGCCGTCCTCCTGTGCCAGTGCGTCGATCAGGGGCCGCAATGGGTGCGGCATCAGCTTATTCCGGGAGCACGCAAACAACGGCGGTGCAATTGTGGAAGCCGCTGAACTGGCCTTCGGCACGTGCGATCTGCCCGTAAGTGTTGCAGCCGACGAAGCCTGCGGGCGCCAGCAGTTTTGCGCAGGCCTGCAGTTCGTCCTCGAAGGCGCGCCCGAGTCGCAGCCGGGTCGCCACGCAATCGAAAACAAAGGCCGCGGCCGGCTTGTGGCCGGAGAGACCGCGCAAGGCAGCCTCGGTGGCATGCCGCGCAGCCTGCACCGCCGAGTTGGCATTCGCCTTCATGATGTAGACCACCGACCCTTCAGGCACGGCCGCCGCGCAATGGAGGGAGCCGTTCTCGCCGATCGCGAGCGGCACGCGAAGCCGATACCCTTCGGACGAGCGGATGCCGAGCACGTTGTGCAGAAAAAACGGCAGAGGCTCCGCCAAATCGAGTGCTTGTCCGGTCTTGCTCGCATGCACCTGGAGGGCCTCCAGCGCAGGGGCGCCGTTCAAGCCGATCAGCCGCATGCCGTCTGCCTCCGTCACGCGCATACCTTCACCGGCGGGCTCCCAGCCGTGCGCCACCCCGATTCCGATGGGCTTGCTGGAGAGAATCTCCAGTGCCGCGACGGCGTCGTTGTAGGACTTGGTACCCGCGAAAACGTGCGTGGTGTTGAAGCGGCCGTCATCACCGGCCCCACCGCCGAAGAAGCGGTAGTCGCCGCCGGTGCCCAGGGTCAGCTCCTCGACGAGCGCGTCCGTGTGGCCCGCCAGCGCATCGGTCATCACAAGTGCATTGCGGTACGTCTGCGTCGCACTGGTGCGCTCCCGGAACGCACCCACCACCTGGCGTGCCGCTTCGGCCGCATCCCGGCTGACTCCCTGCCCAAGACCAACGGCGAATTTCATGTCCGAACTGCGGATGCCCAGCGCCGACACCTGCCCTTCACCGCGGCCGAGATTCGTGAATTCGCCTGCCGAGGAAGATCCGGCAATGACCTGCGTTCCCGCTTCCTGGGCGAGCGCTTGCAGGAGCACGTCGTAGTCGTGCTGCGCCGACGCGAAAACAACAACCGCATCTGGTGCGGCTCCGTCGAATGCCTGGCGGATGCCGCGCCCCAGCTCTGCACCCGCAGTGCGGCTGTCGCGTGTTTCGGTGAGGGCAATATGCGTCTGGGTCATGGTGTGAATGGGAAGGCTGAGCCGAATTGTGTGTCGGACTGCGTCCGACTCCCTGTAAGAAAATGCCGACTTCGCACGCCCGCCCGAAAGCGAAGCGGCTGAGGGTTCGCATTCGGCCGCTGGCCGAGTGTCAGGAGCCGGTTTGCCCAACTGCTCCAGGTGATCGACAAGCCGGCAGCAGCGGCCGTACGACGCAGGACAACGTCGCGCACGGCAGCCCCCGCATCGCGGAGAACGCCGGCGCGGTCGTGTGATGGACGCTCGGCTTGCCGTGAACGATTCGGGGTGGCACATGAACTCGGCCACTTCTCGCTGCACATCGGGGTGCTCACGGGCGACCGCCTCACGGAAAGCCAAGCCAACCGCTTTGCCAGCGCGCTGCTGATGCCCCGCTCGACCTTCGCCAGCGAATGCAGCCTGGCGTTGCGTGGCAGCCACCTGTCGTGGACGGGCATGTCCGAGCTGAAGAGACGGTGGGCGTGTCCAAGGCAGGCATCCTCTATCGCGGCAAGCAGTTGGGCCTCTTCACCGAGGAGCAGGCACGCTCGGGCTACATCCACTTCAATCGCCATGGTGAGGCGACCTCCGAGAAGGAGAACCGACATGCCCGCCGAACAGCCAGAAGCGGTGTCCGACAGCCTGAAGGTGATGCAGCAGCATTTCGGGATTCCGCTGGCCGCGGTCGCGCGCGCGATGGCGGTGAGTCCGCGCCTGCTCGACGGCCTGCTGCGGTTCCTGCTCTCCGGGCATGATCCATCTGCGGTCTGGAGCGATGTGGTTAAGTGCCGGCCCGCACTCTTGCATGGTGCGCCTCGTTTGCGCCAAGTTGGAGCGCAGCGTCGTGAGGGCATCGATGGCAGGCAGCACCAGGTCGATTCCACTGACGATTCGATTGGCCATTTATCCCCTCCAATGATGATCCGCGTCCTCGACGACGGGCTCACGCCGGTCGATACCGGAATGCAGTTGGCCCTCTCAGGCCGCCTTCAAATACTCGCGCATCTTCTGCTCGTCTTCATGCAGCTGCTTGCGCATCAACGCAAGGAAGCTCTTTGCCGTCCCCGACAACATGCGCCCGGCCGGCACCGCCAGCAGGCAGGAGAACGTCGCGTCCATCGACAGCTTGCGGCACACGAGGCCTCGCTCGGCATAGTCCAGCGCGGTGATCGGGTTGACCACGCCGACGCCAAGCCCGTGCAGGGCCATCTCGCAGATGCTGGCACCGTAGGGGGTGTGCACGGAGACCGAGAGCGTCACCCCGCTTTCCGCCAGCGCGCTTTCGAGCCGGCGGCGCGACGCGTCTTCCGGGTTCAACGCCAGGAACGGCAGCTCGGCCAGCTGCTCCGGCTTGATCTGCTTGTGGCGCGCCAGGGGGTGGCCCTTGGGCATGACCACCACCCCAGGGTATTTGGCGAACACCGAGGCCTCCAGCCCTTCGGTCGACACCTCATCGGCCATCAGCCCGAAATCGGCAAGTCCGGAGACCACGCGGTCGCGCACGTCCTTGGAACTCAGGATCTGCAGCGAAACCTGCGGACGCATGGCGTCCTTGGCCGCCATGAAGCGGCGCAGCGCGCGCGGGGTGAATCCGAGCCCGAACGCCGGGTAGCAGGCCAGCTGCAGCCGCTCGACCCCGAACTCGCGCAGGCTCTTGAGCCGGTGCTCGATCGCGCCGAGGCCGACGAACATCCGCTCCACCTCCACCAGCAGCGCCTGGGCCTCGGGCGTTGGCTGTAGCCGCCCGCGCAGCCGCGCGAACAGCGGGAATCCCGCCTCCGACTCCAGCCGCTTGAGCGATTGGCTGACCGCCGGCTGGGTGACCCCCAGCAGCGCCGCGGCCTTGCGCGTCGAGCCGCTGCCCATGATCGCGCGGAACGTTTCGATCTCGGTCACGCGCATATAAATCTGGCTTATCAAGTGAAAAGCAGATTATCAAATACCTTATCTGCTGCCCCCTAGACTTTGTCTTGCTCAACCACGAGGAGACAAGCAATGAGCATTCGCGTGATTCTCTGCGCCGCGGCGCTCGCACTCGCCCTGCCTGCGCAGGCCCACGACTTCGGCCCGGACGTCGCCAAGTTCCAGCAGCTGGCCGCAGGCAAGAAGCTTGACAGCAAGGAGGCCATCCAGGCCCGCCTCGCGCTGGAGCGGGCGCAAGGCCAGATGGACCAGGCCGACGTCAAGATGCTGCTGCGCATCCGCAGCCTCACCAACGCCGGCCTGCGTGAACTGGGTGAGCAGCCGGCCTTTCTCTCCAGTGAGTACAAGCGCCTGGAGGCCGCGCTGGCCAGCCCCAAGACCACCGACCCCGCCAAGATCGCCAAGGCCCGCGAGATCTTCGCGACCCTGAACCACGAGAAGCCGGTCTACGAGGCCCTCGAAACCGAGGCGGTCGACAACATGAAGCAGGCGCTCAAGCTGATCGAAGCCGCCCCCTCCAAATAGGAGCATCGGCCGCCAACGCGGGACGGACCAGAACAACACGAGACAAGACCAATGAAAACGAAACGGATCACGCCGGCGCTGGCCGCGGGGATGGGACTGCTTTGCTCCGCGGGAGCATTCGCGCAGTCGTCGGTGACCCTGTACGGCATCGTCGACACCGGCATCGAGCGCGCTTCGAACGGCGCAGGCATCTCGGTCAACCGCCTGGTGTCGGGACAGGGCTCCTCGTCGCGGCTGGGCTTTCGGGGCACCGAGGACCTCGGCGGCGGTATGCGTGCGATCTTCAACCTGGAAGCCGGCGTCAACACCGACAACGGCTCGGGCGCCGCCGCCGGTGGCGGGCTGATGTTCAACCGCCAGAGCTGGGTCGGCCTGGCCGGCGACTGGGGGCAGATCACCTTCGGGCGCCAGTTCCGCCCAGAGGCGCGCGCGGTGTTCGGCATGGACCCGTTCGATGCCGGTTCGGTCGCCTCTCCACCCAACACCTATTCCAACACCGGCTTCCGTGCCGACAACGCGATCATCTACGAGACGCCGCGCATGGGCGGTTTCGTGGGCCGCGTGATGTACGCCCTGGGCGAGAACGCCGGCGGCGTCTCCGGCGCGCTGAACGACGTGGGCGCTTCGCTGCAGTACTACAACGGGCCGCTCTACGCCGCCTACGGCTACGACAGCCAGCGCAACGCCGCCGCCACGGACCGGCGCACCTGGCACACGGTGGGCGGCTCCTACGACTTTGGGGCCGTCAAGCTGTATGGCGCGTACCGCACCCGCAAGGAGGGGGCCGCCGCCCTGGACCAGAACAGCTACTGGATCGGTGTCGGCGTGCCGGTCGGCCCGGTGCTCCTGCAGGCCACCGTCGGACGCGTCAACGACAAGACCGCGGCCAACCGCGACACCAAGGGCTACAGCTTCGGCGCGGAGTACCTGCTGTCCAAGCGAACCGATTTGTACATGCGCTACGGCAAGCTGCGCAATCAGAACGGCGCGACGTTCAACCTCGACAACGGCGTGAACGGCCCGTCTCCCTCGTCCTTTGTGGTGGGTGTGCGCCACCGCTTCTGAACCGGATCTCCGTGATGCAGTCTTCCCACCCAGCGGGCGCGCCGCCGTCCTTCGATGCGATCAACGTCCCGGTGCATCGGGCCTCGACCATCCTGTTCCCGAGCACGGACGCGTTCTTGAACCGGCGCGAGCGTCTGTTCGACGGCTACTCGTACGGGCTCTACGGCACCCCCACGACGCGCGCGCTCGAAAGCGAGATCGCGAAGATCGAGGGCGGCGTCCGGTCGGTGGTCGTTCCCTCGGGCCTGGCGGCGATCACGCATGGCCTGATGGCGGTGTGCAAGAGCGGCGACCACGTGCTGGCGGCGGACTGCATCTATGGCTCCTCGCGGACGTTTTTGCTGCAGGTGATGCGCACGTTTGGGGTCACGGTGGAATTCTTTCCGGCCGACGCCGGCTCCATCGCCGCGCTGCTGCGCCCCGGCACGGCCGCGGTGCTGCTGGAGTCGCCCGGCTACTACACCATGGAAATCCAGGACATCGCGCCGATCGCCGAGGAAGCGCACCGGGCCGGCGCGCGGGTGCTCATCGACAACACCTGGGGGTTCGGCGCGTCGCGGATGTTCGAGCATGGCGTGGACATGTGCTGCACCGCGCTCTCGAAGTACGCCTCCGGCCACGCCGACCTGTGCATGGGTTCCATCACCGTGGCCGATGAAGGCCTGTTCCGCAGGATCAAGGCATTCGTCGCGTCCGTCGGCTCGGGCGTCTCCTCGGATGACGCCTACATGGTCCTGCGGGGGCTGAGCACGCTGGACACCCGGCTGGCCGAGCACGCTCGGCGCGGCCTGGTGTTGTCCGACTGGCTGCAGCAGCAGGGCTGCGTGGACCGGGTGCTAAACCCGGCGCTGCCAGGCGATCCCCACCACGCGCGGTTCGCGCGCTATTTCGACGCCGGCAACGGCCTGGTCTCGGTGCTGTTCCGCAAGCCCACGCGCGAGGCCCTCACGCCCATGCTGGACGGGTTCCGGCGATTCCGCATCGGCGCGAGCTGGGGCAGCAGCCACAGCCTTGTGTCGCTGGCCGAGCCCGCCGCCGCCCGAAGCTGCAGCCACTGGGCTGCCGGCGACTACGTGGTCCGGTTCCACATGGGCCTGGAACCCATGGACCAACTGCTCGCCGATCTGCATGACGGCGTGCAGCGGCTGGAAAGCGCCCGGTAGAGGCGTCACTCAGAAAAAGCCTCATTGCGCCGCAGAACCGTCCCTGTCAATGTGAAACCTCTTCCCAGGAGTGCTGTATGACCTCTCGAATCCACCGCCGCGCGCTGACTGCCGCCTTGCTGGCCTGCCTGGTGCCCGGCGCCTGGTCGCAGGCCGCCAAGCCGGCCGCCAAGCCGGCGCAGCCCGCGGCCGCACAGCCCCTCACGGGCACTTTGGCCAAGATCCGCGAGACCGGAACCATCACCCTCGGCACGCGCAGCGCCTCGGTTCCCTTCAACTATCTGGACGACAACAACAAGCAGGCGGGCTACGCGTGGGAGATCGCGCAGCACGTGGTCGACAGGGTCAAGAAGGACCTGAACCTGCCGAATCTGCAGGTGAAGACCATGGAGGTCACGCCGCAGACGCGCATTCCGCTGGTGGCCAACCAGACCCTGGACCTGGAGTGCAGCTCCACCACGCACAACACGGAGCGCGAGCGGCAGGTCTCCTTCTCCAACACCTTCTTCGTGGTGGGCGCCCGGCTGCTGGTCCGCAAGAACTCCGGTATCCGGTATTGGGCCGACCTGGTGGGAAAGAACATCGTGGTGAGCGGCGGCACCACGGCGGAGCGGCTGATCCGCGAGGCGAATGCGAAGAACGGCTGGGGCATCAACATCCTGCTGGCCAAGGACATCAACGAGAACTTCCTGATGGTGGAGACCGGCCGCGCGCAGGCGGCCATGCAGGACGACGTGATCCTCTACGGCAACATCGCCCGCGCGAACAAGCCGTACGACTGGCAGGTGGTCGGCGTGCCGATGGCCCAGGAAGCGTACGCCTGCATGCTGCGCAAGGACGACGCGCAGTTCAAGGCGCTGGTGGACGATGTCATCGCCAGGATGATGAAGAGCGGCGAGATGGAGAAGATCTACACCAAGTACTTCCTGTCCAAGATCAACGTGAAGGGCGGGGTGGTGGTCGGCATGCCGGTGCCCGAGCCCATGTGGGAGCTGTTCCGCAACCCCAACGACAAGGCCTTCCAGTAACGGCCTGCGCCGGGCAATGAGGACAGGATCGCAAAGCAATGAATTACAGCTGGGACTGGCTGGTGTTCTTCCGCCCGTCGGTGACGGGCGAGGGCTACTACTGGCAGATGATCCTGCGGGGCCTGGGCTGGACGGTGGCCCTGTCGCTGCTCTCGTGGGCGATGGCGCTAGGCATTGGCACGGCCGCGGGCGTCGCGCGCACGCTGCCCCAGCGCGGCGTGCGCTGGGCTGCCGCCGCCTACGTCCATTGCTTTCGGAACACGCCATTGCTGGTGCAGCTGTTCATCTGGTATTTCGTGGTGCCGGAACTCCTCCCCACGCGCTGGGGCGATGCCATCAAGCAGATGAACCCGGTGTGGAACCAGTTCCTCACCGTGCTGGTCGCGCTCACCCTGTACACGGCCGCCAAGGCGGCGGAGCAGGTGCGCGCGGGCATCGAGTCGGTGCCGCCTAGCCAGGTGCAGGCCGCCATGGCGCTTGGATTGAGCCGGGCGGGCGTGTACCGCGACGTGGTCCTGCCGCAGGCCTTCCGGATCGTGATCCCGCCCCTGACCTCGGACTTCCTGAACGTGTTCAAGAACTCGGCGGTTGCGTTGACCATTGGCCTGATGGAGCTGACCGGGCAGACCCGCCAGCTCAGCGAGTTCAGCTCGCAGCCATTCGAAGCCTTCGTCGCCGCCACGCTGATCTACATGCTGGTCACCTACGTCGTCATCGCGCTGATGCGCTGGGTCGAGACGCGAAGCCGCATCCCCGGCTACGTGGGAGCCTGAGCATGTCCTACAGCTTCGACTGGTCCACCATCGCGCGGGGTTGGCCCTACCTGGCGCAGGGCATGGGGATGACCCTGTTCCTGGTCGCCATCAGCATGGCCGCCGGAATCCTGATCGGCACCTTGCTGGCCATCGTGCGCATCTTCGGGCCCAAGCCGCTGCAGGTGGCCGCTACCGGCTACGTGAACCTGTTCCGCTCGGTCCCGCTGATCCTCACGATCTTCTGGTTCTACTTCCTGCTGCCGCCGGTGCTGCGCCTCGTCACCGGCGACCCGTACCTGAGCGTCGGTGCGATCTACTCGGCGCTGGCGGCCTTCACGCTGGCGGAGTCGGCCTACTACTGCGAGATCATGCGCGCCGGCATCGGCAGCGTGAAGCGCGGACAGATGGATGCGGCGACCGCCCTGGGCATGAGCCGGTGGTCCGCGCTGCGCTTCGTCATCCTGCCGCAGGCGTCCGCAACATGACACCGTCGCTGATCAACCAGACCGTGGCGCTGTTGAAGGACACCTCGCTCGTCTACGTCATCAGCCTCAACGACTTCCTGGGCGCGGCGACCAAGCTGGGCCAGCGCGACGGCCGGCTGGTGGAGATGTACCTCTTCGTGGCCGCGGTCTACCTTGGCCTGTGTTCCGTTGGGGTGTGGGCCGTAGGGCGCCTGCAACAAGGCCGGCGGCAAGCCGCCTGAGGAGAACCGAGTGATCAACATCAGCAATGTGTCGAAGTGGTACGGCGACTTCCAGGTCCTGAAGGACTGCAGCCTGGCGATCAGGCGCGGCGAGGTGGTCGTGGTGTGCGGGCCGTCCGGCTCCGGCAAATCCACGCTGATCAAGACGGTGAATGCCCTTGAACCCTTCCAGCAGGGGAAGATCCTGGTCGACGGCATCGCCGTCGGCGACCGCAACACCAACCTGCCGCAGCTGCGCAGCCGGGTGGGCATGGTGTTCCAGCATTTCGAGCTGTTCCCGCACCTGAGCGTGACGCAGAACCTGACGCTCGCCCAGGTGCGGGTGCTGCGCCGCCCGGCGGCCGACGCCCTGGCCAAGGCCGAGCACATGCTGCAGCGGGTCGGCCTGCAAACCCACAAGGACAAGTTCCCGGGCCAGCTGTCGGGCGGGCAGCAGCAGCGCGTGGCCATCGCCAGGGCGCTGTGCATGGACCCGATCGTGATGCTGTTCGACGAGCCGACCTCGGCCCTGGATCCGGAGATGGTCGGCGAGGTGCTGGACGTGATGCCCGGTCTGGCCAAGGAGGGAATGACCATGATGTGCGTGACCCACGAGATGGGATTCGCCCGCCGCGTGGCCCACCGGGTGGTGTTCATGGACGCGGGCAGGGTAGTGGACGACCTGCCCGTCCAGGATTTCTTCGCCGGCCGGCCCAGGACGTCGGACAGGGCAGCAGCGTTTCTCTCGCAGATCGCGCACTGATGCGGCAGATAACAAATCCGTCATGAAGCGGTCCGCTTCTCCGGACCTACGGCAGTCCAACCGTCGATAGAATGCTTCTGCGTATGACATTCCTTCGTGTGCTCTTGGCTTGGCTCGTGATGCTGGCGGTCCCCGTGCAGGGATTCGCCGCCACGTCCATGCTGATGTGCGATGGCGGTGCCGGCCACCACGCGGCGGCGCAGTCCAAAGCGAATCGGGCCACCGCGCACGATCACGGGAAGCACGACCATGCCGGTCATGCCATTCATGCCGACGCGGGCCATGACCACGCCTCGCACGATCAGGGCCACGCGAAGCAAGCGAAGGCCGAGATCAAGAAGGCGTCTGACCTCCAGCAAAAGTGCAGCGTCTGCGCATCAGCATGCTGCCATGCGGTAGCGATCACCAGCACCGCGGTCCTGCAGTCCGCCTCGGCGCTGCCCCTCATCCGCATCGTGGAGCCCTTCGTGGCGATCCACAGCCGGGCCACCACCGTCCCCGACAAACCGCCTCGCGCCTGAAACGCTCAGGAGGGCAGCCTGCGCTGTCCACGTCCTGAGCTGTCGTGCTTCTCGTCCAGGGTTCGTTGACCCCTGCAGCCGATTTTCAGTTTCGCGAGGTTTTCATGATCCATCCATCTGGCCGGCATTGGCTTGCCGTGCTGACCCTCTCGGCTGCCCTGCCGGCGGTTGCACAGGGCAGCGCGCCTGTCGCCGCGAACGACCTGTCGTTCCGCTCCACCTTCGAGGGCTACCGGGCCTTTACCGAAGAGAAGGTGGTGCCCTGGCGAGAGGCCAACGACAACGTGCGCCGTATTGGGGGCTGGCGGGAGTACGCCAAAGAAGCGGGCCGCGCGGGCGCTCAGCCCGGCTC
>NZ_JACCWG010000145.1 GCF_013697775.1 Ramlibacter sp. | reverse complement strand
CAACCCCAAACCATTCATCTGGACAGCCAGTGCTTCGGACATCCTGGCCAAGGTCACCAGAGCCAAGGCTGCATTGGCTGCGATCTCACGATAAGTACAGAACAGAGGCGCGCACCACACTAGCTTCTGCCGACCCATTTTTTTTGCGCGTGGCTCGCGCTAGTATCCCGGCATGCACCGGCCATCGCAGGCCGCGTATCCAAGGGGATGAGATGAACACACGAGCTGAATCCATGGCGCGCCACATGTGGGACGCGCGCTGCGCAGGGCAGGCGTACGCGAACCTCCCCGACGCGTTGGCGCCCGCATCCATCGACGAAGCGTACGCGGCCCAGGAAGCCTACTGGCGCCTGGCCGAACCGGTCTACGGCCCCGTTGCGGGCGTGAAGGTCGCAACCACCACCAAGGTGATGCAGCAGCTCATGGGCATCAACCATCCGTGCGGCGCGGCGATCTTCGCGAACACCATCCACCCGACGCCGGCGCGCATCGCCAAGGCCGGTTTCGTCAACCTGCGGGTCGAAAGCGAGATCGCGCTCAAGCTCGGCGCGGACATGCCGGCAACGCAAGCCCCGTGGACCGCCAACAGCGCGGCACGCTGCGTCGCCGGCGCCATGGCCGCCTACGAGCTGATCGAGGACCGCAACGCCGTGTACACCGAGACGAAGGCGGCCTCGATGATCGCGGACAACTGCTGGAACGGCGGCGTGGTACTGGGGCCGATGAAGGCGGTGACGGCGCGCGACGTCGCCGGCGTGCGGGGCACGCAGACGATCAACGGCAAGCTGTCGGGCGAAGGCCATGCCGAAGATCCCTTCGCCACGCTGGCCTGGCTCGCGAATCTTCTGGCGCAACGCCAGCGCGGCCTGACAAGCGGCATGGTCGTCATCACCGGCAGCCTCATTCCGACCTTCTCCGTCACACCCGGCGACCGCGTTGTGTTCGCCGTGGACGGATTGGGCGAGGTGGCCATGGACGTCGTGTAACGCCGCGGGGCGCCGGCCTCACACCCGGTCGACGCGCACCGCCAGCACAACGGACGTCGTTGTCCGCAGCACGCCATCCAGCTCCCCGATCTCGTCGAGCAAAGCGTCCAGGCGCATGGTCGTTGGCGCGCGCAGCATCGCCATGTAATCGAACTCGCCGCTTACGGACGCAAGCTGGCGCAGTTCCGGCAGCTTCGTGAGGCGACGGATGACATCGCGCTGCAGCTTCGGGTTGATCGAGATGCCGACGTAGGCGTGCACGCCTTGCTCGCCGGCCTCGGTGCCGAGCCGCACGGTGTATCCCACGATGGCGCCGCTTGCCTCCAGGCGCGCCAAACGCGCCAGCATCGTCGTGCGCGCAGCGCCTAGCTTGCGGGCGAGGTCAGCGACGCTCTCTCGCGCGTTCGCCTGCAGCAGCGAGATGAGTTCGCGGTCCAGCGCATCCCTGGGTGCGGCAAGCGGGAAGGGTTCGCGTTGGGCAGTAGCGCGGCGGCGGGTTGCAGGCATGCGCACATTGTACGTTTCGTCGAAATGAACGGACGTTTCGTCTGGATCGGACGGCAAATCGACCATATTACGCTATCAATCGTCAATGCGGCTCCATAGAATTTCCGCAACCACAACGCGTTTCGCAAAAGGGAGACTCTCATGAAAGTCGCACTCCTCGGCGCCGGCCACATCGGCCAGCGCATCGCCCGCCTGCTGCATGGCACGGGCGACTACGAAGTCACCGTGTTCGACCAGAACCCCGACGCGCTGGCCGTGCTCGCGGCCGAAGGCATGGGCACCCAGGTCGTCGGCGCGTCGCTCGAATCGATCGCCCCGGCATTGCGCGACCGGCAGGTGATGGTCAACGCGCTGCCCTACCACCTGGCGATCACAGCCGCCCGGATGGCCCGGGAGGCGTCCTGCCACTACTTCGACCTGACCGAGGACGTCGCCGCGACCAAGGAGATCAAGAACATCGCCGCCGGAGCGAAGACCGCATTCATGCCGCAATGCGGCCTGGCTCCCGGGTTCATCGGCATCGTCGCCCACCACATGGCGCAGTCGTTCGAAACGCTGCACGAGGTGAAGATGCGCGTCGGCGCGCTGCCCGAATTCCCCACCAACGCGCTGAAGTACAACCTGACGTGGAGCGTCGACGGGCTCATCAACGAGTATTGCCATCCCTGCGAGGCGATCCGCGACTCCAAGGTGATCGAGGGCTTGCCGCTGGAAGGGCTCGAGCATTTCTCGCTCGACGGCATCGAGTACGAGGCATTCAATACCTCGGGCGGGCTCGGCACGCTGTGCGAAACCCTCCAGGGCCGCGTGCGCGATCTCGACTACAAGACGGTGCGCTACCCCGGCCACCGCGACCTGATGCAGTTCCTGCTGCGCGATCTGCAGTTGCACAGCGACCAGGACCAGCTCAAGCGCATCATGCGCCGCTCGATGCCGGCGACGATGCAGGACGTCGTCCTGGTGTTCGTCACGGTGTCCGGCATCAGGAACGGGGCCCTGCTCCAGGAGGTCTTTGCACGCAAGATCTTCGCCGAGCGCGAAGGAAAGCACGCCCTGTCGGCGATCCAGATCACGACCGCCGCCGGCATCTGCGCGGCTGTGGATCTCTTCCGGTCGGGAAAGCTGCCGCAGTCCGGCTTCCTTGCGCAGGAAAGCGTGAGGCTGCCGGACTTCCTGGCGAACCGCTTCGGCAGCGCGTACGAGCGATCGCGCCAGATCGCGTCGATCTGCTGAATCAGGTCTTGGTGCGCAGCAGGCCGGCCATCATGTTGTCGAAGGGAAGGTCGCAGAACTGCTGCCACATGACCTGCTCCGAACGGAATTTGGACCACTGCGCGTAGATCTTCCGGAAGCCCGGGCTTTTCCCGGACATCTCGGCATACAGCTCGTTCGCCGCCAGGAACGCCGCCTGCGTCACCTCCTTGGGAAAGCTGCGCAATTGCGCTCCGCCGGCCACCAGCCGCCGCAGCGCCTGCGGGTTCTCGGTGTCGTACTTGGCGGTGAGCCACTGGTTGGCTTCGGCGGCAGCCACCTTCATCGCCGCCTGGTACTGGGCCGGCAGCGCCGCCCACGCCTTGCGGTTGATGAACAGCGCGAGCGACGCGGAGCCCTCCCACCAGCCGGGAAAGTAGTAGTACTTGGCGACCTTGTGCAGGCCCAGTTTCTCGTCATCCAGTGGGCCCACGAACTCGGCCGCGTCGATCGTGCCTTTCTCGAGCGCGGTGTACAGGTCTCCGGCCGCCAGCTGCTGGGCAACCAGGCCCAGTTTCGACAGCACCAGCCCGCCCAGGCCGCCGATGCGCATCTTCAGGCCCTTGAGGTCGGCGGCGTTTTTGATCTCCTTGCGGTACCACCCCGCCATCTGCGCGCCGGTGTTGCCCAGTGGCAGGACCATGACGCCGTAAGGCGCGAGGAACTCGTCGACCAGCGCGCCGCCGCCGCCTTCGTACAGCCACGCGTTCTGGGCCCGCAGGCCCAGCCCGAAGGGCAGGGCCGTGTGAAAGCCGAACGCCGGATCCTTGCCGATGTAGAAGTAGCTGGCGCTGTGGCCCGCTTCGACCGTGCCGCCCTCCACCGCATCGAGCACGCCCAGCGGGGGAACCAGTTCGCCGGCGGCGTGCAGGCTCACGTTGAACCGGCCGGCGGTGAGTTCGGCGATCCGCTTGGTGGCCATGTCCATGGCCCCATAAATGGAGGTCAGGCTCTTGGGGTAGCTGGACGCGATGCGCCAGCGGATCTCGGGCGCGCCGGTCTGCGCGATGGCGGGCGCGGCGACGCTCGCGATCGCCGCACCTGCGGTGCCGGCCCTGGCGATGAATTGTCGGCGTTCCATGTCCTCAGCGCTCCACCTGCTTGTTCCACCGCGTGTTCCACTCCGGCCGCGCCTGGTTGACGGCGTCCCAGTCGAGCGTGACCACGGTCTTCATGTAGCCCTTGAACTGCCCCACCATCGCCTGCGAGGCAGGGGATGATGGCTGCGTCTTGACGTTGCTGGGGATCTGGCTGCCGAACTCCAGGGCCGCCGCCTGCGCCTGCGGGGTCAGCAGGAACTCGGCCAGCTTCTGCGCGAGGTCCGGACTGTCGTTGTTCGCCGTGACGCACTCGGCCACCATCAGCAGCACGGCGCCCTCCTTCGGGTTCGCGTACTCCATCGGAATGCCGCGCGCCTTCTGGGTGGCCACGCTGGTCGGCGTCAGCGGGAAGACCGCGGCCTCGCCGGTCTGCACCATCTCGCTGAGCTTGGCCGAGCTGGGGATGTACTCAAGCACGTTCGGGCCGATGGTGCTTCCCCATTTCGCGAAGCCCGGCTCCACGTTCTTCTCGCTGCCGCCCTGGATGCGGTTGAACATCAGGAAGCCGTGCAGCCCGAAGCTGCTGGACGGCATCGACTGGAACACCACCTTGCCCTTGAACTTCGGGTCCGCAAAGTCCATCCACGAGGTCGGCGCCGGCCATTTCTTTTCGTCGAACAGCTTCTTGTTGTAGCCGATGCCCGTCATGCCGACGTTCACGCCTGCGGCCATGCCGCCGGCCATGCGCGCGGCGGGGTACAGGTCCTTCTGTACCGGCGTGTCGGCCATCTTCTGGCACAGGCCCATCTTCACGGCGCGCATCATCACGCCGTCGTCCAGGAACATCACGTGCACCGGCGGCTTCTCCTTGCTGGCCTGCACCTTGGCCAGGATGTCCGACGAGGTGCCGGGCACCACCACCACCTTCACGTTGTGGATGCGCTCGAAGGCGGGGAACACGTACTTGGTGTACGACTGCTCCATCACGCCGCCGTTCATGCCGATGTAGAGCGTCTTCTGCTGGGCAACGGCGGTGCCCGCAGCGGCGAGCGTGGCGAGCGCGAGCAGGCCTGCTTTCTTAGGCAGGGGAGGAAACATGCGTGTTCCTTTCAGTGGATGCGGTGGTGGAGGACAGGGAGGAAAAGCGCTGGATGGCGAAAGCGTCGAGCGGCACCTGCGGGCGGCCGCGGCTCACCCACTGCGCAAGCGCCTCGCCCACGGCGGGACCGGTCTGGAAGCCGGCGCCGCAAAAGCCGAAGGCATGCAGCAGCTGCGGATGGCGCGCCGAGGGCCCGATCACCGGCTGGTGGTCCGGCAGCGAGCCTTCGACGCCGGACCAGAAGCGGATCACCTGCGCGTGCGCGAGCGGCGGAAACAGGCCGGCCATGCGCCGGCACAGCTCGGCGATGGCCTGCGCGCGCGGCCGTGCAT
>NZ_JACCWG010000098.1 GCF_013697775.1 Ramlibacter sp. | reverse complement strand
GGCGTGAGCCGCACGCCGCGGCCGCGCCGCTCGGTGAGCGCGACGCCCGCTTCCTGCTCCAGCAGCGCGACCTGCTGCGACACCGCGGAGGGCGTGAGGAACAGCGCCTCGGCGGCCGCGGCCATGGTGCCGCGCCGGGCGAGTTCGCGCAGTGCACGCAGCCGGTTCACATCCATTCGACAAATCCGCTAATGGGTTGCTTCAGAAAAGATCAGTGGATCGAACGATAGCCGGTTCCTAGGATGGGCGGCAATCATCCACCCACCCCCGAAGAGGAGTTCGCCATGCTGACCGCCCGCCCCTGGGTCCCGGAAGGGCCCGACCGTTTCACGCAGACGCTCGCCGAGCGTTTCGCCGGCCAGACGCCGGCGCAGAACGAGCGCGACCTGCTCGCCTTCGTCGAGGAGAACCGCGCGATCCACGAGCGCGACTGCATCAACCTCAACCCCGCCACCAACACCATGAACCCGAAGGCCGAGGCGCTGCTGGCCGCCGGCATCGGCTCGCGCCCCTCGCTCGGCTACGCCGGGGACAAGTACGAGATGGGCCTGGAGGGCGTGGAGAAGATCGAGGTGATGGCGGCAGAACTGGCGGCCGAGGTGTTCAACGCGAAGTACGCGGAGATCCGCGTCGCCTCCGGCGTGCTGGCCAACCTGTACGCCTTCATGGCGGGCGCGAAGCCGGGCGACACGGTGTTCGTGCCGAGCACGGCGGTCGGCGGCCACGCCAGCCACCAGGCGGTGGGAGCGGCCGGCATGTACGGCGTCAAGCCGCACGTGATGGCGCTGGATGCGCGGCGCTACGGCATCGACCTGGAGCGGCTGCGCGAGGACGCGCTGCGCCTGCGGCCGAAGATGATCACGGTGGGCGCCAGCCTGAACCTGTTCCCGCATCCCGTGAAGGAGATCCGCGCCATCGCCGACGAAGTTGGCGCGCTGGTGCTGTTCGATGCGGCGCACCTGTGCGGCCTGATCGCGGGGCGCGCCTGGCAGCAGCCGCTGGAGGAAGGCGCGCACCTCATGACCATGAGCACCTACAAGAGCCTGGGCGGCCCGGCCGGCGGCTTGATCGTGACCAACGATGCGGCGATTGCGCGCAAGCTCGATGCGATCGCGTATCCGGGCCTGACGGCCAACTTCGACTCCGCCCGCTCGGCCGCCATCGCCATGACGCTGCTCGATTGGCAGGTGCACGGCAAGGCCTATGCGGCGGAAATGGTGGCCAGCGCCAAGGCGCTGGCCGAAGCCTGCGTGGCCGAGGGCCTGCCGGTGTTCGCGCGCGACCGCGGCATCACCACCTCGCACCAGTTCGCCATCGAGGCGCAGGGTGTCGGCGGCGGCCAGGCGGCCTCGAAGCTGCTGCGCCGCGCGAACCTCCTGGCCTGCGGCATCGGCCTGCCGCTGCCCGAGATCGCGGGCGACATGAACGGCCTGCGCCTGGGTACGCCGGAAGCGGTGCGCTGGGGCATGAAGGCGCAGCATATGCCGCAGGTGGCGGCGTTCGTTGCCGACGTGTTGCTGGCGCGCAAGGCGCCCGAAGATGTTGCACCCGCAGTCAGCGCGTTCCGCCGCGAATACGCGCAGCTGCACTACCTGCGCTGAAAGCTCAGTGCGGCAACCGGTCTTCCGTGTCGTCGCAGAGTTCGTCGAGGATCAGCGCGTCGGGCTCATGGCCGAAGCGCCAGTAGACCATCAGCACGATGATCTTCAGCGCGTCCAGCGGCACGGGGCCATCGGCCAGCGCCATCGCGCGGTCGACCACGATCTCGCGCATGAAGGCCGGCAGGACGCCAGCGGATTCCAGGAAGGAAATGAAGCCCAGGCAATCCGCGCCCAGGCGATCCTGTTCGGCCACCGAGTACACGCGCAGGCTGTCGGCGCCTTGCAGCGGCAGGCACTGGGAACCATCTGGCAGGCTGGTGTGCTGCGCCGCGAGGTTCAAGCCATCGAGCCACACGAGCGCGTCGTGGATCTCGTCCGGCTCGAAGCCATGGGCGCTGAGCTTGCGCTCGAGCTGGGGCAGCTCGGGGCAGGATTCGCCGCGCCAGTAGTTTTCGTAAACGAACACCAGCACTTCAAACATGACCCCAATATAGCCGACATCCGAATCCGGGAGGCGGCGGGGCCGCGATGTTTTGCGAGCGCATCGCGCACGCCGCGCGGGCGCTGCGTGTCAGGCCGTTCCCATGCGCTGGAACAACCCGCCCGGCAGGCGGGACACTTCGCCCGCGAGCTCGAATTCGAGCAGCTGCACCTGCAGCTGCGACGCTGGAATGCCGGTGCGCGCCACCAGCGCGTCCAGCCCCACGGGATCGAACCCCAGCGCCGCGAGCAGCGCCGATTCGGGCGCGGCGGCGGATGGCTCGGCGTCGTCTGGTGCATTCGCCGGTGCATTCGCCGGCACCGGCGCTTGCCAGCGCAATTCCTCCAGCACGTCCTGCGCGGTCTCGACCAGCTTGGCGCCCTGCTTGAGCAGCGCATGGCAGCCGCGCGCCTGCGTCGAGTGGATGGAGCCCGGCACCGCGAACACGTCCTTGCCCTGCTCGCTGGCGAGCCGCGCGGTGATGAGCGAGCCGGACTTCAGCGCAGCCTCCACCACCAGCGTGCCGAGGCCCAGGCCGGCGATCAGCCGGTTGCGCTTGGGAAAGTTTTCCGGCAGCGCGGGCGTGCCGAGCGCGTATTCACTGAGCAGCAGCCCGCGTTCGGCGATGCGGTGCGCCAACGCCAGGTTGCTGCTCGGGTACACGCGGTCCAGTCCGGTGCCGACCACGGCAACAGTGGCCAGCTGGCCCGGTGCCGCGCCTTCCAATGCACCTTCGTGCGCCGCCGTGTCGATGCCCAAGGCCAAACCTGAGACCACGGTGAGGCCGGCTTCGGCCAGTGCGCGGCCGAAGCGCAGCGCATTGGTGCGGCCTTGCGGCGTCGGGTTGCGGCTGCCCACCACCGCGATGCCGGCGGGCCAGGGCGCGGGCACCGTGCCGATCGCGTACAGCAGCAGCGGCGGGTCTTCGGTTTGCAGCAGCGCGGGCGGATAGGCCGCATCGGCCAGGGTGAGGACATGGCGAGGCGCGGTGGCCGCGCCGTCGGCGAGCCATTCCCACGCGATGTCCAGGTGCGCCGCCAGGTCGGCGGGTTCCTTGCGCAGAGCGTCGGCCTGGTTGGCGCTCACCACCTGGGTGAGGGCCTCGCGCCCCTGGGAGAAGATCTGCGTCGGCAGGCCGAAGGCCGCGAGCAGCTTGCGCGCGGCACTGTTGCCCACCCCCGGCGTCAACGCCAGGCGCAGCCAGTCGCCCAGCTCCTCGCGCTCCATTCGGCCGCCCTCAGCGCGGATTGACCACCCGGTCGCCCACCTTGACGGTGTCGCCGATTTCCAGGATCAGCGCATACGACAGCCGCTCGAAGGGACGGAACACCATCATCAGGCCGTTGCGCTCGTCGGGCACCTTCAGCTGCACGCGCTCGCCGGCCTGGGTGCGGTCCTCGATGCGCGCGCCGTCCTTCAGGATGGCCAGCACGTGGCCGATCTGCAGGCCGTCGGCCGTGCCCTTGTTGATCACCACCACCTGGTTCTGACCGGCGATGTTCACCGCATCGCCATACACCGAGACGATGCTGCCTTCCACCGCGCCGGTAGGCGCGCGCGGCACGTAGCTGGTGAGCTCGCGCGGCGGCTCGGGCAGCAGGCGGTCGCCGGCGCGCATTTCCTCGCGCGCGGCCACGATGTCCAGCGTGGCGGGCACCTGCACCTGCTCGGAGCCCTTCTTGGAGCGCACCGCCTGCACCGTTTCGCTGCGCACCAGCTGCGCCTTGCCCAGGTACTTGGCCTCGTAGCCCAGCACCTGCTCGGTGATCGGGTCCTTCAGCGGCACGGCGTTGCGGAACACGCGGTATTCGTCGTAGCGGCGCGGATCGCTTTCCACCAGCGGCGTGCCGGCGCGGCCGATGGCATAGGCGCGGTCGCCGCGGGTGATGAGAACGCGCGTGTCCTGCGTGGCCACCAGGCGCGGCGCGCGCTCCATCTCGCCCTCGGCCACGATCAGCGGCTCGGACAGGAACGGCTCGATCAGGTGCGGCGGCAGGGTCGGGATGGCGGCGTCGGCCAGGGTGCCGTAGCGTGTGCGCGGCGAGACGCGAATGGTCTCGGTCGGGATCTGGCCGTCGGCCACCGGCGGGCCCATGCGCAGGCGCGCGCGGCCGTTGATCTTCTCCAGGAACAGCTGCTGGCCGGGGAAGATGAGGTGGGGGTTGCGGATCTGCTCGATGTTCATGCCCCAGAGCTCGGGCCAGCGCCACGGGCGCTGCAGGAAGACGGAGGAAATGGCCCACAGCGTGTCGCCGCGCTTGACGGTGTAGCTGTCCGGTGCGTTGGGCGCCAGCTCGCTCAGCGGAATACCGGCCTGGGCCACCTGTTCGGCGGTGGAGCGCTGCGTCGGCGTCACGGGGAAGCGTGGGGTTGCCTGCGCCTGGGCGGCCGCGGGTGCCGCTGCCAAGCCGCCCGCCAGGGCCAGGCTCGCGGCCCAGAGGGCGAGGGCCTGAGGACGGGGAACGCGCGCTGCCTGGGGGTGCACCATGGATCGTTTTCGTCTTGACAAGTTACTGGCGATTGTGAGCTCAACCTATTGATGGGGCAACGTTTTTGGCCCGCAGCCCGGCTTCGGGCCGCAAAAGTGGCGGAAAATAGCGACACCGACCCCATTTGCACGCCATGTCGCTTCTTTCCATTCTTTGCTTTCCCGATCCGCGCCTGCTCACCGTTGCCAAGCCGGTCCAAGCCGTGGACGCCCGCATCCGGGGCCTGGTGGCCGACATGCTGGAAACCATGTACGAGGCCAACGGCATCGGGCTGGCGGCCACCCAGGTGGACGTGCACGAGCAGCTGGTGGTGGTCGACGTGTCCGAGCAGCGCGACCAGCCGATGGTGCTGATCAATCCGGAGATCGTCTGGGCCAGCGAGGACAAGGTGCTCAACGACGAAGGCTGCCTGTCGGTGCCGGGCATCTACGACGGCGTGGAGCGCTCCAGCGAGGTCAAGGTGCGCGCGCTCGACGCCGAAGGCCGCGAGCGCACCATCGAGGCCGAAGGCATCCTGGCCGTGTGCATCCAGCACGAGATGGACCATCTCATGGGCAAGGTGTTCGTCGAATACCTGTCGCCGCTCAAACGCAATCGCATCAAGACCAAGATGCTCAAGGCCCGCCGCGACGAGCGGGTGTGAGGCACCCGCCATGAAGTTCCTGTTGTCCCTGGGCCTGTCCGCGCTGCTGCTGGCCGGCTGCGCCAGCCCGTTCGGCATCTCCAGCATCGCGCCTGGCGCCAGCCGCGACCAGGTGATCGCCCAGGCCGGCCAGCCCACCGGCGTGGTGCCGCTGCCCGGCGGCGGCGAGCGCCTGCAGTATTCGCTGCAGCCCATGGGCCGGTTCGCCTGGATGGTGGACCTGGACGCGTCGGGCCGGGTGGTGAACGCGCGCCAGGCGCTGACCGACCTCAATTTCCAGCGCATCCAGCCGGGCTGGACCCGTGCCGACGTGGAGCGCGAGTTCGGCCCGCCCGCCTTGATCGACCGCGTGGCGAGCTGGAGCGGCCCGGTGATGACCTACCGTTGGCGCGACACCGACCGCAGCGACATGTTCTATTGGGTCTACCTGGACGGCCAGGGCGTGGTGCGGCGTGCCCATCCGGGCATGGAATTCGTCAACACGCCCAACGACCGCAAGTAGGCGCGCGCAACCGATGCGCGTCATCTTCGCCGGCACTCCCGATTTCGCCCGCAGCGCGCTGCAGCGGCTGCATGCCGCGGGCTTTCGCATCCCCCTGGTACTGACGCAGCCGGACCGCCCGGCCGGCCGCGGCATGAAGCTGCAGCTCTCGGCTGTGAAGCAGTTCGCGCAGCAGCACGGCCTGCCTGTGGCGCAGCCCCGCAGCCTGCGGCTGGACGGCAAGTTTCCCGACGACGCGCAGGCCGCGCGCGCCGCCATCGAAGAAGCGCGTGCCGACGTGATGGTGGTGGCCGCCTACGGGCTGATCCTGCCGGCATGGGTGCTGCAGGCGCCGCCGCGCGGCTGCCTGAACATCCATGCCTCGCTGCTGCCGCGCTGGCGCGGCGCGGCGCCGATCCACCGCGCCATCGAGGCGGGCGACCGCGAAACCGGCATCACCATCATGCAGATGGATGAGGGCCTGGACACCGGCGACATGCTGCTGGTCGAACGCCTGCCCATTGGCGCGAACGATACCACCGGTGCGCTGCACGACAGGCTGGCGGACCTGGGCGGCCGCCTGGTCGTCGAGGCGCTGGAGATGGCGGCCTGCGGCGGCCTGCCGCGCACCGTGCAGCCCACCGAGGGCGTGACCTACGCCCACAAGATCGACAAGGCCGAGGCGGCGATCGACTGGTCGCAGCCGGCCCAAGCGATCGAGCGGCGCATCCGCGCCTTCGATCCATTCCCCGGCGCCACCGGCCTGCTGCAGGGCGAAGCCATCAAGCTGTGGCGTGCCGGCGTTGACGCTGACGCCGCTGACGCCGCTGCCCCGGAGGCCGCTGGTGCCGCGTCCGGCACCCTCGTTTCCGTGGACGGCCGCGGCATCGGCGTGGCCTGCGGCCAGGGCCTGCTGCGGGTCACCGAGCTGCAGCGCGCGGGCGGCAAGCGCCTGCCGTGCGCGGAGTTCCTGCGCGGCTTCCCGCTGGCGCCGGGCCAGCGCTTCGAGGCCGCCTGATGTTCTTTGTGCCACGCCTCTACAGGCATCCCGAATTCATGATCGGCGCGCGCGAGATGCTGCCGCAGGCGCCCGGCATCGCCGCCTGGGGCCTGATGACCGGCGTGTCGATGATGAACATGGGCCTGTCCTGGGTGGAGGCCGCGGCGATGACGCTGCTGGTGTTCGCCGGCAGTTCGCAGCTGGCGGCGCTGCCGCTGATCGCGGGCGGCGCGCCTCCCTGGGTGATCCTGGCCACCGGCTTTTGCGTGAACCTGCGCTTCGTGGTGTTCAGCCTGCACCTGCGGCCCTACCTGGTGCACCTGCCGCTCGCGCAACGGCTGGTGCACGGCTACCTGACGGCCGACCTGAGCTACGTGCTGTTCACCAAGCGCTTTCCCAAGCCGGCTCAGGATGCCGCGGGGCACCTGGCGCAGGAGGCCTACCTGGCCGGCAACTGCGGGCTGAACTGGGCCAGCTGGGTCGGCTCCAGCCTCGCCGGCGTGGTGCTGGCCAACATCATTCCCACGCACTGGGGCCTGGGCTTCGCCGGCACGCTGTGCCTGGTGGGCATCCTGTTCGCGCTGGGGACGACGCGCATGCGCATCGTCGCGGCCGGCATCGCGGGCGTGGCGGCCATCGCCGCCTACGGGCTGCCGCTCAAGCTCAACATCATCACGGCCATCGCGCTGGCGGTGCTGGGCTGCCTGCTGCTGGAACAACGGCCGCGCCTGGCGGCACGCAAGACATGACGCACCAGACCGACATCTGGACGCTGGTGGTGATCGCCGGCCTGGCCTGCGTGACGGTGGTGACGCGCTGCTTTTTCTTCATCTCCAGCAAGCCCTGGAGCCTGCCGGGCTGGGCCGAGCGCGGCCTGCAGTACGCGCCCATTGCCGCGCTGTCGGCGGTGGTGGTGCCCGAGGTTCTGATGGCGCACGGCGAACTCGTCGGCACCTGGCGCGACGCGCGGATCTTCGGCGCGCTGGCCGGCGCGGCAGCGTTCTTCCTGTGGAAGCGCGACGTGCTGGTCACCCTGCTGCTGGGCATGGCGGTGTACCTGCCGCTGCACCTGGGCCTGGGCTGGTAGTGCCTCGGCTGTCGCAAAGCGGCCCCAAAGTTGGGCGCGGCTTCCTAGAATCGACCCTTTGCCCCCAGCCCAGAAGAACAACCATGAACGTCCTGCGTTTTTCCGACCTGTGCGACCAGGGCCGCGCCCGCGGCCAGCGTGTCTTCATCCGTGCCGACCTGAACGTGCCGCAGGACGACGCAGGCAACATCACCGAGGACACGCGCATCCGCGCCTCCATTCCCTGCATCCAGATGGCGCTGGATGCAGGCGCGGCGGTGATGGTCACTTCGCACCTGGGCCGCCCGACCGAAGGCGCGTTCAAGCCCGAGGATTCGCTCGCGCCCGTGGCCAAACGCATGGCCGAACTGCTGGGCCGCCCGGTGCCGCTGAAGGCCGATTGGGTCGACGGCGTGGACGTGCAGCCCGGCGAGATGGTGCTGCTGGAGAACTGCCGTCTCAACAAGGGCGAGAAGAAAAACGACGAGGCGCTAGCGCGCAAGCTGGCGTCGCTGTGCGACATCTTCGTGCACGACGCCTTTGGCACGGCGCACCGCGCCGAAGCCTCCACCTACGGCATTGCGCAGTACGCCAAGACCGCCTGCGCCGGCCCGCTGCTGGCCGCCGAGATCGATGCCATCACCAAGGCGCTGGCACAGCCCAAGCGCCCCCTGGCCGCCATCGTGGCCGGCTCCAAGGTGTCGACCAAGCTGACCATCCTGCAGTCGCTGGCGCGCAACGTGGACCAGCTGATCGTCGGCGGCGGCATCGCCAACACCTTCATGCTGGCGGCGGGCCTGTCCATCGGCAAGTCGTTGGCCGAGGCCGACCTGGTCGGCGAAGCCAAGGCGGTGATCGCGGCCATGAAGGCGCGCGGCGCCGAGGTGCCGATTCCCACCGACGTGGTGGTGGCCAAGAGCTTCGCCGCGGACGCGCCGGCCACGGTGAAGGCAGCTGCCGACGTGGACGACGACGACCTGATCCTGGACATCGGCCCCGACACGGCCAAGCGCCTGGCGGACCAGCTGAAATCCGCCGGCACCATCGTCTGGAACGGCCCGGTCGGCGTGTTCGAGTTCGACGCCTTCGCCCACGGTACGGAAACCATCGCGCGCGCCATCGCGGAATCGCCAGCCTTCAGCATCGCCGGCGGCGGCGACACGCTGGCGGCGATCCACAAGTACGGCATCGAGGACAAGGTGGGCTACATCTCCACCGGCGGCGGTGCCTTCCTGGAAGTGCTGGAAGGCAGGACGCTGCCGGCCTTCGAGATCCTGCAAAAGCGCGCCGCGCAGGCGAACTGATGGCCGCGGGCTGGCTCGGCGGGGCCCGCGCGCATCCTTCCGTGTGAAAATCGAAAGCCGAGAACAAGCAGGAGTCCGCCGCATGGCAGCACGTCGCGCCACCAAGATCGTCGCCACCCTCGGCCCCGCGTCCAGCGAGCCCGCCGTGCTCGAACGCATGCTCGCCGCCGGCGTGAACGTGGTGCGCCTGAACTTCAGCCACGGCACCGCGCAGGACCACATCGCCCGGGCCAAGCTGGTGCGCGAAACGGCGCAGCGCGCCGGCCGCGAGGTGGCCATCATGGCCGACCTGCAGGGGCCGAAAATCCGCGTCGGCAAGTTCGCCGACGGCAAGGTCCAGCTCGTGGACGGCACGAAGTTCGTGCTGGACGCCTCGCGCACCGAGCCGGGCGACCTGAACGGCGTGGGCCTTGATTACAAGGAACTGCCGCGCGACGTGAAGGCCGGCGACACCCTGCTGCTCAACGACGGGCTGATCGTGCTCACGGTCGGCGGCGTCAAGGGCGACCAGGTGCGCACCACCGTCAAGCAGGGTGGCGAGCTGTCCAACAACAAGGGCATCAACAAGAAGGGCGGCGGCCTGACGGCGCCGGCGCTGACCGCCAAGGACATGGAGGACATCCGTACCGCGATGAGCTTCCAGGCCGACTACGTGGCGGTGAGCTTCCCCAAGACCGCCACCGACATGGAAATGGCGCGCCAGCTGTGCAACGTGGCGGCGGCCGAGTTCCGCCACAAGCCGGGACTGATCGCCAAGATCGAACGCGCCGAAGCCATTCCCAACCTCGAATCCATCCTCAAGGCCAGCGACGGCATCATGGTGGCGCGGGGCGACCTCGCGGTGGAGGTCGGCAACGCGGCCGTGCCGGCGCTGCAGAAACGCATGATTCGCATGGCCCGCCAGCACGACCGCGTGGTGATCACCGCCACGCAGATGATGGAGTCCATGATCACCAACCCGGTGCCCACGCGCGCCGAGGTGAGCGACGTGGCCAATGCCGTGCTGGACGGCACCGACGCGGTGATGCTGAGCGCGGAGACCGCCACCGGCCGCTACCCCGTGGAAACCATCCAGGAGATGGCCAACATCTGCGCCGAAGCCGAAATGGCCGAGGACGTGAAGCTCGACGCCGACTTCACCGGCATGACCTTCTCGCGCATCGACCAGTCCATCGCCATCGGCGCGCTGTTCACCGCCTACCACCTGGGCTGCAAGGCCATCGTAGCGCTCACCGACTCCGGTTCGACCGCGCTGTGGATGAGCCGCCACCGCATCCACGTGCCGATCTACGCGCTCACGCCCAAGCTGTCGACGCAACGCAAGATGGCGCTCTACCGCAACGTGCGCCCGCTGCTGATGGACCAAAGCGCCGAGCGCGACACCGCGCTGGCCGAAGCCGAGGCGCACCTCAAGCGCCGCGGCATCGTCGCCTCCGGCGACATCTACGCCATCACCTGCGGCGAACCGATGGGCGCGCCCGGCGGCACCAACATGCTGAAAATCTGCCGCGCCAGCTGAAACCGGCGCGGCCCGCGCTGCGTAACCTGCCCATGCACCACACCATGGGAACCAGGATGACGCGCCGCACGGGCCTGTTCGCGGCGGCGGCCGCGCTGCTGCAGGGATGCTCGGCCACACGGGCGCTGGATGCGCTGGTGCCGAGCGACACCTACCGCGGCCGCATGGACATTGCCTACGGCAGCGTTGCGCGCCAGCGACTGGACGCGTACCTGCCGCTGCGTTCCGACGCGCCGGTGCCGCTGGCCGTCTTCTTCTACGGCGGCAGCTGGACCCGCGGGGAGCGCGCCGGCTACCGCTTCGTCGGCGAGGCGCTGGCCGCCAGAGGCATCGCCACCCTGGTGGCCGACTACCGGCTGAGCCCGCAGGTCGGCTGGCGCGAGATCCTGCAGGACTGTGCCCAGGCGACCCGCTGGGCGTTCGACAACGCGCAATCGCTGGGGGCAGATGCCCGCCGCATCCATGTGTTCGGCCACAGCGCCGGCGCCTACAACGCGGCCATGCTGGCGCTGGACGCGCGCTGGCTCGGCGCGCAGGGCCTGAGCCCGCGCGCGCTGGCCGGCTGGGTCGGCATTGCGGGCCCGTATGACTTCCTGCCCATCCGGGACCCCGAAACCCAGGTGGCGTTCGGCTGGCCCGGCACGCCGCCGGACAGCCAGCCGCTGGTGCACGCCTCTGCCGAGGCACCCCGCACCCTGCTGCTGGCGGCGCAGAACGACACGGTCGTGAGCCCACAACGCAGCACTGTCGCGCTGGCGCGGCGGCTTGAGGCATTGGGTGTGCCGGTGCGCATGCGGCTGCTCGAGCGGCTCAACCATGCAACGGCACTGGGCGTGCTGGCCACGCCGCTGCAGTGGATGGCGCCGGTACACGGCGAGGTGGTCGGCTTCCTGTCGGCGCAGCCCGGAGCGGCCCCGCCGGCCGACCCCGCCCGGTAGAATTCCGGGGTTCTCCGCGCGGTGACGCACCGCGCCGGCACGCCGAATTCTCACTTACGGAAGTCCCACCATGTCTCTCGTTTCCATGCGCGAACTGCTGGACCATGCCGCGGCCAACGGCTATGGCATCCCCGCCTTCAACGTCAATAACCTGGAGCAGGTGCAGGCCGTGATGGAAGCGGCCAAGGAAACCGGCGCGCCGGTGATCCTGCAGGCCAGCGCCGGTGCCCGCAAGTACGCGGGCGAGCCCTTCATCAAGCACCTGATCCTGGCGGCGCTTGAGGCCTATCCGACGGTGCCGCTGGTGATGCACCAGGACCACGGCCAGAGCCCCGAGGTGTGCAAGGGCGCCATCGACCTGGGCTTCTCCTCCGTGATGATGGACGGCTCGCTGGAAGCGGACGGCAAGACCATCGCCAGCTACGACTACAACGTGGAGGTCACGCGCAAGGTGGTCGACCTGGCGCACGGCGTCGGCGTCACGGTGGAAGGCGAGCTGGGCTGCCTGGGCAGCCTGGAGACCATGAAGGGCGACAAGGAGGACGGCCACGGCACCGACGCGACCATGACGCGCGAGCAGCTCTTGACCGACCCCGAGCAGGCGGCCGACTTCGTCAAGCGCACGCAGCTGGACGCGCTGGCCATCGCCATCGGCACCAGCCACGGCGCGTACAAGTTCACGCGCAAGCCCACCGGCGACATCCTGGCCATCGACCGCATCAAGGAAATCCACCGCCGCATCCCGAACACGCACCTGGTGATGCACGGTTCGTCCTCGGTGCCGCAGGACCTGCTGGAAATCATCCGCCAGTACGGCGGCCAGATGAAGGAAACCTACGGCGTGCCGGTGGAGGAGATCCAGGAAGCCATCAAGCACGGCGTGCGCAAGATCAACATCGACACCGACATCCGCCTGGCGATGACCGGCGCGGTGCGCAAGTTCCTGGCCGAGAACCCCGAGAAATTCGACGCGCGCGAATGGCTCAAGCCGGCGCGCGAGGCGGCAAAGCAGATCTGCAAGCAGCGCTACATCGAGTTCGGCTGCGAAGGCCAGGCCGGCAAGATCAAGGGCGACACGCTGCAAGTGGTGGCGGCCAAGTACGCCAAGGGCGAGCTGGCGCAGACGGTCAACTGATGGCCGCGGCGC
The DNA here is from genome assembly GCF_013697775.1 of Ramlibacter sp. Lineage (GTDB taxonomy): Bacteria > Pseudomonadota > Gammaproteobacteria > Burkholderiales > Burkholderiaceae_C > Ramlibacter. The sequence continues at coordinate 7,392 of NZ_JACCWG010000098.1, read as the reverse complement.
TGCACACTTCCACCATCACTTCGCTGCCACTGCTCGCGCGCGGCAAGGTGCGCGACAACTACGCCGTGGGCACCGACCGCCTGCTGATGGTGGCGAGCGACCGGCTCTCCGCCTTCGACGTCATCATGGCCGAGCCGATTCCCGGCAAGGGCGAGGTGCTGACGCAGATGGCGTTGTTCTGGTTCGCGCGGCTGGGCCACGTGTGCCCGAACCACCTGACTGGCGACGCGCCGGAGAGCGTGGTGACGCCCACCGAAGTGCCGCAGGTGCGTGGCCGCTCGATGCTGGTCCGGCGCCTGAAGCCGATCCTGGTCGAGGCCGTGGTGCGCGGCTACCTGGCGGGCAGCGGCTGGAAGGAGTACCAGGAATCGCAGTCGGTCTGCGGCGTGGCGCTGCCGCCGGGATTGAAGAACGCGGGCAAGCTGCCCGAGCCCATCTTCACGCCCGCAGCCAAGGCGGAGATGGGCGAGCACGACGAGAACATCAGCTACGACAAGGTCGTGCAGATGGTCGGGCCGGCGCTGGCCGCGAAGATCCGCGACACCAGCATCGCGCTGTACAAGGAAGCGGCCGACCACGCGCTGACGCGCGGCCTGATCATTGCCGACACCAAATTCGAATTTGGCCTGGACGACAGCGGCACGCTGGTGCTGATGGACGAAGTGCTGACACCGGATTCGTCGCGCTACTGGCCGGTGGAAGGCTACGAAGCCGCCTACCGTGCCGGCGCCAACCCGCCCAGCTACGACAAGCAGTTCGTGCGCGACTGGCTGGAACAGATGCGCATCGACGGCAAGCCCTGGGACAAGACACCGCCCGCGCCGCACCTGCCGGCCGAGGTGGTGGAGAAGACCGCGGCGAAGTACCGGGAAGCGCTGGAGCGGCTGACGCAGGCCGGCTGAGTTGGAAGGGATGGCGACCTCTGTGCTACATTTGTGGCACAGAGGTCGCCATCCATGTCCACCGCCACTCTTCGACTCGACGACGCCTTGCGCGAGCGCATTGCGCGTGTGGCTGCTGCCAGCGACCAGACGCCGCACAGCTTCATGGTGCAGGCACTGGCTGAAAAAGTTGTCGAAGCGGAGTGGAAGCTTGCCATGCAGCAGGATGCCCAGGCGCGCGATGTTGCTCTGCAAGCCGGCGAGCCAGGGGTCGAGTGGCACGAGATGCGCGACTGGTTGCGCCAGCGTGCCGCACAGCAGGGCGATAGGGGCAAGAAGCCCAAGCATCGGTGAGCCGCGTCGTTTTCTCACCCGAGGTGCGCGAGGACTTCGACCGCATCTTCGATTTCCTGTTCGAGCACGCGCCCGACCATGCGGTTGCCCGCATCGAGGCCATCATCGCTGCCATCGACGTGCTGCAGACTAGTCCGATGATCGGACGCCCGGCAAGGTTCGGCCAGCGGGAGCTGGTCATCTCCACCGGAACCAGCGGCTATCTTGCGTTGTACCGCTATGACGGGCCGCACGACACGGTGTTCGTGTTGGCCGTCCGCAGCCAACGTGAGCAGCGGTACCGGCGCTGATGAACCAGCAATGTCGATTCAGACTAGTCTCGTCCGTCGTGTGAACAGAGGGATTGTCCCTCTGCCTTTCAGGAGCCATCACCATGACCACGAACACCGTCCGCCTGCACCGCGTGCTGCGCGCTCCGCCCGAACGCATCTACCGCGCCTTCCTCGATCCCGCCGCGTTCGCACGCTGGCTGCCGCCGTTCGGCTTCACGGCCAAGGTGCACAGCATGGAGCCCGTGGTCGGCGGCTCCTACCGCATGTCGTTCACGAATTTCGGCAGCGGCCACAGCCATGCGTTCGGCGGCACCTACCTGGAACTGGTGCCGAACCAGCGCATCGCCTACGAAGTGGTGTTCGAAGACCCGAACCTGCCCGGCACCATGAAGACCACGGTCACGCTGACCGCGGTGTCCTGCGGCACCGAGCTGCAGGCGGTGCAGGAAGGCATTCCCGCCATGATCCCGGCGGAGATGTGCTACCTGGGCTGGCAGGAGTCGCTGGTGGCGCTCGCGCAGCTGGTGGAGCCGGAGATTCCCGGCTGATCCAGCCGGGAATCTCAGTTCCTCGAGAAATTCAGCTCAGCACCACGCTCGACAGCCGCCGGCGGTACGTCGCCAGCGTCGGGTCGTCCGGCGGGATCTGGCCGTCGGCGACCTTGGGCTTGGGCTGCTCGATGATCTCCAGGACCGCGATGTAGGTTTTGCGCGCCAGGTCTTCGCTCCAGGCCTTGTCGCGCATCAGGATTTCCAGCAGCTCGTCCATCGCGGCGGTCCACTGCTGCTGCGCCATCAGCAGCTGGGCGCGGCCGAAGCGCGCGTCGAAGTCGCGCTTGCCGGCGGCGATCTTCGCGTCGAAGCCGGCCATCGCCTCCTTGCCCTGCGCCGCCGCGAAATCGGTCGCGTCGATCCAGCGCTTGAGCGCGTCCAGCCGGCGCACCGCCAGCGCCTTGGTGGCCACCGGCTCGAAGGCGCGCTTCGCGTCGTCCGTGCGGCCGGCCTGCAGCAGCGCCTTCACGTAGTCGAAGCGGGAGTCGTCGTTGGCCGGATCGGTGGCCACCGCGTGCTGCAGCTTCTCCAGTTGTTCGGCGGGGCCGAGTTCGGCCGCGGGCTCCTCGACGGCGGGCAGCGCCTCTTCCTCCTCGGCATCCAGCGCCGCGACGTGCTTGTCCAGGAATTCGCGCACCTTGCCTTCCGGCAGCGCGCCCATGAAGCCGTCCACCGGCTGCCCGTTCATCAGCAGCACCACCGTCGGGATGCTGCGCACGCCGAAGGCGGCGGCCAGCTGCTGCTCGTCGTCGGAGTTGATCTTGGCGAGCTTGAAGGCGCCGCCGTACTCGGTTTCCAGCTTTTCCAGGATCGGCCCGATGGACTTGCACGGGCCGCACCAGGGCGCCCAGAAGTCCACCAGCACGGGCTGGGACATCGAGGCGGCGATGACCTCGTTCTCAAAGTTCTCAATGGTGACGTCGATCATTGCGGTGAGCTCAGGTTGAAACCTTAAAATTCAACCTTTAGGAGACTCTATGGCGGCCCCGGTCCAGGTTGGCGTGGTGATGGGATCCAGCAGTGACTGGGACACCCTGCAGCACGCAGTGCAGATTCTCCAGGAATTCGGCATCGCCCACGAAGCCCGGGTGGTTTCGGCCCACCGCATGCCCGACGACATGTTCGCTTATGCCGAAGCGGCGGCCGGCCGCGGCCTGCGGGCCATCATCGCCGGCGCCGGGGGCGCGGCCCACCTGCCGGGCATGCTGGCCGCCAAAACCACCGTGCCGGTGCTGGGCGTTCCGGTGGCCAGCCGCCACCTGCAGGGCGTGGATTCGCTGCACAGCATCGTGCAGATGCCCAAGGGCATTCCGGTGGCCACTTTCGCCATCGGCACGGCCGGCGCGGCCAACGCGGCCCTGTTTGCCGTGGCCATGCTGGCCAGCACCGACGCCGCGCTGCGCGCCAAGCTCGACGCCTTCCGCGCCCGCCAGACCGAGGCGGCGCGCGCCATGGCCCTGCCGCCGGTGGCCTGACATGGCGCAGCAGCAGGACGTTCTTCTTCCCGGGGCCACGCTCGGCGTGATGGGCGGCGGCCAACTGGGCCGCATGTTCGTGCATGCGGCGCAGAGCCTGGGCTATTTCACCGCCGTGCTCGACCCCGACGCCAGCAGCCCGGCCGGCCTGGTGAGCCACCACCACATCAAGACCGACTACCTCGACCCGGCCGGCCTGGTGCGCCTGGCGCAGCTGTGCCAGGCCGTCACCACCGAGTTCGAGAACGTGCCGGCACAGGCCATGGCCCAGCTGGCGGCGCAACGCTTCGTGTCGCCCGGCGCCGAAGCCGTGGAGGTGGCGCAGGACCGTGCGCGCGAGAAAGCGCATTTCCAGCGCTGCGGCGTCGGCTGCGCGGAGTTCGCGGTGATCGAGACGGTGGAGCAGCTGACGGCGGTGCCCGACGCGCTGCTGCCCGGCATCCTGAAAACCGCGCGCATGGGCTACGACGGCAAAGGCCAGGTGCGCGTCGCCTCGCGCGCCGAATTGGCCTCTGCCTGGGAGTCGCTGCAGCGCGTGCCCTGCGTGCTGGAACAGCTGCTGCAGCTGCAGGCGGAGTGCTCGGTGCTCGTCGCGCGCGGCCGCGACGGCCGCATGGTCCACCTGCCGGTGCAGCGCAACCTGCACCAGGGCGGCATCCTGGCCGTGACCGAGGTGTTCCCCGACAACGTGCCGCCAGCGCAGGCGCAGCAGGCCATCGACGCGGCCTACGCGCTGGCCGAGGGCTTCGGCTATGTCGGCGTGCTGTGCGTGGAGTTCTTCGTGCTGCACGACGGCCGGCTGGTGGTCAACGAGATGGCGCCGCGCCCGCACAACAGCGGCCACTGGAGCGTGGACGGCTGCGACGTGTCGCAGTTCGAGCTGCAGGTGCGCACCCTGGCCGGCCTGCCGCTGGTTGCGCCGCGCCAGCACAGCCCCGCCGTCATGCTCAACCTGCTGGGCGAGCTGTGGTTCCGTGGCGGCGAGCAGGAAACGCAGCCGCCCTGGCAGCAGGTGCTGGCGCTGCCCGGCGTGCACCTGCACCTGTACGGCAAGCAGAGCGCGCGCAAGGGCCGCAAGATGGGCCACCTGACGGTCACCGGTACCGACGGCGCCCGGGTGCGCGCGACCGCGCTGCAGGCCGCGCGGCTGCTCGGCATCGCGGACTTCTGAAAGCGGCAGGCCGATGCTCCTCGACGGCGCGTTGCCGGTGTCCATCGACCAGGCCGTGCAGCGCCTGCGCGACGGCGAGCTCGTGGCCATGCCGACCGAAACGGTCTATGGCTTGGCGGCCGACGCCACCAGCCCGGACGCCGTGACGAAGATCTTCAGCGCCAAGGGCCGGCCCAGCAACCACCCGCTGATCGTGCATGTGGCCGATGCGCAGGGCGTCGGCACCTTCGCCGCCTCGGTGCCGCCGGTGGCCGAGCGCCTGATGCGCGCCTTCTGGCCCGGCCCGCTCACGCTGATCCTGCCGCGCCGTCCTGAAGTGGGAGCCTCGGTGGCGGGCGAGCAGGACACCATCGGCGTGCGCTGCCCGGCGCATCCCGTGGCGCTGGCGCTGCTGCGGGCCTGCGCCGAAGCCGGTATCGCCGGCCTGGCCGCGCCCAGCGCCAACCGCTTCGGGCGCGTGAGCCCGACCACCGCGGCCCACGTGCAGGCCGAATTCGGCGATGGCCTGCTGGTGCTGGACGGCGGCGCCTGCGCCATCGGCATCGAGTCGAGCATCGTCGACTGCAGCCGCGCCGTGCCGGTGCTGCTGCGCCCCGGCATGCTGTCGCGCGAGCAGCTGGAAGCCGCCTGCGGCGAGCGGCTGCGTTCGCCGGACGAACTCGCCGGCCCGTCGCCGCGCGCCTCCGGCACGCTGGAGTCGCACTACGCGCCGCAGGCCAAAGTGCGGCTGATGTCCGCGCGCATGCTGCAGGCGGCGCTGGACGTGCTGGGCGACGCCGGACCGCGCATCGCGGTGTACGCCCGCGCGCCGCTGCGGGTGCGCGCGCCACAGGTGCTGCTGCGCCGCATGCCCGACGACGCGGCCGACACGGCGCGCCAGCTGTTCGCCGTGCTGCGCGAATTCGACGCGCAGGGTGTACAGCTCATCTGGGTGGAAACGCCGCCGGAAGCCGCCGAATGGGATGGCGTGCGCGACCGCGTGCAGCGCGCCGCCGCCGGCTGAGCGGCTCTCGAAAAAGCAGCGCGGCCCGCTCGCTACACTAGCCGCTTCGACTTTCGGAGAACTCCATGGCAAGACTCTGGTTGCGCCGCGCCGCGCTGTGGGCGGCCACCGCATCCGCCCTCCTGTTGGCCGCCTGCGGCTCGGGATCCATCGAATCGCAGCTGCACCCCAGCCGCATGGTGGTGTTCGGCGACGCGTTCGCCGATATCGGGCAGACCGGCACGCGCTACACGGTCAACGACGGCAGCATCAACAACTGGACCCTGCAGCTGGCCAGCCGTTTCGGCATCACCCTGGCGCCGGCGGTGGGCGGCGGGCTGAACTACGCCACCGGCACCGCGCGGATCACCGCCAAGCCCGACGCCGCCGGCAACGGCGCCACGCGGACGGTGAAGGAGCAGGTTGACGCCTTCCTGGCGGCCGGCAACGCCCTCCAGTCCAACGACCTGGTCGTGCTCAACGCCGGCATCGGCGACATCACGGCCGAGGTCGGGCAGTTCAACGGCGGCACCGAGACGCGCGACCAGATGATTGCCGACGTCAAGCAGGCCGGCAGCGACCTGGGTGCGCAGGTGCGCCGCCTGGTGGCCGCGGGCGCCACCCACGTGGTGGTGGTGGGCTCGTACAACCTGAGCAAGTCGCCCTGGGCCAGGCAGACGGCCCAGCAGCCGCTGCTGGAAGAGGCCAGCCTGCGCTTCAACGACCAGCTGCTGCTATCCATCGTGGACCTGGGCGCCAACGTGCTCTACGTGGACCTGGCGCTCTACTACAACCTGGTGGTGGCCACGCCGACCGGCTACGAGATGACCAACTCCACCGACCCGGTCTGCATCTCGGTCGACCCCGGCCCGGGCATCGGCACCGGCGCGGGCCAGGTGAATTCGGCGCTGTGCACCCCGGCCACAGTGGGCGGCCAGAACGCCTTCAGCTTCGTGTTCGCCGACCGGCTCTATCCGACGCCGCACGCGCACCGCCTGTTCGGCGACTACGCGTACGACCGGATCCGCCAGCGCTGGTGATCCGCCGGCCGCCTACAGCCAGCCGGCGCTGCGCAGGCGTTCGATGACCAGCTGCGCGATCAGCCGGTAGCCCAGCGGCGTCGGGTGCACGCTGTCGGCGTACAGCCAGCCGCTGGTGTCCGCCACCACCGTGCTGGCCGGCGTGCAGGTCAGCGAGGTGCCGCCCAGCGGGTTGGCCGGTGAATTGGTGCTGCAGGCCGGCGTGGTCGCATTGGTGATGCCGTAGGCGCCGGGGTTGGCGGCCTGCGCCTGGCCGCGCGCATAAGCATCCACCAGAACCACCGGCGTGCCGGCCAGGCCCGCCTGCAACTGCGCGTTGAAGGTGGTCACCATGGTGCCGAGCAATGCCCGGCTGGGGGCATCCAGTGACAAGCCGAGCGGCGTCAGGGCAATATCCGGCAGGTTCACCACCGCCACGAAGACTGCCCCTTTGCCCAGCACCTGGGTCTTGACCAGGCCGGCCAGCTCCGCGCCGGCCGCCGCCATGCTGGTAACGGCGGCGTTGGCCGCCGCATTGACGGCTGCAGGGCCGCCCGCCGCTAGCTGTCGAGTTTCACTAGGTTGTTCATAGCCGGAATGCGGCTCATGGGCGGCTGGTGGTTCAGAGCGGAGTGTGGCCGAAGCCAGTTGTAGTGGTCAACGAAGGGCTGCAGAGCGGCTCGGCGC
>NZ_JACCWG010000079.1 GCF_013697775.1 Ramlibacter sp. | reverse complement strand
CAGCAGCGCCGCCCCGCCCAGCGCGGCGCACACCATGCCTGTGCCGGACGCGCTCGCCACCACCAGCACGCCGCCCAGCGCCAGCAGCCAGGCGAAGCCGGCGCGGCGCGGCGCGAAGCAGAAGTGGAACGCCAGGGCGCAGACGGTGAACACGCCCAGGCTGTTGGGCTGCACCAGCGTGCCGGCCGCGCGGCGCGCCAGGTCCCAGGGCGACCATTCGTGGAAGATGTGCAGGCCGCGCCACAGCTCGAACGGCACCAGCGCCGCCTGCACGACGAGCAGCGCCGACGCGCCGAGCGCGAACACGCCGATGTGATGGACCAGCCCGCGCCCGGCCAGTGCCAGCGGCAGGAACAGCATGCCCCGCGCGCCCGCCAGGGCGACCAGCACGCCGTTGACGGGCAACGACACCAGCAGGGCCGCCAGGGCGTCGAGCGCGAACAGCAGCAGCGGTGCAGCACGGCGCGGGCCTGGCGGGCCACCGCGCGCGGCAGCGAAGGTCCAGGCGGCCGTGGCCAGCAGCAGCAGCCAGAACGCGTCCTTGGCGAGCTTCAGCACGCGCTCCACCGGGCCGGGCCGGTACACGTGGCGGTAGGCGGCATCGGCCGCGTCCATCGGCGGCTGGGCCGCGCGCGCGGCAATCTCGGCTGGGGTGGTGTAGACCAGGCAGGGCCGCTGTTCGGCCCTGTCGGGAATGGCGCAGCGGACGGCCCAGAAGGCCTTGTATGCTTCACGGTCGAGCACGCCGATTCGCTTGAGGTAGGCGCCCGCTCCGTTGCCGATGGCCGCCAGCAGCAGGGCCAGCGCCAGCAGCTTCGCCCACGAGGAGTGTTGTTCCGGCGCCATCTCCAGCCCATCATAAGCGGCGGGAACACCAGCACGACGGTAACAATGGCGCCCCGGCTGAGCGTTAATTACGCACGAGCTTGCATCAAATTTGTGCTGCACTACGAAATTGCCGTATTCAAGTCAACAGTACATGTAATAAAGTGTTGCGAATACGGATGGGAACGCGATGTCATTGTGGGAATGCCAGGAAGCGCTGCCTTTGCAGCCCGATGCGTCGGGCCAGCGACAGCCTGTTGCGTTCCCACGTCTGCGGCCGGCCTGCTGACTGAACAAGACAACGTGGAATCCGTCGCCTACTCCGTCGCCACCAGTGCCCTGGCCTCCTTCGCGCTGGCCATGGTGCTGGTGCTCACTGCCGGCCGCCACGGGCGCTACACCATGGACACGCCCGGCGCCGTGCAGACCTTCCACCTGCAGCCGACCCCGCGCGTGGGCGGCGTCGGCATCTACCTCGCGCTGCTGGTCGCCTGGATGCTGGTCGCGCACGCCGACACCCGGCGCATCCTGGGCACCATCCTGCTGGCCGGCGTGCCCTGCCTGCTGGTCGGCCTGCTGGAAGACGTGACCAAGCGCGTCGGCATCCGCACCCGGCTGATCGCCACCATGGCCAGCGGCGCGCTGGCCTGCGTGCTGAGCGGCGTGATGCTGTCGCGGCTGGACGTGCCGCTGCTGGACGCGGCTCTGGCCCATGCGCCGGCAGCGCTGCTGCTCACCGCGGTGGCCGTGGGCGGCGTCGCCAATTCCATCAACATCATCGACGGCTTCAACGGCCTGGCCAGCGGCACCACGGTGATCGCGCTGGCCGCCATCGCCGCCATCGCGGCCGGCTGCGGCGACCTGCCGCTGGCCGCCACGGCCGTCATCCTGGCCGCCGCGGTGGCGGGCTTCTGGCTGGTCAACTTCCCCTGGGGCAAGCTGTTCCTGGGCGACGGCGGCGCCTATTTCGCCGGCTTCGCGCTGGCCTGGCTGGCGGTGCTGCTGCCGATGCGCAACGCCTCCGTCTCGCCCTGGGCCAGCCTGCTGGTGTGCGCCTACCCGATCATCGAGGTGGGCTACAGCGTGGCGCGGCGCAACCGCTCGCACCAGCCGGCTGCCCACCCCGACCGCCGCCACCTGCACAGCCTGGTGGCCACCCAGATCGTCCAGCGTCGCCTGCCGGCACTCCATCCCACCCTGCAGAACTCCGCCGTCTCGGTGGTGATGTGGGCCTGCGCCGCCATTCCCGCCCTGTTCGGCATCGCGTTTTCCGGCAGCACCCCGGTGCTGGTGGCCTGCGCCGCAGGCTGCGTGCTGGCCTACCACCTCCTCTACCGCCGGATCGCCCGCTCATGAATGCACAACCGAAGATCTATGTGGCCGGCCACCGCGGCATGGTGGGCAGCGCCATCGTGCGCGCCCTGCGCGCCGGCGGCAGCACGCACATCGTCACGCGCACGCACGACGCGCTGGACCTGACCGAGCAGCCCGCGGTGGACGCCTTCTTCGCCGCCGAGCGGCCCGACGCGGTGTACATGGCGGCCGCGCGCGTGGGCGGCATCCACGCCAACAACACCTATCCGGCGGAGTTCATCTACAACAACCTGATGGTGCAGGCCAACGTGATCCACGCCGCCTGGCGCCACGGCACGCGCAAGCTGCTGTTCCTCGGCTCCAGCTGCATCTACCCGAAGCTGGCGCCGCAGCCGATGGGCGAAGAGGCGCTGCTGACCGGCCCGCTGGAGCCCACCAACGAGCCCTACGCCATCGCCAAGATCGCCGGCATCAAGATGTGCGAGAGCTACAACCGGCAGTACGGCACCGACTACCGCAGCGTCATGCCGACCAACCTGTACGGCCCGGGCGACAACTACCACCCCGAGAACAGCCACGTGGTGCCGGCGATGCTGCGGCGCTTCCACGAAGCCAAGGCGGCCGGCACGCCCGAAGTCGCGGTCTGGGGCACCGGCACGCCGCGGCGCGAATTCCTCTACGTGGACGACATGGCCGCGGCCTGCCTGCACGTGATGGGCATGGACCCCGCCGCCTGGGCCGCCAACACCGAGCCGATGCAGGCGCTGCTGAACGTCGGCTACGGCAGCGACGTGAGCATCGCGGAGCTGGCCCGCACCGTGGCGCGCGTGGTCGGCTACCAGGGCGAGATCCGCTTCGACAAGACGCGGCCCGACGGATCACCGCGCAAACTGATCAGCAGCGAGCGGCTGCAAGGCCTGGGCTGGAAGCCGACCGTCGGCCTGGAACGCGGCCTGGCGCTGGCCTACGCCGATTTCCTGCGGCAATGCGAGGCCCAGCCGGCCTGATGCGCGCAGCGGGTACAACAGCGCACCTCGCTTCCACAAGAACAACACCATGAACATCACCGTCATCGGCACCGGCTACGTCGGCCTCGTCAGCGGCACCTGCCTGGCCGACGTGGGCAACGACGTGCTCTGCCTGGACCTCGATCCCGCCAAGATCGCCATGCTGGAAGCCGGCGAAGTCCCGATCTACGAACCCGGCCTGGCCGAGCTGATCGAACGCAACCGCCGCGCGGGGCGGCTGCGCTTCACCACCGACATCGCGCAATCGGTGGCACATGCCCAGGTGCAGCTGATCGCCGTCGGCACGCCGCCCGACGAAGACGGCAGCGCCGACCTGCGCCACGTGCTGGGCGCGGCGCGCGCCGTCGCGCGGCACATGGACGGCTTCAAGCTGGTGGTGACCAAGTCCACCGTGCCGGTGGGCACGGCGCAGCGCGTGCGCGAGGCGATGCAAGGCGTGCTGCAGGAGCGCGGTGCATCCGGCGAAGCGCACGCATTCTCGGTGGCGTCGAACCCGGAATTCCTGAAGGAAGGCGCGGCCATCGAGGACTTCATGCGGCCCGACCGCATCGTGGTCGGCACCGAGGCCGGCCCGCTGGAGCCGCGCGCCAAGGAGCTGCTGCACGACCTGTACGCGCCCTTCAACCGCAACCACGAGCGCACGCTGTACATGGACGTGAAGGCGGCGGAATTCACCAAGTACGCGGCCAACGCCATGCTGGCCACGCGCATCAGCTTCATGAACGACCTGGCCAACCTGGCCGACCGCGTGGGCGTGGACATCGAGCAGGTGCGCAGGGGCATGGGGTCGGACCCGCGCATCGGCTACAGCTTCCTGTACGCCGGCACCGGCTACGGCGGCAGCTGCTTTCCCAAGGACGTGCAGGCGCTCACGCGCACCGCCGCCGCCCACGGCCAGCGGCTGCGCGTGCTGGAGGCTGTGGAGGCGGTCAACGAGGACCAGAAGGGCGTGCTGGTGGGCAAGATCGCGCAGCGCTTCGGCGAAGACCTGCACGGCCGCAGCTTCGGGATCTGGGGCCTGGCCTTCAAGCCCAACACCGACGACATGCGCCAGGCGCCCAGCCGGGTGGTGGTGCGCGCGCTGCTGGAGCGCGGCGCCCGCCTCACCTTGCACGACCCGGTGGCGATGGCGCAGGCGCGTGAAGCGCTGGCGCAGGACATGGCCGACCGGCCGGCGCTGCTGGACCGCATCCGCTACACCGACACGCCGCTGGACGCCGCCGAAGGCGCCGACGCGCTGGTCATCGTCACCGAATGGAAGGCCTTCAAGAGCCCCAATTTCGCGGCGCTGAAGGCGGCGCTGAAGACGCCGGTGATCTTCGACGGACGCAACCTGTACGAGCCCGCCATCCGCGAGCAGGGCTTCGAATACCACGCCATCGGCCGCTGAAGGGCAAACCGCAATGCGCCAGTACAACCCCCAACAACGCGTCCTCGTCACCGGCGGCGCCGGCTTCCTGGGCTCGCACCTGATCGACCGCCTGCTGGCCCAGGGCCACGAGGTGGTGTGCGCGGACAACCTGTTCACCGGCAGCAAGCGCAACATCGCGCACCTGCACGGCAACCCGAACTTCGAGTTCGTGCGCCACGACGTGACCTTCCCGCTCTACATGGAAGTCGACCGCATCTACAACCTGGCCTGCCCGGCCAGCCCGGTGCACTACCAGCACGACCCGGTGCAGACCACCAAGACCAGCGTGCACGGCGCCATCAACATGCTGGGCCTGGCCAAGCGGCTGGGCGCGCGCATCTTCCAGGCCTCCACCAGCGAGGTCTACGGCGACCCTTCCGTGCATCCGCAGCCCGAGGGCTACTGGGGCAACGTCAACCCGATCGGCATCCGCTCGTGCTACGACGAGGGCAAGCGCTGCGCCGAGACGCTGTTCTTCGACTACCACCGCCAGCACGGCCTGGACATCAAGGTGGCGCGCATCTTCAACACCTACGGCCCGCGCATGCACCCCAACGACGGCCGGGTGGTGTCCAACTTCATCGTGCAGGCGCTGAAGAACGAACCCATCACCATCTACGGCGAAGGCCAGCAGACGCGCTCGTTCTGCTTCGTCGACGACCTGGTCGAGGGCTTCCTGCGCCTGATGGAGCAGCCGGCCGACTTTCCCGGCCCGATGAACCTGGGCAACCCCAACGAATTCACCATCCGGCAGCTGGCCGACAAGGTGATCGCGCTGACCGGCTCGCGCTCGCCGCTGGTGCACAAGCCGTTGCCCAGCGACGACCCGACGCAGCGCCAGCCCGACATCCGCCTGGCGCGCGAGCGGCTCGGCTGGGAGCCCAAGGTGCAGCTGGAAGAAGGCCTGCGCAAGACCATCGACTACTTCGACGGGCTGCTGCGCGCGGCCTGATGGCGACACGACATGAGGCCGCTCTCCCCGCAGGCGCCCGGCGCGCCGCCGCAGGTCACGCTGTTTCGCGACTTCGTGGAGGACCGGCGCACCAGCATGGAGATCTATGCCGATGCGCTGGCCGATGCGCTGGCGCAGCTGCCGCGCCCGCCCGTGCTGCGGCAGGTCGTGCCGCGCGCCGCACGCCTGCCCTGGCGCGGCACGCCCGGCGCCTTCGAGATGCGCTGGTCGCGCTACGTGCGCTATCCGCGCGCCGCGGCGCAACAGCAGGGCCAGCTGAACCACGTGATCGACCACGGCTACGGCCATCTGCTGTGGACCCTGGACCCGCGCCGCACCGTGGTCACGGTGCACGACATCATTCCGGCGCTGCGCTGGGCCGGCAAGCTGGCCGGCACCACGCGCGGCAGCTATCCGCTGCTCAACAAACTATCGCTGGCGGCATTGCGGCGCGCCCACACGCTGGTGGCGATCAGCCGCAACACGGCCGACGACCTGGTCGCGCACTGCGGCCTGGATGCCGCGCGCATCCGCGTCGTGCCGCTGGGCCTGTCGCCGCGCTTTTGCCCGGCGGACCCACGCGGACGCAGCGCGCTGCGCGACCGCTTCGGGCTGCCGCAGGGCGGCCGGCTGGTGCTGATCTCGGGCGACGCCTTCTACAAGAACCACGCCACCTGCCTGGAGGTGCTGCGCGCGCTGCATGCGGACCCCACGCCCGGCGCCGCACCGGTGACGCTGGTGCGCCTGGGCCCGCGCGGCGCCGACTGGCGGCAGCGGCTCGCGGCCTCGGGTCTGGCCGCGCACGTCATCGCGCTGGAGCACCTGCCCGGCGCCGACGTGCCGGCGCTCTACAACGCGGTCGACTGCCTGCTGTTCCCCTCGCTCTACGAGGGCTTCGGCTGGCCGGTGCTGGAGGCCATGGCCTGCGGCGTGCCGGTGGTGTGCTCCAATGCCGGCTCGCTGCCCGAGGTGGCGGGCGACGCCGCGCTGATGGCGGCGCCGACCGACGCGGCAGCCCTCGCGCAGGCGGTGCGCCGCTGCCTGGACGATGCCGCCACGCGCGCCACGCTCATCGGCCGCGGGCATGCGCAGGCGGCCCGTTTTCCATGGCACCGGCACGCGCAGTCGATGCTGGACATCTACGAGGACATCCTGGGCGCGCGCAGTGCAGTCCCGGTTGCCGCTTCAGCCTGAAGGACACACCCATGCATTCCGTTCCCGCCGACAGCCAGCCGATGGCCACTTCCGGCCCCGCCCCGTACGAGGACCGCGCCAGGTTCAATCCGCTGGCCGACTCCAAGGTGCCGCTGCGGCGCGACCCGCTGGCGCTGGCCGCGCGCGGGGCGTCGCTCGCGTGGTCGCTGCTCACCTCCGGCCACCCCGGCGATCTGCTGCTGTGGCTGCGCACCATGCTGCTGCGCGGGCGGCCCCTCAGCCACCCGGTGCCCTGGCTGACCTTCGACGCCACGCGCGCCATCTGCGCCGCGCTGCCCCTGGACGCGCGCGTGTTCGAGTTCGGCGCCGGCAACTCCACCGTGTTCTGGGCGCGCCGCACCGCCTCCGTGTTCTCGGTGGAGGACAACGCCGGCTGGATGGAGATGCTCAACGCCAAGCTGAAAGCGCTGCGCATCGCCAACACCCACCTGGTCCACGCCACCGACAAGCCCTCGTACGTGGGCACCATCGACGGCTGGCCGGACGACCACTTCGACATGGTCATCGTCGACGGCGCGTTCCGCCGCGAGTGCGCAGCCGCCGCGGTGCGCCACATCAAGCCGGGCGGCCTGCTGGTGGTGGACAACACCGACTGGCACTGGTTCCGCGCCGAACCCATCGAAGGCATCCCGCCGCACTGGGAGCGCCGCGCCTACCCGGGCTATGCGCCGATGATGGGCCACAAGAGCGAAACCACCGTGTTCCGCCGCATCGACGGATGACAGCGGAAACCGTGATCGAGCCGCCCGGCGCGTGGCGCCTGCTGGACTGGCGCGCGCTGTGGGCCTACCGCGAGCTGCTGTGGGTGCTGGGCACGCGCGACGTGAAGGTGCGCTACAAGCAGAGCGTGCTGGGCGCGGCCTGGGCCGTGATCCGGCCGCTGAGCGCCATGGCGGTGTTCAGCGTGATCTTCGGCTTCCTGGCCAAGATGCCGTCGGACGGCCTGCCCTACCCGGTGTTCGTGTTCACGGCGCTGCTGCCCTGGACCTTCTTCGCCAGCACGGTGAGCGCCTCGGCACAGTCGCTGGTGGGCTCCTCGCACCTGATCAGCAAGGTGTACTTTCCGCGGCTCATCATCCCGCTCGCCTCCATCGGCGCGGCGCTGGTGGACCTGCTGGTGTCGCTGGCCATCCTGCTGGTGCTGATGGCGCTGTACGGCGTGGCGTGGTCCTCGCAGCTGCTGGCCGCCCCGCTGATCGTGCTGGCGGTTGCCGTGGCCGCGCTGGGCGTGGGCACGCTGCTGTCGGCGCTGACCGTCAGCTACCGCGACTTCACGCACATCACGCCATTCCTGGTGCAGATCTGGATGTACGCCACGCCCATCGTGTTCCCGCTCAGCCTGGTGCCCGAGAAGTGGCGCTGGCTGATGGCGCTGAACCCCATGACCGGGCTGGTGGAGGCGTTTCGCTCGGCGTTCCTGGGCCGGCCGTTCGACATTCCCTCCATCGCGCTGTCGGTGGCGGTCTCGCTGGCCATGCTGGTCGCGGGCGTGCTGTATTTCGAACGGGCGGAGCGGCGCTTCGCCGACGTGATCTGACATGAACGCCGCCACCGCCATCCAGGTGCAGGACCTGTCCAAGCGCTATGCCGTGGGCAGGCGCGAGCAGGCGCCCGCCACCTTCTACGAGGCGCTGGGCGGGCTGCTCACGCGGCCGCTGGCGCGGCTGCGTGAGCTGGCCGGCACGCGCGAGGCGGCCGACACCTTCTGGGCGCTGCGCGGGGTGAGCTTCGAGGTCGGCCAGGGCGAGGTGGTGGGCATCGTCGGGCGCAACGGCGCGGGCAAGAGCACGCTCTTGAAGATCCTCAGCCGCATCACCGCGCCGACCGAAGGCCGCGCCGTGCTGCGCGGGCGCATGTCCAGCCTGCTGGAGGTCGGTACCGGCTTCCACCCGGAGCTGACAGGGCGCGAGAACATCTTCCTGAACGGCGCCATCCTGGGCATGACGCGCGCGGAAATCGCCCGCCAGTTCGACGCCATCGTCGCCTTCGCGGAAATCGAGCGCTTCGTCGACACCGCCGTCAAGCATTACTCCAGCGGCATGTACGTGCGCCTGGCGTTCTCGGTGGCGGCGCACCTGGACCCGGACATCCTGGTCATCGACGAGGTGCTGGCGGTGGGCGACGCCGCCTTCCAGAAGCGCTGCCTGGGCAAGATGCGCGACGTGGCGCGGGCCGGGCGCACCGTGCTGTTCGTCAGCCACAACATGGCCGCCGTGCAGGCGCTGTGCACCCGCGCGCTCTACCTGAAGAACGGCCGCGTGGCGCTCGACGGCGCGGTGGACCGCATCGTGGACGCGCACCTGGGCGACACCACCGACACGCTCGGCCAGCCGCTGGATGCGCGCACCGACCGCAGCGGTGACGGCCGGCTGCGCTTCACCGGCTCCTGGATCGAGAACGCGGCAGGCGAGCGCATGCCCTCGCTGGTGCTGGGCAAGACCGGCACGCTGTGCCTGGCCTACGAGGCGTTCACCGACCTGGAGGACGTGTTCGTTGCCTTCGACATCCGCGACGGCAACGGCGAGCCGGTCACCAACTGCAACACCGCCGACACCGGCCGCGACTTCGCGCGCGTGGCGGCCGGCCGCGGCGTGTTCCGCTGCGCGCTCCCGCGCTTCCCGATCCGGGGCGGGCGCTACAGCGGCAACATCTACTGCGCCGCGCGCGGCACGGTAGCCGACTTCATCGTCGCGGCGCACGAGATCAACGTGGAAGACGGCGACTTCTACGGCACCGGCTCGCTGAAGAACGGCTGCCGCGTGATGCTGGAACAGGCCTGGCGCTGCGACCCGGCGCCAGAAGGCAGCACATGAGCGCACCCGCCATCGAACGCATCAAGTACCGCGCCCGTGTCGCCGCCGGCGCCTGCCTGCACGCCGCCGGCCTGTACCGCCGCCTGCTGCCGGTGTTCCAGCCGCGCCCGCCGGAGCCGCTGCGCAGGCTGCAGGCCTACCTGCAGCACTACTACGACCAGGCCGAATCGGCCGAAGCCGAGCTGTACCTCGCCGGGCTGGGCCTCACCGTGGCCTGCGACATCAAGGACCACATGCTGTGGCCGCACCTGGAAGGCAAGGCGCCGGTCTACGAGCAGCTGGACATCGACCACTGCCGCGCCGCCGTGCGCCCGGGCGACCACATCCTGGACGTCGGCGCCAACCACGGCTTCTGGGGCTTCGCGCTGGCGCAGGCCGCGGGCGCGGACGCGGTGGCTTACTTCTGCGAACCCAATCCGAAGCTGCAGCGGCGCGTGCGCCGCACGGCGCAGCTCAATCCAGGCATTGCCGCGCGGCTGCTGCCCTACGCAATCGCCGACGGGACGCAGGACGCGCTGACCTTCTACCTGCCCACCGGCAACCTGAGCGGCCTGGGTTCCACCGTGCTGCACCAGATGGCGCGCGACAACGGCTATCTCACCGAGCAGCTGCGCATGACGGTGCCGTCGCGCTCCATCGACGCGCTGGTGCAGGAAGGCGCCATTGCCCGCATCGACGTCATGAAGATCGACGTGGAGCATGCCGAGGATGCCGTGGTGCGCGGCGCCGACGCGGCGCTGCGGCGCTTTCGCCCGCGGCTGGTGATGGTGGAAACATCGCCGGACAGCGCGGCGGCGCGCACCTTCGAAGCCATGGGCTACGCCAGCTACAGGTTGGCTCCGGACGGCGCACGCGCGGCCGTCGAGCCCGGCTATTGGGGCAACATCTTTTTCCACCGGTCCGCGCCTTGACCGCACCGCGCGTCAGCGTCGTCATGCCCGTCTTCAACCGCGCCTGGTGCGTGGCCGAGGCGATCGACTCCGTGCTGGCCACGGGCGCGCCGGACCTGGAGCTGGTGATCGTGGACGACGGCAGCACCGACGGCACAGCGGACATCCTGGCGCGCTATGCCGAATGCGAGCCGCGCCGCGTGCGCGTCGTGGCGCACTCGGGCCGTGCCAACCTCGGCATTTCGCGCAGCCGCAATTTGGGCGCGTCGCAGGCGCGCGGGATCTATCTGGCCTTCCTGGACTCCGACGACCTCTACCATCCCGGGCGCTTCGCCCATGCCCCGGCATGGCTGGATCGGCATCCGGCGCACGACGCCTGCATCGAGCCGTTCGAACGTGCCGACATCGACGGCGCGCGGCGCGAGCTGGTGACCCATCTGGCGCCGGTGCCTCAAGCCGATGCCGGCTGGCTGGATGCGATGCTGTTCTCCACCATCTACTGGCACACCTCGGTCATCACGCTGCGCCGCTGCGCATGGCCGCGGTTCGGCGGCTTCGACCCGCGCCTGGCGCTGGGCGAGGACGTCGCGCTGTGGCTGCGGCTGGCCGCCGCCGGCACGGTCGGCGTCGCGCAGGACCGCGTGCCGGTCTCCCTGGTGCGTGCCCATGCGCGCCATTCCTGGGCCGGGGCAGACCGCCGCACGGAACATGCGATTTACCTGCGCGTGCTGGACGCGCTGTGCAGCTGGATTGCGCGGCAACCGGGCCTGCCGCAGCGCGTGCACGACATGGCGCGCACGCGCCTGCGCCAGTCGCTGGTGGAACTGCTGCTCGACGCCGCCGTGCCGCGCCGTCGCCGCCTCGGCCTGTGGACCGAGGC
>NZ_JACCWG010000071.1 GCF_013697775.1 Ramlibacter sp. | reverse complement strand
CCGGCGCGCGCCGCGCCACGGCCGGCCCGCCGCCCGCCGGCACACTGGCGCTCACCGGCGCCGGCCTGCCGGAGATCTCCAGCGATGCCGGCTGCTACGTGTTCTTCACCTCCGGCACCACCGGCCGGCCCAAGGGCGTGCTCGGGCGGCGCGGCGGGCTCGCGCATTTCCTGCAGTGGGAAGCGCGCACGCTGGCGCTGGTCCCGGGCGACCGCGTGAGCCTGCTCACGCGCCTGTCGTTCGACGTGGTGCTGCGCGACCTGCTGCTGCCCATCGTGGCCGGCGTCACCGGCTGCATCCCCCGCAACGGACTGGGCGCGCACGAGGTGCCGCAGTGGCTGGCCGAGGCGCAGGTCACGGTGTCGCACGTCGTGCCTTCGCTGGCGCAGGCCTGGCTGGCCGCGCCGGCCGCGCAGGTGCCCAACACGCACCTGCGCCACACGCTGTTCGCGGGCGAGCCCCTGTCGGGCACGCTGGTGGCGCGCTGGCGCGAGGCGTTCCCGAACACCGCCGTTCACAACCTCTACGGCCCGACGGAAACCACGCTGGCGAAATTCTGGGCACAGGTGCCCGTGCCCGCGCCCGACGGCATCCAGTGCTGCGGCCGGCCGCTGCCGCAAACCCAGGTGCTGGTCGTCGACGCACAGTGCAACCCGCTCGGCGCGAACCAGCTGGGCGAGGTCGCGATCCAGACCGCGCACCGCTCGCTCGGTTATCTCGACCCGAACGAGCCGAGCGCCGCCAACTTCACCGAGATCGGCGGCACGCCGAGCTATCTCACCGGCGACCTCGGTTTCCTCGACGACGCGGGCCAGCTGCACCTGCGCGGGCGCAAGGACGACCAGATCAAGATCCTGGGCGTGCGCATCGAGCCGGTCGGCGTGGCGGCGGTGCTGCAAAGCCATCCGGCGGTGGAGCATGCGGCCGTGGTCTGCCTCGCCCATTCCGACGGCAGCCCGTATCTCGTGGGCTACTTCACCACGCGCGGCGATGCTGGCGCCGTGCGCAGGAGCCTGCGCCCTTTCATGGCCGAACGCCTGCCGGCCGCGGCCGTGCCCAGCCACTTCATCGCGCTCGATGCGCTGCCCACCACGCCCAACGGCAAGCTCGATCGCGCGCGCCTGCCGCCGCCTGCGCTGGACGAAAGCGGCGGCGACGCACCCACCGACGCGCTGGAGCAGGCCATCGTGGACGCCATGGCCAAGGCGCTCGGCCGCGAGGCGGTCGGCGCCACCGACGACTTCTTCGCGCTGGGCGGCGACTCGCTCATCGCGGGCCGGCTGTCGGTCGCACTGAAGGACGGCGCCGGCCTGCACCTCGCGCCCGCCGCACTGCTCTCGGCGCCGAGCGCGCGCGACATCGCCGCGCACCTGCGTTCGGCCGATGCGGCGGCGCCCGCGCCGATTCCCGAGGCGCCGCGCACCCTCGTGTTCCCGCTCACGCCGCAGCAAAAGCGCTACTTGCGCACCTTCTGCGCCGGCGGCAACCGCAACTGGTGCAACATGGTCGCGGTGTTCGACCTGCCGGACGGCACCGGCAGCTACGACGTGCGGCGCGCGCTCACCGAGATCGGCCTGCGCCACCAGAGCCTGCGCCTGCGCTTCCACCCGGACGACCACGGCGGCGTGCTGCAGTCCATCGACCCCGCGCCCGATTTCCCCGTGCCGATGCTGGACCTGCGCGACGTGCCGCAAGCGGAGCTCGCCGCGCGCGTCGAGGCGCTGCGCATCGCCGAAGCACAAACCGAGATCCCGGTGTTCCGCGAAGGCCCGCTGTTTCGCGCCAGCGTGCTGGCGCTGCCCGGCGACAAGCGCAAGCTGCTGTGGAACGTGCACCACCTGGTAAGCGACGGCACCAGCCAGGGCATCCTGGCGGCGGAGCTGGGCGCCCGGCTGCGCGGCGAGCCGCCCGGCGCGGTGCCCACGCCGTTGCGCGACATCGCGGCCTGGGCGCAGCGGCCGGCGGACAGCCTGCATGCGTCGCGCGACTACTTCCGCGACCTGCTCACGCCGCCCTATGCGCACCGCTACCTGCCGCAGCACGTGGCCTGCGAGGACCCGCAGCGCTGCCACGCGCTGGAAGCGGTGCTGCCCGACATCGTGCGCAACGCGGTGCGCGCCAGCGCGCGGCGGTTCAAGTGCACGCCCTACGCATTGTTCGTGTCGGCCTACTTCCGTCTCGTGGCCCAGCTCACCGGGCAGGACGACGTCGCCATCGTCACGCCGCTGGCCGGCCGTGCGCATCCGCAGGTCGCGCCCGTGATCGGCGACTTCATCAACCTGGTGCCGATGCGCCTGCGCGAGCTGCCGTCGCTCAGCGCGGCGCAACTGCTCGCCGCCGTGAAGGAGCAGATCGCCGCGGCGGCGTCGCACCAGGCCTGGCAGTTCGACGAGGTGCTCGACGACCTGGGCATCCCGTTCGATCCCGACCGCAATCCGCTGACCGGCTTCTCGCTGAACTTCATGCCGCAGGACAGTGCCGCGCAGCTGGCGCAGCGCCATGCCGATCGCGGCTACAAGCTGAAGTACGACGTGCTGTTCCTGGTGCGCGACTTCACGAATGCCACGCAGGTGGAAATCCAGTACCGCGCCGGCGTCTGGGCGCGCGCCGACGTGGAAGCCGCCTTCGCGGCGTTCTGCCGACAACTCGAGGAACTGAGCCATGTCTGAAAAACGCGCGCCGCCGATGCGCGAATACGCCCTGCTGGTGCTGCTGTCGCTGCTGTGGGGCGGCTCGTTCACGCTGATCAAGGTGGCGGTGGCGGGCTATCCGCCGGCCACGCTGGTCGCCATCCGCATCCTGTTCGGCGGGCTGCTGCTGGCCGCCATCGCCTTCGCGCAAGGCGTGCAGTTTCCGACGTCCCGCCGGCGCTGGGCCGAGCTGTTCCTGCAGGGCGTGCTGCAAAGCGCGCTGCCGTTCACGCTCATCAGCTGGGGCGAGATCCACCTGCCCAGTGGGCTGGCCGGCGTGATGAACTCCACCGTGCCGATGTTCGTATTCCTGATTTCCGTGTTCGCGTTGGGCGCCGCGCCGTTCGTGTTCCGCAAGTTCCTGGGCGTGGTGCTGGGTCTGGCCGGCGTGGCCGCGATGGCCGGCCTGGGCAGCATCGCCGGCGCTGGGGGCGAGGTCAACGTGCTGGCGGTGCTGGCGGTCGTGGGCGCGAGCGTCTCTTACACCTGCGGCGCGCTGTTCGGCCACCGCTTCGACGACCAGCCAGCCATCGTCACCGCATCGACCTCGCTGCTGTGCGGCAGCCTGCTGATGGTGCCGCTCAGCCTGTATCACGACAGGCCGTGGACGCTCACGCCCAGCACCGATTCCACGCTGGCCGTGGCGGCGCTGGCGCTGCTGTCCACCGCGCTGGCCAGCACCATCTTCTTCCGGCTGATCAAGACGCTCGGCTCGCTCGCCACCACCACCAACGCCTACCTGCGCGCCATCTTCAGCGTGTTCCTGGGCGTGGTGTTCCTGGGCGAGCCGCTCGGCTGGAACATGGTGGCCGGCACGGCGCTGATCCTGGCCGGCGTGGCGCTGGTCACCCGACCGGCCAGGCCGGCGTTGCAGCCCGTTGCCGCGAAAGGAATCTGAAATGCGCGCACGCACGCTCTACTACGCGCCCTCGGGCAACAGCTTGCGCGCCGCCATCGCGGCGGAACTGGCCGGCTTGCCGGTGGAGAAGATCCGCCTGGACGTGGCCGCCGGCGACCACCGCACGCCGGCATTCCTGGAGCTCAATGCCAGCGGCACGGTGCCGGCCTACCTGGAGCGGCTGCCCAGCGGCGAGGAGCTGGTGCTGACGCAGTCCGCCGCCATCGCCGACCACCTGCTGCTGCCGGCGCGCCCGGACCTGTACCCGGACGACCCCATCGAGCGCGTGCGGGTGCAGTCGTCGGTGTACGCCGCCATGAGCGACCTCGCGATGCAGAATTCGCTGATGCGCTACCTGGCCTTCAGCCCCGACAGCGTGCAGTTCCTGCGCGAACGCTTCCTGCGCATGCTGGCCGCGTCGTTCGAGGGGCTGAAGACGCAGCCCTGGGTGTGCGGGCCGCGCATGACCATCGCCGACATCGCGCACTATCCGGTGGTGCACATGCGCGGCGCGCAGCTGGAGGCCATGGGCGGCTTCTCCCACGTGCTCGATTGGGCCGCGCGCATGCGTGAACTGGAAGCGGTGCGGCGCGCCGCCGCCTACGCCGGGCTCGCGCTGTCCGCGCAAGGCACCTGATGGACGCGCCGATCTCCATTGCCATCGTCGGCGCCGGCCCCTGGGGCCTGGCCGTGCTCGACCGGCTGGTCATGACCGCGCGCCGGCAGCCAGAGCAGCGCTTTGCCGTCACGGTGATCGATGCCAACGATCCGGGCCCCGGGCTGCACAAGCCGGAGCAGGAACGCTTCCTGCTGCTCAACACCGTGTCGGGCCAGATCGACAGCTACAGCGCCCGCCATTTCGGCGAGGAGCCGCTGCCGGGCGCGATGCCGTTCCTGCAGTGGGTGCGCGAGCGGCGCGGCCTGCAGGCGGACGCGCACGGCTTCCTGCCGCGCGCGCTGTTCGGCAGCTACCTGCGCGACGTGTTCGGCGTGCTGCGCGCCAACCTGCCGCCCAACCTGGCGCTGGCGCTGGTGCGCGACACGGCCAGCGGCATCTCGCTGGACAGCGGGCAGCGGGCGCGCATCGCGCTGCAGGGCGGCCAGCCGCTCGCCTGCGACCACGCCTTCCTCTGCGTGGGCCACGGCGTGCCGCGCGGGTCGGACGGCGAGGAAGCCGCGCCGCCCGCCACCACGGCCGGCCTGCTCGATCCCTATCCGGTCGCCGAGTTGCAGCGCCGCATCGCGCCGCGCACCTGCGTGGGCATCGTCGGCACCGGCCTGGTGGCGGTGGACGCGGTGGCCGCGCTGACCGAAGGCCGCGGCGGCCGCTTCACCGAACAGGCCGACGGCACGCTGCGCTACGACGCCAGCGGCGACGAGCCGGTGATGTTCGTCTACTCGCGCACCGGCACGCCGTTCTCGTGCCGCCCGGCCGTGTCGCTGGACCTCGCCACCAGCTACGAGCCGCTGTACTTCCACGACGCGTTCCTGGCCGGGCTGCGCGCCGCGCATCCGCAAGGCGCCGACTGGGCCGCGCACGTCATGCCGGTGCTGTGCGCCGAGTTGCGCGCCGCCTACGTGGTGCGCGCGACGGCGCTGTCGCAGGGCGCGCAGGCGGCCGATGCCTGCCTGCAGTCGCTGCGCGGCCTCGCGCCGAAAGACGTGCCCGCCTTCTGCCGCCGCGCGCTGCCCGACGGCGAGTGGTTCCGCCCGGAAGACCTGCTGATGCCGCCGGCCGCGCAGCGCTTCCGCTCGCCGGCCGCATTCAACGATGCCTTCGCCGGCCGCCTGGCGTTCGACGTCGCCGAGGCGGGCAAGGGCGAAGCGGCCAGTCCCTACAAGTACGCGGTGGAGATGCTGCGCGTGCTGCGCAACAACATCCGCCGCGCGGTGGAGTTCGACGCGCTGGCGCCGGCCTCGCGCCGCCTGTTCTTCGACGCGGTCGCGCCGCGCATCGCGCAGCTGGTGGTCGGCCCGCCGGTGTCGCGCGGGCGCGAGTGGCTGGCGCTGCTGCGCGCGGGCCTGCTGAAGCC
>NZ_JACCWG010000058.1 GCF_013697775.1 Ramlibacter sp. | reverse complement strand
GGCCGCGGTGTCGCCGCAACGGGCCGTGGCGTAGGCGCGGGCGAGGGCACCGGTGCGGGCATTTCGGCAGGCGCTGGCGCGGCCACCTGCCGCACCGTGAAGGTCCGCGTCGCCTGCACCGGCGGATGCAGCAGCTGCTGCACCGGCGCCGCGCCCAGCAGCGCCAGGTGCACCGCCAGCACCGTGCCGGCCAGCAAGGCCAGCCGGCGCAGCGGTGCGGCTGTCATCCCTTGTGCCCCAGGTCGCTGGACAGCTGTGCGGCCACCGCGCGCAGCGGCTGCTCCACCGCGCCGCCCCAGTTCGGATCGAACGTGCCGGTGGGGCCCAGCGCCACCATGCCCAGCGCGATGTGGCCGTCGGAGTCGAACACCGGCGCGCAGAAGCCCACGATGCCGGGCAGCAGCGTGTCCATCACGCGCGCGGCGCCGCGCACCCGCACTTCCTCCAGCATGGCCTGCACGCCGGCCATGTTGGCGGGCACGTCGGTGCGGCCCTGCTTTTGCGCGCGGGCGAGCTCCTCCTTCAGCATGCCGGCGATCGCCTCGCGCGGTGCATAGGCAGCGAAGCAGCGGCCGGTGGCCGACGACAGCAGCGGCATCACGTCGCCCAGGCGCAGGTTGACGGTGACGGCCTGCGGCGACTCTTCCCAGTGCACGATGGTTGGGCCGTGGTTGCCCCAGACGGCCAGCGCCAGCGTGTGGCCGATGTCGGCCATCAGCCGCGCCAAGCGCTCGCGCGCCAGCTTCACCGCGTCCAGCCGCTCCAGCGAGGCCAGCCCCAGCTTGAGCGCGGCGGGGCCGAGGTCGTAGCGCGCCGAGGCGGTGTCCTGCACCACCAGTTCCAGCCGCTGGAAGCTCACCAGGTAGCGGTGCGCCTTGGCGGCGCTCATGCCGGCCGCCTTGGCCAGGTCGCGCAGCATCAGCGGCCCCGGCGCCTGGCCAAGGGCCTGCAGCAAGCCGAAACCCACTTCCACGGACTGGATGCCGGCGCGTTCCTTTGTGGTCATGCGATGCGCGGGCTACAATTACGTTTAGGTAAATTCATTTCGCAATGCGTAAAAGTCGGTTTGACTCTAGCGCATTCAAAACCCAAGGGCAAACGATGAAGCTTGCGACGTACAAGGACGGCTCGCGTGACGGGCAACTGGTGGTGGTCTCGCGCGACCTGGGCACGGCGCATTATGCGACCGGCATCGCGGCCAAACTGCAGCAGGTGCTGGACGACTGGGGCTTCCTGTCGCCGCAGCTGCAGGACCTGTACGAGTCCCTGAACCAGGGCAAGGCGCGCAACGCGTTTCCGTTCGATCCGAAGCAGTGCATGGCGCCGCTGCCGCGCGCCTACCAGTGGGCCGACGGCTCGGCCTACATCAACCACGTGGAGCTGGTGCGCCTGGCGCGCAACTCCCAGGTGCCGGCCAACTACTACACCGAGCCGCTCATGTACCAGGGCGGCAGCGACGACTTCATCGGCCCGACCGGCGAAGTGCCCTTCGTCACCGAGGACTGGGGCATCGACTTCGAGGCCGAGGTGGCGGTGGTGACCGGCGACGTGCCGATGACCGCCACGCCCGAGCAGGCGCTGGACGGCATCCGCCTGGTGATGCTGGCCAACGACTGGAGCCTGCGCAACCTGATTCCCGACGAACTGGCCAAGAGCTTCGGCTTCTTCCAGAGCAAGCCCGCCACCGCCTTCAGCCCGGTGGCCGTGACCCTGGACGAACTGGGCGACGCCTGGCAGGGCGGCAAGCTGCACCTGACGGTGCAAAGCCAGTGGAACGGCCGCACCGTGGGCATGTGCGACGCCGGCCAGGAGATGACCTTCCACTTCGGCCAGCTGATCGCCCACGTCTGCAAGACCCGCAACGTGCGCGCCGGCTCCATCATCGGCAGCGGCACCATCAGCAACCGCGCGATCGAAAAGGACGGCAAGAAGGAGTGGACGAAGGGCTATTCGTGCATCGCCGAGAAGCGCGCGATCGAAACCATCCAGGACGGCAAGCCCGGCACCGCCTTCATGAAGTTCGGCGACACGATCAAGATCGAGATGAAGGGCAAGGACGGACAGAGCATGTTCGGCGCGATCGAACAGAGCGTCGTCAAGCTGCCGGGGCGCTGATCAGAGCCTGAGCCAGGGAGTCCCCGTCTCCTCCGCCTTGGCCTTGCCCAGCGCGTCCAGGAAACTGTCGCACCACCAGTGCCCGTCGTAGCGGCGGATGGTCTCCATCAGTCCGCGGTGGCGGGCCTGGCGTTCTTCCAGCGGCATCTGCAGCGCCAGGTGGATGGCGCCGGCCGTGCCTTCGGTGTCGTAGGGGTTGACCAGCAGCGCTTCCTTCAGCTGCTCCGCCGCGCCAGCGAAGCGCGACAGCACCAGCACGCCCGGGTCGGCCGGGTCCTGCGCGGCGATGTATTCCTTGGCCACCAGGTTCATGCCGTCGCGCAGCGGCGTCACCAGCGCCACCCGCGCAGCACGGTAGATGCCGGGCAGGCGCGGGCGCGCCACGTTGCGGTGGATGTAGCGCACCGGCATCCAGTCCAGCTCGCCGTAATTGCCGTTGATGGCGCCGCACAGGCTCTCCATCTCGTGCAGCAGGTCGGTATAGGCGCTCACGTTCTCGCGGCTGGGCGAGGCGATCTGGATCAAGGTGGCGCTCTTGCGCGTTTCCGGGTACTTCTGCAGCATTTCTCGGAACGCGCGCAGCCGGTGCGGCAGGCCCTTGGAATAGTCCACCCGGTCCACGCCCACCAGCAGCTTGCGCCGCGAGTATTCGTTGCGCATGCGGTGGAACATCTCGCGCCCTTCGGGCGCCTCGGCCAGCGCGGTGAATTCGTCCACGTCGATGCCGATCGGGAAGGCGCCGGCCTGCACCACGCGGCCGAACACGCGCCAGCGGCCGGCCTCGACCTGCTGCGCATGCGCCTCGGTCTCGATGTAGTGACCGAAGTGGCCGAGGTCCGCCTGGCTCTGGAATCCCACCAGGTCATAGGCGCACAGCCCGCGCATCAGCCAGTCGTGGCCCGGGATGGCAGCCAGGATCAGCGGCGGCGGCAGCGGGATGTGCAGGAAGAAGCCAATGCGCTGTTGGCAGCCCAGCGCGCGCAGTTCGGCCGCCAGCGGGATCAGGTGGTAGTCGTGAACCCAGATCACGTCGTCGTCCTGCAGCAGCGGCTGCAGCTTGCGCGCGAACAGCTGGTTCACGCGCCGGTAGCCGCCGATGTAGCCGGCATCGAAATCCGCCAGGTCCAGCCGGTAGTGGAACACCGGCCATAGCACGCCGTTGGAGTAGCCGAGGTAGAAGGAATCGTGGTCCTCGCGGCTTAGGTCCACCGTGACCAGCTTGACCGGACCGGCCTGGTGCGTGTGCACTGTCCCTTCGCCGGCCTTGCCGCCTTCGGCTGTTTCCACCACCTTGCCGCTCCAGCCGAACCACAGCCCGCCGGTGCTGTTCAGCACGTCGGCCAGCGCCACGGCAAGGCCGCCCGCCGCCGCGGTCTTGCGCGGGTCCGCGACCCGGTTGGAAACGACGACGATGCGCGACATTGGTCCTTTTAAGTTGCGTTCAGATGACGTGGTTCAGATCACCGTGTCCCACGGCGCCGACAGGCGCACCGCGGCGTTGATCAGGCCCACCATGGAGTAGGTCTGCGGAAAGTTGCCCCACATCTCGCCGGTGACCGGATGCGTGTCTTCCGACAGCAGCCCCAAGCGGTTGCGGCTGGCCAGCATCACCTCGAAGATCTCGCGCGCCTGCTGCTTGCGGCCGATGCGCGCCAGCGCGTCGATGCGCCAGAAGGTGCAGATGTTGAAGGCCGTCTCGGGCTTGCCGAAATCGTCGGACGCCTCATAGCGGCGCATGTACGGCCCGTCGCACAGGGAGCGCTCCAGCGCGTCCACGGTGGAGACGAAGCGCGGGTCGCGCGGGTCGATGATGTTGACCTCGGCCATCAGTAGCGCGCTGGCGTCCAGGTCGCGCCCGCCGAAGCTCTCGGCAAAGGCGCCGCGCTCCTCGCTCCAGGACTCGGTGAGGATGCGCCCGCGGATCACGTCGGCGCGCTCGCGCCAGTAGTGCATGCGGTCGGGCAGGCCCAGCGTCGCCGCCACCTTGGCCAGGCGGTCGCAGGCGGCCCAGCTCATGAGCGCGGACGAGGTGTGGATGCGCGCGCGCGTGCGCAGCTCCCACATGCCCGCGTCGGGCTGGTCGTAGACGCGGAAGGCCTGCTCGCCCACCGCCTCCAGAAAGCCGAATTCGGCGCGGCCGGCGCGGCGCAGCAGGCGCTGGTCGTGGAAGGCCTGCGCCACGCCCAGCACGATGTTGCCGTACACGTCGTGCTGGAAGTGCTCCTGCGCCTGGTTGCCCACGCGCACCGGCCCCATGCCGCGGTAGCCGGGCAGGTGGCCCAGGATCGCCTCGGGCAGCTTTTCTTCCTGGCCGATGCCGTACAGCGGCTGGATGTGGCCGCCGCCGGAGCGAACGATCACGTTGGTGAGCCAGCGCAGGTACTCCTCCATGGTCGCCACCTCGGAGATGCTGTTGAGTGCGCGC
Organism: Ramlibacter sp.; assembly: GCF_013697775.1. GTDB lineage: Bacteria > Pseudomonadota > Gammaproteobacteria > Burkholderiales > Burkholderiaceae_C > Ramlibacter. The sequence continues at coordinate 1,850 of NZ_JACCWG010000058.1, read as the reverse complement.
ACCACGAAGAACGCGTCGCGCAGCCAGCAGTAGCGGTAGTCCCAGTTGCGCCCGCTGTGCGGCGCCTCCGGGATGCTGGTGGTCATGGCCGCGATGATCGCGCCGGTGTCCTCGAACAGCGACAGCTTGAGCGTGATGGCGGCGCGGATCACCGCGTCCTGCCACTCCAGCGGCAGCGACAGCGCGCGCGACCAGTTGCGCCAGTAGGCGATGGTTTCCTGCTCGAACCCGCGCGCCGTGTCCTCGATGCCGGTGAGCAGGGTTTCGTCCGGGCCCAGGATGAAGTTCATCGGCCGGTCGAACACGAAATAGTCTTCCGACAGCACGTACGACAGCGGCGCATCGCTGTTCAGCCGCACCGTGGCACCCGGGCCGACGTAGCGGATGTGGGTGCTGCCCTGCGTCACGACCGGGCGCGCGCGGCCCCAGTCGAAGCGCGGGCGCAGCACCACCCGCACGCGCGGAGAGCCGCCCAGCACGTTGACGCGGCGCACCAGCGACAGCGGACGGAAGGTGCGGCCCCGGTTGAAGAACCGCGGCGCGAAGTCGGTGATCTCGATGCCCTGGCCGCGGCTGTCGTACAGCCGCGTGCGCAGCACCGCGGTGTTGGGCTCGTATTGCTGCTCGCTGCGCGCGAAGTCCTCCATCTCGAAGGCCCAGAAGGCGCCGTTCTCGCTGGGGTCCAGCAGCCCGTTGAAGACCGGGTCGCCGTCGAAGCGCGGCAGGCAGCACCACACGATGCGGCCGCGCTCGTCGATCAGGGCGTTGTAGGCGCAATTGCCAATCACGCCCAACTGAAGGGAAGGCTGGTGTGCGTTCATCATGGTGCGGGTGTTCTTGTCGTCGTCCTTGCGGCCATCGCCGCCTGCAGTTCGTGGCGCAGCGCCGCCGGATCGGGCAGGCGCTGCCAGGCAACGGTGGCGCCCTCGCCGACCTTGATGCCCAGCCCGCCCAGGCGCTGCACGGTTGAAAAACCGACTTCGTCGGTGATGTCGTCGCCGATGAAAAGGGGCACGCGCCCGGTGAAGGGGGCCTCGCCCAGAAAGTCTTCCACCGCGCAGCCCTTGCTGGCGCCGACGGGCTTGGCTTCGGCCACCATCTTGCCGCGCAGCAGCGTGAGCCCGGTTGATGCCTGCACGGCGTCCTGCATGGCGGTCAGGCACAGCGCTTCGAGCTCGGGGGCCTGGCGGTAATGCAGCGCAATCGAGCTGCCTTTGTGCTCCATGCGCAGCGCGGGGTGCGCGTGCACCAGCGCCGCCGCAGCCGCTTGCACCGTGTCCAGCGGCTGCGCGGCCATGCGGTTCAGCGCGCCGCCGGCGGTGCGCCGCTCGGCGCCGTGCACGCCGGCCACGGGCAGGCGCAGGGGGTGGAGGAAGGCGTCGATCTGTTCGATGGTGCGGCCCGAAATGATGGCCACGGCACCACCCAGGTACTCATGCAGCCAGGCCATGCTGTCGATCAGCGGCTGTGGCACGCGCACCGCTTCCGGCTGGGGCGCGATGTCGACCATCGTGCCGTCGAAGTCCAGGAACAGGGCGGACGAAGGGCAAAGCATCTCCACGAAAGTCATGCGGGCTGACCCTAACAGACGCTGCTGCTGAACTCCAGACGTGGCCGACGCTTGCCCGCGTAGGAACGAACCTACGGTGTGACCGGGGGTTGCGCGGACAGCGGGCGCATGGCGCACAATCCGGCGCCATGCAATGGATCACTCGTGCGCGGCGCTCCCTGGCCGTGGTGCTCGCCGTGCCGCTGATGGGCTGGGCGCAGCAGCAGGCGCCGGCAACGGTGCCGGCGTCGTGCGTGCCGCCGCCCTCGGCCGAAGCGGTGCAGGAAGCGGCCAAGCGTGC
>NZ_JACCWG010000024.1 GCF_013697775.1 Ramlibacter sp. | reverse complement strand
GAGCAAACGCTCCGCTCAAACAGCGCCCGCGAGCCAGTCAACGATAAAAAATCGGGGGCCGATTTTTTCCGGCTCCGGCCCGATCAGCACAGCCGCCCCAGAAATCGCCCTCCCCGGGCACCGCCTGCCGCGACAGGCTGCACTGTTGGCGTTCGCAGCGTGTACCGATCCTTCTCCGCAAAGCCGCGGCCGGGCCGCCCGGGGCGCGTCGTTCGCGAGGCGCCTGCTTTGTTTGTTCTCGTGGCCGCGCGCGCAGCGCGCTTCGTTTCTGATTCGCCGTAGCTGTCTGAACGGAGCGCCGCTTGCGGCGCGCAGTGAGTTCTACGGCGGGCCGCGAGAACAAACAAAGCAGGGGAGTCGGCGCTCTGCGCCGACCGCCTCGTGGACGCGCCCCAGGCGGCCCGGCCGCGGCTTTGCCGCGTGGTCTGTCGAGTGCTGACAAACAGATGGACGACACAGCCCTCATCGAGCGCTACCTCGAACACGTCCGCGTCGAAAAGCGCCTCGCCCAGCGCACCGTCGAGCTCTATGCAATCGACATGCAAAAGCTTGTCACGAACGCCCAGCAGGCCAACATTCCACTCACCCGCGTGCAGAACGCCCACATCCGCCGCTGGGTGGCGCAGATGCATTCGGGCGGGCGCAGCGGACGCGGCATCGCGCTCATCCTCTCGGGCTGGCGCGGCTTCTTCACCTGGCTGGGCCGCGAAGGCTTGGTAGACAGCAACCCCGTGCAGGACGTGCGCGCGCCGAAAGCCCCCAAGCCGCTGCCCAAGGCGCTGAGCGTGGAAGAGTCCATGCAGCTGGCCGACTTCGACGCCGAGGACGACGATCCCTGGCTGGAGACGCGCGACGCGGCCATCGTGGAACTGCTTTACGGCTGCGGCCTGCGCGTGGGCGAACTGGTGGGGCTCGACGTGCAGGCCGCGGCCGGCGCGCGCGGCTGGATCGACCTCGACGCGGCCGACGCGCACGTGCTGGGCAAGGGCGGCAAGCGGCGCAGCGTGCCGCTGGGCAGCAAGGCCATCGAGGCATTGCGGCTGTGGCTGGACGTGCGCGGCGACGTGCCCACAACGGGCGCGGCGCTCTTCACCGGACAGCGCGGCACGCGTTTGACGCCGCAATCCATCTGGCAGCGGCTGCGCCGACGCAGCCTGCGCGCCGGGCTGGCGACACCGGTGCATCCGCACATGCTGCGGCACTCGTTCGCCAGCCACATTCTGCAGTCCAGCGGCGACCTGCGCGCCGTGCAGGAACTGCTGGGCCACGCCAACATCGGCACCACCCAGGTCTACACGCGGCTGGACTTCCAGCACCTGGCCAAGGCCTACGACGCGGCGCATCCGCGCGCGCACCGAAAACCGGACGTCAAGAAGTAGGCTTGCCCAGCGCGAACACGGCGCGCTTGGCGTCGGGCGGCACGCTGGCCAGCAAGGCGTCCATGCGCGCCAGCAGGTCCGGGACGTCGGTGCCGTCCATCGGCACCAGCGCCTGCGCCACGCGCACCTGCGCCACCCAGTCCAGCGGCTTGTTGCGGTAGGGCATGAGGCACTGCGCCACCACACGCGGCGCGGCGGCGGCCACGTCTTCGGCCGTGAGCGGGCCTTCCAGCAGCATGCCGAAACGCTGCTCGGACAGGCGCGCCACGCTGTCGATCTCGCGCGCCACCGCCAGCAGCCGCCCGGCCACGCGCAGCGGCAGCTCCTGCGCCGCGCGCTGGTCATAAGCGCGCCGGATGCTTTCCACATTCACGATGTCGATCAGCAGCACCGCGCCGCGCAGCCGCTGGCGCTGCGAGCGCGCCACCAGCCGCACCAGCCGCTCGGTGAACACGGTGGCGTTGATCAGGCCGGTGCCGGGGTCGATGCGGTCCAGCCCGTGGATGCGCCGGTAGTTTTCGCGGCGGTGCTGGGTGCGCAGCATCAGGATCATCAGCACCAGCGGCAGCTCCGCCGCCAAGCCGATCTGCAGGCCGTGCGTGGTCCAGAAGTTCACCGCCATCAGGCCGCTGGCGCGCGCCAGCGGGAACGCCGCGCCCAGGCCCACCGGGATCGACGCGGCCAGCATCCACCAGGCCCAGCGGTCGCCGCGGCGCGCCGCCCACACCAGGGCGAGCATGCCCGAGGCGGCGGCAAGCGCGACGTAGGCCGCCATCAGCGCGAAGCGCGACGACGGCTCGATGAAGGCGACGCCCAGCGCTGCCGGCAGCGACAGCAGCTGCAGCACCAGCAGCAGCCGGTGCATGCGCCGCGACCGCTGCGCCAGCGACACGGTGGCGGAGAAGAACCACAGCAGCGCCCCCATGGCCAGCACCGGCACCACCAGCACCGCCAGGTTGTTCCACGCCGCCGCGCGCGGCCACAGGTGCAGGCCGGCGATGCCGGTCAGGCAGGCCTGGCTCAGCCCGGTCAGCGCCACGTTCAAGCCATACAGGGCGTAGGCCTCGTCGCGCAGCGTCAGCGCGCTCAGCACCGCCATCGCCGCCGCCAGGCCGGCCAGCCCGAAGTAGATGCCCAGGACCAGCGAGGTGCGCTGCTCGTGCTGGCTGACGTAGCTCTCGCTCACGAAGCTGAGCGGCGCGCCGAAGTTGTGCGCGTTCTCCACCCGCAGCAGGTAGGCCCGCGGCTGCTCGGCAGACACTTCCAGCGGCAGCAGCGGGTGGCGGTGCGGCACCGGCCAGGCGGCAACCGGCAGCCGGTCGCCGGCGGTCTGGCCGGCCCAGCGGTCCAGGCCGTCGGGCGTGTAGAGGGTGACGCGGTCCACCGAGGGGTGGGGGATTTCCAGGTACCAGCGCTCCGCGTCGGGCGCGGCCGGCAGCGTGAAGCGGATCCACAGCGCCTTGCCGGTGGACAGCAGATGCACCGCGTCCTGGCGCGTGGGCGTCCAGGCGATGGCGGGATCGGTCGCCACCTGCTCGGGCCCGAGCTGCCCGGTCGGGTCGATCCAGGCGTCACCCCAGTCCAGCAGCGGCACCGGCTGGCGTGCGGCGTCCAGCTCGGGCACGGTGCGCGCCATGCCCGGGAAGACCCACATCAGCAGTAAAAACAGCAGCGGCGCAACGCTGGTTCTCCAGCGTGCGCCGCCCATGTTCGAGACCATGTCCCGCTCCTCGTTTCGCCGTATTGTCGGGCTGGGCCCCGGTCCTGTCTGCCCCGCGGACGACAATCCGTGCATGAAAGCCATTCGCCTCAAACCCGGCCGTGAGCGCTCGCTGCTGCGTCGCCACCCGTGGATCTTCGATTCGGCCGTCGCCAAGGGCGGCGGCGATGCGGGCGAAACCGTGCGGGTGGAAGCAGCCGACGGCGCCTTCCTGGCCTGGGCCGCGTTCAGCCCGGCCTCCAAGATCCGGGCGCGCGCCTGGACCTTCGAGGAGGGCGTGCGCATCGAGCCGGCGTTCTTCCAGCAACGCGTGGCCGAGGCGGTGCGCATGCGCGCGCGCCTGGACATTCCCAGCGACAGCTGCCGCCTGGTGCACGGCGAGTCCGACGGCCTGCCGGGCTTCGTGGTGGACCGCTACGGCGACACGCTGGTGGCGCAGTTCCTGTCGGCCGGCGCGCAGCGCTGGAAGGTCGCGCTGGCGGATGCGCTGCTGCAGCACACCGGCCTGGCGCGCCTGTACGAGCGCTCGGACACCAGCGCCCGCAGCCGCGAGGGCCTGCAGCCCGAAGCCGGCTGGCTGCGCGGCGACGGCCCGACCGAACTGGCGATCCAGGAGCACGGCTGGACCCTCGGCCTGGACATTGCGTCGGGCCACAAGACCGGCTTCTACCTGGACCAGCGCGACAGCCGCCGCCGCTTCGCCGACTGGGTGCGCCGGCTGGACCTGCAGCGCGTGCTCAACTGCTATTGCTACACCGGCGGCTTCACCATCGCGGCGCTGGCGGGCGGCGCCACGGAGGTGGTGTCGATCGATTCGTCGGGGCCGGCGCTGGAGCGGGCGCGCGCCAACGTGGCGCGCAACGGCTTCGACGCGAGCAGAGCGCAGTTCCTGGACGCCGACGTGAACGCCAGCCTGCGCCGCTTCATCGCCGAAGGCCGGACCTTCGACGCCATCGTGCTGGACCCGCCCAAGCTGGCGCCTACGGCGCTGCATGCCGAGCGGGCCGCCCGCGCCTACAAGGACATCAACCGGCTGGCGCTGCAGCTGCTGGTGCCTGGCGGCGTGCTGTTCACCTATTCCTGCTCGGGCGGGATCGATCCGGAGCTGTTCCACAAGATCGTGGCCTCGGCCGGGGCCGACGCCGGCGTGGACGGCTACATCGCCGGACGCCTGGGCGCCGCGCCCGACCACCCGATGACGCTGGCGTTCCCGGAAGGCGAGTACCTGAAGGGCCTGATCGTCATGCGGAAGTCGCCGAATCCGTAAACTCTCCGCTTCGCGCCAGCTACGGCGCAGGAGTATCCCCATGAGCCTCATCCCCGCCACCATCCTCACCGGCTTTCTCGGCTCGGGCAAGACCACGCTGCTCAAGCGCGTGCTCAGCGAGGCGCACGGCCAGAAGATTGCCATCATCGAGAACGAGTTCGGCGAGGAGAACATCGACGCCGACATCCTGGTCACCGAAACCAAGGAGCAGATCGTGCAAATGAGCAACGGCTGCATCTGCTGCACCATCCGCGAGGACCTGCGCTCCACCCTGCAGCTGCTGGCCGCCAAGAAGCGCAAGGGCCTGCTGGACTTCGAGCGGGTGGTGATCGAGACCACCGGCCTGGCCGACCCCGGCCCGGTGGCGCAGACCTTTTTCATGGACGACGAGATCGCCGAGAGCTTCCTGCTGGACTCCATCCTCACGCTGGTGGACGCCAAGCATGCCGACAAGCAGCTGGACGACCGCCAGGAGGCGCGGCGCCAGGTGGGCTTCGCCGACCAGATTTTCATCAGCAAGACCGATCTGGTGGCCAAGGAGGAAGTCGACGCCCTGGTGCACCGCCTGAAGCACATAAACCCGCGCGCGCCGCAAAAGCAGGTGCATTTCGGCGAGGTGTCGCTCGCGGACGTGTTCGACCTGCGCGGCTTCAACCTGAACGCCAAGCTGGACATCGACCCGGACTTCCTGAAGGAAGACGGCGGCCACGGCCATGACCATGGGCACGACCACGAAGGCCATGAGGGCCACGACCACGAGCACGGCGAGGACTGCGACCACCCGCACCACCACGTCCACGACGACGACGTCAAGAGCTTCGTGTTCCGCGCCGAACGGCCGTTCGACCCCGCGAAGCTGGAGGACTTCCTGGGCGCCATCGTCAACATCTACGGTCCGCGCATGCTGCGCTACAAGGGCGTGCTGGACATGAAGGGAACCGAGCGCAAGGTGATCTTCCAGGGCGTGCACCAGCTGATGGGCAGCGACCTGGGGCCGGCCTGGACCGAGGGCGAGCCGCGCATGTCCAAGATGGTGTTCATCGGCATCGAGCTGCCCAAGGACATCTTCCTGCAAGGCCTGGAGCAGTGCCTGGTGTAAGTTTGTCTCGCCCGCGCAACTGCCGAGGCAGGGCGGCTTGCGCGTCGGCGGCATCCGGCAGCAGGAAAAGCGAGATAACTGCCGTGCAAGGGAGGCCAATCAGGGTATAAATCGCGATCATGAAGGCGCATCCCCATAAAAAGCGGTGCCGGCGGGACCCCCCGTCGCAGCAACCGCGCGCGCCCACCTCGCGAGGAGACCGGATTTGAAGCCCCAGCCCAAGGCCGCAGCGAAGGCCAAACAGCCGGTCGCCAAGGCGAAACCGGCACCGCACGCGGCCGCCAAGGCCGCCAAACCCGCGGCCAAGCCCGCCAAACCCGCGGCTGTGAGCAAACCTGGGGCCAAGGCCGCCGAGCTGGCCAAGAAGCCGGCTGCCAAGGCGGTGCCGGCAAAGAAGGCATCCGTACCGGCGCCGGCCCCGCCGGCGGTGAAGAAGACAGTGGCGGCCAAGGCGCCCGCGCCGGCCCCTGCTGCCAAGGCGCCGGCGGCCAAGCCGGGCGTTCAGGCAAAATCCACGGCGTCCGCGGCTGTCTCCGCGCCCGCATCGATCCGGAGCACCCAGCCCGCCGCGCCAGCGCGCCGGTCGTCTGTGCCGCCGGCCCGTCCACAATCATCCCTCCCGCAGTCGGCGCCCCCCAAGCCGGCGACGGTGGCATCGAACGCCGCCAAGGCAAGCTACATCCCCATGGCCTCCCCCCCTTCAGTCATTACTCCCCCGCCCGCCGTGGCTATCAAAAAAGACCCCAAGCTCGCCAACAACTGGAAGACCAAGTCCGCCGAGGAACTGTCCGACGACGAGGTCCTGGCCATGCCGGACACCGAATACATGAACGAGAAGCAGATGGCGTTCTTTCGCCTGAAGCTGGTTCAACTCAAGACGGATATCCTCAACAGTGCCGGTGAAACCACCGAGCACCTGCGCGAAGACACGGTCATCGTTCCCGACCCGGCCGACCGCGCCACCATCGAGGAAGAGCACGCGCTGGAACTGCGCACGCGCGACCGCGAACGCAAGCTGCTCAAGAAGATCGAACAGTCGATCGGACGCATCGACGCGGGCGACTACGGCTACTGCGACGAAACCGGCGAGCCGATCGGCGTTGGCCGGCTGCTCGCGCGGCCGACCGCCACGCTGTCGCTGGAAGCGCAGCAGCGCCGGGAACTGAAACAGAAGATGTTCGGCGACTGATTCCCTGGCCATGCCGCCCAAGGACGACAGCCCCGGCTTGCTCTCCAAGGTCGTGCGGTTCGTGAAGAACCCCACGACCAATTGGTCCGACCTCGATCAGCAGGACACGGAGCGCGAGAGCGCGTACTCCAAGCAGATGCTCAAGGAGATGATCGAGCGCAAGCGGCGCAACGACTTCGTGCGCAAGCGCGAGTTCGACATGCTGCGCAAGATGCGGCGCAGCGAGGTGATGGCGGGGTCCGATCCGGCCGCGCGCCCCTCGTTCTTCCAGAGCTCCATGCCGTCCCGGCCGGACGACCGCGCCAGCACGCTGAAGAAGATCGACGAGATCGAGGCGCAGATGTCCATGCAGTGGTGGAAGACCAAGCATGCCGACGCGGGCGCCTCCGGGCGCACCGGCAGCAGCGCTTTCCCGGTGTCCACCCACATGCCGCCCGAGCCGGGCGGCCGTCCGCCGGTGGGCGCGCAGCCAAAATCCTCGGCGTACACCCGCACTGAGCCCGCGCCGCTGCGCCAGAACGAGAAAACCGAACCGGCCGAGCTGGGCGCGCTGGAAGCC
>NZ_JACCWG010000472.1 GCF_013697775.1 Ramlibacter sp. | reverse complement strand
ATGCGCTGCGGCGCGACGTCGGCGCGGCGCAGCGGCCCGCCGCCGGCTGCGCCGTGTTGCTGGTCAACAGCTCGGTCAATGTCCGGCCACTGCAGGGCGTGGTCGGCGACGTGCTGGCGCGGCATCCCGGCGCACGGCTGTCGGTGCGCGAGAGCGCCAGCGAAGCCACGGTGCATGCGCTGCACACGGGCGCCGCCGGCGTCGGCATCGTGACCGACGCGGCCGCCACCGACGGCCTGGTTGCCGAAGAACTCGGCGCCGACCCGCTGGTGCTGGTCGCTGCGCGCGGCCATGCACTCGCGGCGCGCGGCGCGCTGCGGTTCAGCGACGCGCTCGCGCACGACTGGGTCGGCTGGCGCGAGGACGGCGCCCTGCACACGCACCTGGTGATGCAGGCGGTGCGCGCGGGCGGTGCGCTGAACACGGTGGTCAGCGTGCCGACGGCCGAGGGCGTGCTCGATCTCGTCGCGCGCGGCTTCGGCATCAGCGTGCTGCCGCGTGCGCTGCTGGCGGGGTGCGCGTCCGCGTCGCAGCTGGCGATCCTGGAACTGGAAGAACCCTGGGCACGGCGCAAGCTGCTGGTGTGCCGCCGCGCGGACACCACGTCGCCGCTGGCGCTGGCGCTGTTCGCGGCCCTGCAGCGGCAGTGGCCGGCGCTGGACCCTATTTGCGCCGCGCCGGCTCCAGCGCCGCGTCCGCCGAGGTGAACTGCCCCGTGCGGATGCCCGCCACCGCCTTCGCCACCGCGCGGGCGACGTTGCGCACTTCCTCCTGCACGGCGGTGTCGCGGTCCAGCGTCTCGTGGCTGGTCGCGTACGGTTCGTAGTAGCCGATGAAGCGGTCCAGCCGCGCCAGCTGGCCGGCGTCGAGCAGGCCCATCCAGTCCAGCCAGTCCGATAGCGTACGCCGCACGCCCTCGATGCCGGCCACGTCGCCGTGCACCACCACGCCGTAGGCGCGCCCGGCCAGGTGCTTGGGATAGTCCCAGCCCGCGAGTTCGATCGCCTTGGCCTCCTCGGGCTTCTTGCCGTGCGTGGTCGTCGGATCGGGGTTGCCGCCGTCGGCGCAGACCAGGCGGTCGATCATCAGCTTGAGCGGGCTGGCCGCCTGGTACCAGTAGACGGGCGTGAGCAGGATCACGCCGTGCGCGCTGACCCACCGCTCGTAGATCTCGTTCATCCAGTCGCCGGTCTGGCGCTCGGCGTGGTTCGGGTAGCAGCTGCACGGCCAGTGGCACAGCGGCATTGCGGTGGACACGCAGCCCTTGCACGGATGGATGCGCAGGCCGTACTCGGAGGTGATCCGGCTCAGGTCGAGCAGATCGACTTCGATGCCGGCCTCGCCCAGCACCTCGCGCGCGATGCGCGACATCCGGTAGGTCTTGGAGATTTCGCCGGGGCAGGTGCCGTCGTTGCGCGAGGAGCCGCACACCACCAGCACGCGCGAGGGCGTCGCCGCATCCTTTTGCCGCGCGTCGGCGGCCAGCAGCCGGTCGCGCGTGGCGCGCCATTCCACCGACATGTCGTAGTCCGGGTCGAAGAACCCGGGTCCGGCCTTGGCCGTCACCGGTGCCTTGCGGCCTTCCTGGTAGGCGGACCAGGCCACCTCTTCCAGTTGCGCCAGTGCGGCGTCATGCGCGCGGAAGGCGGGATCGAAGAAGTCCTGCAAAAAGCGTTGGTGGAACGCCTGCCGGTCGAGCTGCGGCGGGGCCTGTCCTTTACGGATCTGTGGAGCTTGAGTCATCGGCCAGTGTAGGGAGCGAACCCGCTTGGCCGACGTCAGCGCAGGCGCCGCGCCAGCGCCGGACCAGTCAACGCGACAGCAGCCGGCGCGCGGCGTAGCTGGCGCCGTCCACCAGCCCGACCAGCACCACCATCGCGCCCAGCACCCAGCCGGTTTCGCCCATCTGGAACAGGCCCAGGTGGTAGGCCAGCAGCTGGCCCAGGCCGCCGGCGCCGACCACGCCCAGGATGGCGGCGGCGCGGATGTTGTTCTCCCAGCGGTACAGCGTGTAGCTGAGAAGCTGCGGCAGCACCTGCGGCAAGGTGGCGTAGAGGAACACGCGGCCTTCGGGCACGCCGCGCAGGCGCAGCGCGAAGGCCGGATCGGGCGCTTCGTTCTCCATGCTTTCGGCGAACAGGCGGCCCAGCACGCCGGTGGTGTGCAGCGCCAGCGCCAGCGTGCCGGCGAAGGGGCCAAGGCCGGCGGCGATCAGCAGCAGCGCCGCCCACAGCAGCTCGGGCACGCTGCGCAGCACGTTGAGCGCCAGCCGCGCGATGCCGCGCCAGCGCGCCGGATCATCCGCATGCAGCTTGCTCGCCGGCAGCGCCAGCAGCAGCCCGCCGGCCACGGCCAGCAGCGTGCCGACCACCGACATCGCCAGCGTCTCCAGCGCCGCCGGCAGCAGCTTGCGCAGGAAGCCCGCGCCGGGATCCAGCGAGAACAGTTCGGCGATGAACTTGCCCATGCGCGCCAGCGCGCCCGGCGACAGGAAGCGGGCCCACTGCAGGTCCAGCGACCAGAAGCTGGCGACAACCAGCGCCGCCATGGCGGCCAGGAACCAGCAGGTGCGGCAGCGTGCCATGTCTGTGCGTTGCTTCAGGCCAGCGCGCGGCGCAGCCAGCCGCTCAGGCGGTCGGTGGCGGCCACCAGCAGCACGAACACCAGCAGCATGGTGGCGACCTCGCCGCCGTTGAACATCTTGGTGGAGGCGTCGATCTGCTGCCCCAGTCCGCCAGCGCCGACGAAGCCGAGCACGGCCGAGGAGCGGATCGCACATTCCCAGCGGTACACCGTGTAGCTGGTGAGCTCGGCCGCGTTCTGCGGCAGCAGGCCGTAGAAGAAAGCCTGCACGCGGCCGGCGCCGTTGCGCAGCAGCGAGGTGGCCGCGTGCGCATCGCCGCTTTCCAGGATTTCGCCGTACACCTTGCCCAGCATGCCGGCATAGGTGAGCGCGATGGCCAGCACGCCGGCCGTGGGGCCCAGGCCGACCACGCGCACGAACACCAATGCCCACACCAGCTCGGGCACGCTGCGCAGCACCACCATGGCGCCGCGCAGCGCGAAGCGCACCGC
>NZ_JACCWG010000413.1 GCF_013697775.1 Ramlibacter sp. | reverse complement strand
GTCGGCGTCGCGCAACCTGCTAGTGCCAGGGCCAGCGCGAGGCCGAGAGTCTGAAACAACTTCATCTGAACGTGTTCTTCCATTCACGGACGGCTGCGAACACCGCCACGTCGTCGGCGGGATCGGTGCCGTTGAAGGCCTGCGCGGCCTGCCGGATGCCGGCTTCGCGGGTGCGCAGGAACGGGTTGATGCGCAGTTCCTGGCCGATGCTGGAAGGCAGTGTCGGGCGGTCCTGCGCGCGCAATTCTGTGCAGCGCTCGCTGTAATGGATCAGCTCGGCATTATGCGGTTCCACCGCCAACGCGAATTTCAGGTTGGATAGTGTGTATTCGTGCGTGCAGACCACCCGTGTGTCGGCCGGCAGGGCGGCCAGCTTGTCAAGCGAGGCGAGCATCTGCGCGGGCGTGCCCTCGAACAGGCGCCCGCAGCCGCCGGAGAACAGCGTGTCGCCGCAGAAAAGAAGGGGCCTGCCGTCGAATAAGTCACAGTAATAGGCGATGTGGCCGGAGGTATGGCCAGGCACGTCGATCACGGTGAAGGGCAGGCCGAGCACCTCGATGCGGTCGCCCTCGGCCAGGCGCGTGACGGGTTCGGGGATGGTTTCGCGCGCCGGACCCCAGACCTTGGCGCCGGTGGCGTCGCGCAGCGCGTCGACGCCGCCGATGTGGTCCGGGTGGTGGTGGGTGACTAGAATCGCCTCCAGCTGAAGGCCGGCTGATTGCAGGGCGGCCTGTACCGGCCGCGCGTCGCCGGGGTCCACCACCAGGGCCCGGTTTCCGTCATCCAACAGCCAAAGGTAGTTGTCCTGGAACGCGGGCAGTGGGGTCAAGTTCATGAGCGAGCAGATTATAGGAATGCGTCAGTGGTTTGAAACCCCTGCGGGCCGCTACCTGCTCGAATGGGAGCGCGAGGAGTTCGACCGGGTGGTCGGCGACATCTTCGGCTACCACGCGCTGCAGCTCGGGCTGCCGGAGATCGACGCGCTGCAGGCCAACCGCATGCCGCACAAGTGGCTGGCGCTGCGCCACCCGCCGGCGGCCGAACACCAGCCCAAGGCGGCCATCGTCACCGATTTCGCCGCCCTGCCGTTCGAGGAGAACAGCATCGACCTGCTGGTGCTGCCCCACACGCTGGAGCTGAGCGCCGACCCCCATGCCACGCTGCGCGAGGTGGAGCGGGTGCTGGTGCCCGAGGGCAGGGTGGTGGTGTGCGGCCTCAATCCGGCCAGCCTGTGGGGCCTGCGCCAGCGCCGCGCGCACCTGTACCGGCGCCTGGGCTTCGGCGAACTGTTCCTGCCCGAGGCGGGCGAATTCATCGGCTACTGGCGGCTGCGCGACTGGCTGCGGCTCCTGAGCTTCGAGGTGGAGGCGGGCGACTTCGGCTGCTGGCGCCCGGCCCTGTCCAGCGAGCAGTGGCTGGGACGCTTCGACTGGATGGACCGCCTGGGCAAACGCTGGTGGCCGATCTTCGGCGCCGTTTATTTCATCGTGGCGGTCAAGCGGGTGCGCGGCATCAAGCTGATCGGCCCGGCCTGGAAGCAGGCACCCGCGCGCGCCGCCGCACCGGTGCCTGTCGCGAACCGCAGCCACCGCCACCGACATCACCGAACGCATCCATGAACCAGGTGGAGATCTACACCGACGGGGCCTGCAAGGGCAATCCCGGTCCCGGCGGCTGGGGCGTCCTGCTCAAGTCCGGCACCACGCAAAAGGAGCTGTACGGCGGAGAGCCCAGCACCACCAACAACCGCATGGAGATGATGGCGGTGATCCAGGCGCTGGAGGCGCTCAAGCGCCCCTGCGCGGTGACGTTGTACCTGGACAGCCAGTACGTGCTGAAGGGCATCACCGAGTGGCTGCCCGGCTGGAAGGCCAAGGGCTGGCGCACCGCCAGCAAGCAGCCGGTGAAGAACGTGGAACTCTGGCAACGCCTGGATGCTCTGCTTCTGCAGGGAGGCCACAAGGTGGACTGGCGCTGGGTACGTGGCCACAACGGCGACCCCGGCAACGAGCGTGCCGACGCGCTGGCCAACCTGGGTGTGCAGAGCATCGGTCGCTGACGCTTGGCGGTAAAGATCGAGTAAAGAGCCTGCGTGGGCGCTCCCACCGCGCGGACATCAGGGGCTGCGCGGATGGCATGGTCCCTGCGTGCTGCTACATTGCCAAATGCCAGCACGGTTACATCCGGTGACCTCCTGCGCCCCATTCGACGGATACAGCTTTTGATGGCATCGAAGGTTCTCTACACCGCGGTCGCGGTGGCCGGCATCGCCGCGGCTTCCGGCGCCGCCTGGTGGTTCCAGCGCCCGTCAGCCAAGCCCGCCACCGATGTCGCGCTTGCGCCCACGGGCGGCGCCCTAGGCTCCGGCGCGGCACCCGCGGCAGGCGGTG
>NZ_JACCWG010000407.1 GCF_013697775.1 Ramlibacter sp. | reverse complement strand
CCACGGCGGCGGTCGGCCGCGCGGTGTTCGGCATCGGCCCCGACGCGCGGGCGCTGCTGTGCGCGCCGCTCTACCACAGCGCCCCCGCTTCCTACATCAACTTCTGCGCGCAGGCCGGTGCCACCTTGCGGCTGGAGCCGCGCTTCGACGCGCAGCGCCTGCTCGAACTGGTGGAGCGCGACCGCACCACGCACCTGTACCTGGTGCCCACCATGTACCAGCGCCTGCTGCGCCTGCCGCAAGCGCAGCGTGCTGGGCACGCTATCGGCTCGGTGCGCTTCGTGGCATCCACCGGCTCGCCGTGCCCGCCGCAGGTGAAGAAGGCGATGATCGACTGGTGGGGCCCCGTCATCAACGAGGCCTATGCATCCAGCGAGACCGGCTACGTCACCTTCATCGGCTCCAATGAATGGCTGGCGCATCCGGGTTCCGCCGGCCGCGTCGTCGGCAACGCAGTGCTGAAGATCCTGGACGACGACGGCAACGAAGTACCGGCGGGCACCACCGGCCTCATCTACGCGCGCCAGCCGGCGTACCCCGATTTCGTCTATGCCAACGACACCACGGGCGCGCGCGCCGCGATGCAGCGCGACGGGCTGGTCACTCTGGGCGACGTGGGCTATGTGGATGCCGAGGGCTACCTCTACATCTGCGACCGCAAGTCCGACATGGTGATCTCCGGCGGGGTGAACATCTATCCGGCGGAAATCGAGGCGGCGCTGTCCATGCTGCCGGGCGTGGCCGACTGCGCGGTGTTCGGCATCCCCGACGAGGAATGGGGCGAGGCGCTGGCCGCCGCCGTCCAGCCGCGCCCCGGCGCCGTGCTGTCGCAAGACGACGTGAAGGCGTTCCTGCGCGAGCACATCGCCGGCTACAAGGTGCCGAAACTGGTGGAGTTCCACACGCAGCTTCCGCGCGAGGACACCGGCAAGATCTTCAAGCGCAAGCTGCGCGCGCCGCACTGGGAAAAGGCCGGCCGCGCGATCTGAATCCGGGCCGGTGGCGCAATCAGCCCCCCTAATGCGCCCGCTCGAATCCGCATCACGCTTGGCGGAATGCCGCATGCGTTTCCACAATGCGGCGAGATCAATAACACGGAGACACACCATGCGCATCGGCGTACCCAAGGAAATCAAGAACCACGAGTACCGCGTCGGCCTCACTCCGGCGAGCGTGCGCGAGCTGGTGCGCCACGGCCACGAGGTGTGGGTGCAGGCCGGCGCCGGTGCCGGCGTGGGGCTCGATGACGACCAGTACGCCGCTGCCGGCGCGCGCATCGCGGCCACCGCGGCCGAGACCTTCGAACAGGGCGAGATGGTCGTCAAGGTGAAGGAGCCGCAGCCGCAGGAAATCGCCATGCTGCGCAAGGGGCAATTGCTCTACACCTACCTGCACCTCGCGCCCGATCCCGCGCAGACCGAAGGCCTGGTCAAGTCCGGCGCCGTGTGCGTCGCCTACGAAACCATCACCGCGCCCGGTGGCGGCCTGCCGCTGCTGGCGCCCATGAGCGAAGTGGCCGGCCGCATGTCGGTGCAGGTCGGCGCCACGCACCTGGAAAAGGCGCAGGGCGGCCGCGGCATCCTGCTGGGCGGCGTGCCGGGCGTGCCGGCCGCGCACGTGGTGGTGCTGGGCGCCGGCGTGGTCGGCACCAACGCGCTGCAGATGGCCGTGGGCATGGGCGCGCAGGTCACGGTGCTGGACAAGAGCATCGACCGCCTGCGCCAGCTGGATCTGGTGTACGGCAACCGCATCGCCACGCTGTTCTCCACCACGCACAGCCTCGAAGAAGCGGTGATGCAGGCCGACCTGGTGATCGGCGGCGTGCTGATTCCCGGCGCCGCGGCGCCCAAGCTGGTCACGCGCGAAATGATTTCCCGCATGAAAAAGGGCTCGGTGGTGGTGGACGTCGCCATCGACCAGGGCGGCTGCTTCGAGACCTCGCATGCCACCACGCACGCCGACCCCACGTATGTGGTCGACGGCGTGGTGCACTACTGCGTGGCCAACATGCCGGGCGCGGTGCCGCGCACCTCCACCTTCGCCTTGAACAACGCCACCATCGGCCACGCGCTGGCGCTGGCGGACAAAGGCTGGCAGCAGGCGCTGCGCGACGACGCGCACCTGCGTGCCGGCCTGAACGTGGCGCTGGGCAAGGTGGTGTGCGAGCCGGTCGCGCGCCAGCTGGGGTACGACTACGCACCACCGGAAACCGTGCTGTCCTGAGCGGCCGCGCGGCGCGTGATCAGGCGCCCAGTTCGGCCGGCACGCCGAAGCGCCGCGCCATCGCCTCGCGCCCGCGCGGCGTGAAGCGCAGGCCGCGGCCGTCCAGGTCCTTGGC
>NZ_JACCWG010000380.1 GCF_013697775.1 Ramlibacter sp. | reverse complement strand
CGCCTGTTCCAGAGCTTCAGCCAGGCCGACACCTCCACCACGCGCAAGTTCGGCGGCACCGGCCTGGGCCTGGCGATCAGCAAGAAGCTGGCCGAGCTGATGGGCGGCGAGGTCGGCGTGGAAAGCGAATGCGGCAAGGGCAGCACCTTCTGGTTCACCGCGCGCCTGGGCATCGGCGAAGGCGTCCAGCGCGCGCTGGTGCCACAGCCCGACCTGCGCGGGCGCCGCGCGCTGGTGGTGGACGACAACGACCACGCGCGCGCCGTCATCGGCGGCATGCTCGAAGGCATGACCTTCACCGTCACCGAGGCCGGCAGCGGCTCGGCGGCGGTGGACGCGGTGCGCCGCGCCGCGTCGTGCGGCCACCCCTACGACATCGTCTACCTGGACTGGCGCATGCCGGGCATGGACGGCGTGGAATGCGCGCGCCGCATCCGCGCGCTGGGCCTGGCGTCCACGCCCATGCTGCTGATGGTCACCGCCTACGGCCGCGAGGACGTGCTGCGCGAGGCCGAGCGTGCCGGCGTGGAGAACGTGCTGGTCAAGCCGGTGACACCGTCGATCCTCTTCGACACCACCATGGGAGTGCTGGGCGGCAGGCGCGACGGCGACGCAGGCGGACCGGTCCCGGTGGCGGTGGACGCGCGCCTGGCGGCCCTGCGCGGGCGGCGCATCCTGCTGGTGGAGGACAACGAGATCAACCAGCAGGTGGCGCGCGAGCTGCTGCAGGACGCCGGCCTGCGGGTCGACGTGGCCGACAACGGCGCGATCGCGCTGCACATGGCGCGCGAAGCCGACTACGACCTGGTGTTCATGGACATGCAGATGCCGGTGATGGACGGTGTCACGGCCACCCGCGCGATGCGCGACGTCGCCCGGCTGCGCGAGCTGCCGATCGTCGCCATGACGGCCAACGCCATGGCGCAGGACCGCGACAAGTGCATGGCCGCCGGCATGAACGACTTCCTGGTCAAGCCCATCGACCCGGCCGCCATGTGGGCCATCCTGCTGCGCTGGATCCGGCAGGACGCGCCCGCGCGCACCTCCGCCCCCGCGCTCGCTCCGCTGCCGGCACTGCCGCCCATTCCCGCTCCCGCCTTCCCTCCAAACACCCATCCCACGCCCACCATGCTCTCCACATCCTTCACCCCGCCCCGCCCCGCCACGCCTGCCGGCGCCACCGTCGACCTGCCGCAGGGCATTCCGGGCCTGGACACCACGCTCGGCCTGTCGCGCATGGCCGGCAAGAAGACGCTGTACGTGGCCATGCTGCGCCGCTACGCGGGCGGCCAGCGCGAGGTGGGCTCGCAGATCCGCACGGCGCTGCAGGCCGATGACCGCGCCACCGCGGAGCGGCTCGCGCACACGCTCAAGGGCGTGTCCGGCAGCGTGGGCGCCACCGGCATCCAGGCGCTGGCCGGCGCGCTGGAAGACGCGCTGCGCCAGCAGCAGCCGCTGCAGGAAGTGCAGATGCTGCTGGTGGAGATGGAGCTGCCGCTGGGCGGCCTGATCGCCGCGCTGGAAGCGCAGCTGCCGGCGTGACGCGCGGCGCAGCGGCGAATCCCGATGCGTCTTACGCAATCGGCTTAGTGCCGGCGCGCGGGGCCGTGATGAGATCGCATGTCGCACGCCACGTGCCGCAGCCAAGGAGGCAATGATGGTCCATACCGATACTCGCGCCGGCAGCCCGGCCGCCTCCGCGCCCGAAGCGGCCGGCGGCCTGACCGACCTGGTGAACCGCCTGACGCAGGAGCTGGCCTCCATGCAGCGCGCGCTGGCCGCCGCGCAGCAGAAGCTGGGCTCGACGTCGCGCTCGCTGGAGTCGCGCACGCAGGAGTTGACCGAGGCGCGCGCCGCGCTCGCGCTGCTGCTGGCCACGCTGGACTCCACCACCGACGGCATCCTGGCGCTGGGCTATTTTGGCCGTGCGATGCACTACAACAGCCGCTTCATCGAGATGTGGCGCATTCCCGCCGACATGCTCGCATCCCTCAACGACAGCGCGCTGCTCACCCTGCAGCTGGCGCAGGTGAAGCATCCGCAGCGCTTCCTGGCCGAGGCCGAGGCGCGCAAGGCGCGGCCCGACGAGGAACACTTCGGCACGGTGGAGATGACCGACGGCCGCGTGCTGGAATGCCACGTGGCGCCGCAGCGCGTGCGCGGCAAGCGGGTGGGCTGCGTCACCAGCTTCCACGACGTGACCGAGCACGAGCGGCTCGAACGGTTGGTCTCCGTGCTGGAGGCGGAGCTGCCGTCCCAGGTGGCCGAGGCGAAGGCGTCGATGTTCTAGGGTCCGCCGCGGCTGCCGGCGATCTCAGGCGCGAAGCCGTCCCAGACGAGTTTCAGGCCGGTGAGCAGCATGCCCAGGTACACCAGCCGGTAGAACATCGCCGGCTGGATCCGGTGCGCCAGGCGCACGCCGACCAGGACACCCACCGGCGCCAGCGGCAGCAGCACCAGCGAGGTGGCCATGTTGCGCCAGTCCAGCAGGCCCAGCCAGGCGTACGGGATCCATTTGCTCAGGTTCACCACGAAGAAGAATGCCGCCAGGGTCGAGGTGAACACCAGCGGCGCGAGGCGCATCGGCAGCACGTAGGCGTTGAGCGGCGGGCCGCCCGCGTGGGCGACGAAGCTGGTGAAGCCGGACATCACGGTGAGCAGCGCGCCGGCCCAGCGCGGCGCGGCCTTGCCGCCCGGGTGCGGAGGGAACAGCAGCCGCTGCGCCAGGAACGCCAGCGTGAACACGCCGACGATGCCCGCCACCATGCGGCTGTCCAGCAGGCGGAACGACAGGGTGCCGATCACCGTGCCGACCAGGCCGCAGGGCAGCAGGAACAACGCCAGCTTGCGGTCGATGTGGTGGCGCAGCGCGCGCAGGCCCAGCACGTCCATCGCCAGCAGCAGCGGCATCAGGATGGCCGCGGCCTGCGGCACGGTGACGGCCAGCGCCATCATCGGAACGGCGAGCGAGCCGAAGCCCGCGCCGAAGCCGCTCTTGCTGATGCCCAGCAGCAGCACCGCCGGAACGGCGACGGCATAGAAATGCCAGTCGGTGATGAAGGGAAAGCTCAAGCCCGCGAGGATAGCGCCTGCCCCATCGGCCTCACACCCGCTCGAGCAGCACCGCGATGCCCTGGCCGACGCCGATGCACATGGTGCACAGCGCATAGCGCCCGCCGGTGCGGTGCAGCTGGTTCACCGCGGTGGTGGCCAGCCGCGCGCCCGACGCGCCCAGCGGATGGCCCAGCGCGATGGCGCCGCCGTTGGCGTTGACACGCGGGTCGTCGTCGGGCAGGCCCAGCATGCGCAGCACCGCCAGGCCCTGCGCGGCGAAGGCTTCGTTCAGCTCGATCACGTCGATCTGCTCCAGCGTGACGCCGGCCAGCGCCAGCAGCTTTTGCGTGGCCGGCGCCGGGCCGATCCCCATCACGCGCGGCGGCACGCCCGCCGTGGCCATGCCGACGATGCGGGCGCGCCTGGTCAGCTGGTACTTGTCGGCGGCTTCG
>NZ_JACCWG010000368.1 GCF_013697775.1 Ramlibacter sp. | reverse complement strand
CCGCCGCCCGGCGTGCCGGTGGCCGAGCTGCCGGCCTGGCTGCTGCCAGCCGCCTTGCGCCAGGAAGCCATCGCCGCCGCCGAGAAGCGCCACTTCCTGTCGCAGGCCAAGCCGCCGCAGCTCACCGACGGCAACTGCGGCTGCGTGCACGAGGACATGGTCGGCGAGACTTACGGCTTCTATCCGTTCTGGGCCGCCGCGGGCAAGCCGCAACAGGTGGACTTCAGCCTGCACACGCGCATGGCCTTCCACGCCGCCACCTTCGGCGACGACGGCGGCCTGCGCCTGCCCGCCAGCGGGGACGCCGGCGCCGAATTCGCGGTGCAGGCCGAGCGCCACGGCACCAGGCTCGACCTGGTGGTCTGGCGCAACGACTGGAGCACCTTGCTCGCGCTGGACGACACGCGGCTGGAACGCGCCGCGCGGGAACTCGCGCGCAGCGCCGTGGCGGCGGCCGACACCCCGCTGCGCGACACCAAGATGCGCTGGAGCCGCTTCATGCCGTTCTCCTCGCCGGCGCCCACGGCGGCCGACGGCATCACGGTGTTCTTCGACAACATGCCCAACGCCGCCACCAACCCGGCGGGCGCGCAGGTGTTCGCCTCGTTCGTGCGGCGCTTCATGCTGGCGCTGATCGCGCAGATGCGCGCCGGCACGCCGCGCGACTACGGGCTCAACATCGCGCTGACGGCGCAGCAGATCGGCAAGGCGCCGTTCGACTACGAGGCGCTGTTCGACTACGTCAAGCGCGCCGAGGAGCCGCGCCTGGACAACGAGCGCATCCGCGAGGACGGCGACGTCTACCGCAGCCGCACCAACGTGACGGTGCGCTTCGTGGTGCTGCTGCCCGAGCCCACCACCCTGAGCAAGAAGGCGCTGCGCAAGTCGCTGGAGGACGTGCGCGACATCTACGGCAACGACCGCCGCATCCTGCTGCGCAAGATCATCGCCACCGTTTCCTACAACGGGGCCGATCCGCAGCAGTTCGCCGACGACCTGGCCTATTTCCGCGACAACTTCGGCGGCGCCGGCTTCTGGCAGATGCCGGTGCACGGCACCGCCGTGGGCGACGCGGCCTACGAGACCATCGCGCGCGCATTCCGCAAGGACGCCACCGACCAGACCACCGCGCTGTGCAAGCTGGTGTGCACCAACCGCTGGGCGGCGCGCGCCGTGTTCCACCTGCTGGTGCTGCTGCAGATCATCGCGCTGCTGGGCGTGATCGCCGCGGGCGGGCTGCGCTGCATCGGCAAGCGGCCCTCGCTCGGGCTGCTGGCACTGGCCGTGGCCCTGGCGTTCGTGGGCGGCAGCCTGCTGAACTGCGACCCCGACTTCAAGTCGCTGCGCGAAGGCAACGTCTTGTTCTGGCTGACGCTGGCCCTGCTGTTCGCCGCCGCGCTGTTCACCACGGTGCGCCCGCGCGACCCCAAGCCATGAACCTGATCGAACGCGCCACGGTGATGCACTACCACCGCCACCGCATCGCCGAATTCGGGCCGCGTCCGCAGGCGCTGGGCTGGAAGGCGCCGCACAGCCAATGGGAGCGCTTCGAGCTGATCGCGCAGGCGGCCGACTTCGCGCACTGCTCGGTGCTGGACGTGGGCTGCGGGCGCGGCGACCTGAAGGATTTCCTGGACGAGCGCCATCCCGGCGTGCGCTACACCGGCGTGGACCAGATGCCCGAACTTCTGGACGACGCGGTGCGCCGCCATGGCGCCAGCGCGCGCTTCCTGCTGGGCGACTTCGGGCAGATGGAATTGCCCGCTGCCGACTACGTGATCGCTTCGGGCGCGCTCAGCTACCGCTGCGCCGAGGAAGGCTGGCACCTGCGCATGGTCCGCAAGATGCATGCGGCGGCGCGGCGCGCGCTGATTTTCAACGTGCTGGACGCGCGGCGCTTTCCAGACCATCCTCTGCTGGTCGGGCACGACTGCGCCGAGGTGCTGGACCTGTGCCGGCGCCTGTCGCCGCACGTGGCGGCGTCGCAGGGCGAACTGGACGACGACATGACCTTCATCGTGCCGGCCACCGAATAAAGGAGAGGACCATGCCCCAGAACGACCGCATCACCAACGAACGCAAGGACGAGGCGTCGCGCGCGGCCAGCGTTCCCGACGCCGTCGCGCAGCAGGCCGGCTTCATGGCCGACAGCCCCGCCATGGCGGCGCAGCGCAAGCAGTTGCAAAGCACATTCGGCGCCGCCGTGCAGCTGTTGGCGCCGGAAGAAGAGCTGCAGAAAAAGGCCGGCCCCGAGGAGGAACTGCAGATGAAGGCGCCCGAGGAGGAGCTGCAGATGAAGCCCGTGCAGCGCAAGACCGCCCAGCTGGAGGCCGCACCCAACCGCACTGGCATGCCCGACCAGCTCAAGAGCGGCATCGAGAACCTGTCGGGCATGGACATGTCGGACGTGCGCGTGCACACCAACTCGTCCGAGCCGCGCCAGCTCAACGCGCTGGCCTATGCGCAGGGCAGCGACATCCACCTGGGTCCCGGCCAGGAGAAGCACATGCCGCACGAGGCCTGGCACGTGGTGCAGCAGCGCCAGGGCCGCGTGCAGCCGACCACCGAAGTAGGCGGCGTCAGCGTCAACGACAACCCGGGCCTGGAGAGCGAGGCCGACGCGATGGGCAGCAAGGCGCTGGCGCAGGCCAAGAGCGACGACGAACTGGAGGGCTGAGGTAAGGAGCGCTTGCGCGCCCGCCTTCCCGCAGGTCAGCGCGCGCCGAGCAGCACGGGCAAGCCCGACGCCAGCAGCGCGATGCCCGAGGCGGTGAGCAGGCCCAGCACCGCCCGGCGAAAGCTCGCCTCGTCGATGCGCAGGTAGAGCCGCGCGCCCAGCAGCGCCGGCACCAGCATGGCCGGCGCCACCGCGGCCAGCAGCGGCAGCATGGACCGCTGCACCACGCCCGAGGCGACGTAGCTGGCGAAGGTGATCGCCAGTATGGCGAGGTTGAAGTTCTGGATGATGGCGCGTTGCTCGTCCTTGCCGAAGCCGCGCAAGGTGCACCACAGCGCCGGCACCACGCCGGTGAAGCCGCCCAGCGCGCCCATCATGCCGCCCACCGCGCCGGCGGCCGCATCGCCCGCGCGGCCGC
>NZ_JACCWG010000358.1 GCF_013697775.1 Ramlibacter sp. | reverse complement strand
CGACAACCCCAAACCATTCATCTGGACAGCCAGTGCTTCGGACATCCTGGCCAAGGTCACCAGAGCCAAGGCTGCATTGGCTGCGATCTCACGATAAGTACAGAACAGAGGCGCGCACCACACTAGGCGACGACGCAGGTGTTTCGAAGGTCTTGGTCCCACCGGCGAGCGACACACAACCCGTGGGCGGTGTCCCCGCCCAAACGCGCGACTGGTCATAGCCATAACCGGTGCAGTAGGTGCGCTTCATGCAACTGAAACCACCGTTCGTCGCTGGGTCCAGCGTACTGAACTCCCACCAACCAGGGCGATATTCGCCGCACGGCACGTTCGGCCCCGAGCCCGTGTCCTGCGGCGTGGGATCGGTGGCCGCGCAACTGGGTGTCGGCGTGTTCGCCAAGGCAAACGCAGGCGCTGCGAACACCAGCGACGCAAGGGCGATGAAGACGGCCGCAACTACGCGGTGAAGATCAGCCATGCCGCCCCCAGCACGCCAACAATGACGAAGATTCCCACGGTCAGCCCCTTTGCGAAACGCCGCCATCGACGCTTTGAAAAAAGGCCCCTGGGCCCGGCCGAACCCAGGAGCTGATGCGCTAATCACATGGCGCGGCGAATCCACTTCCAGGCCTTGATGACCACGATCACGCCGAACACGGCGCCACCGACGGCCGAGATGGACGTCAGCTGCGCGCCGATGGTGCCCACGGCATCCGTCACGTCCACGGCGGAGCCGGCAGCGGCGTGGGCGCCCACGGAACCGGCCAGGGCCACAGCGCCCAGGGAAGCGCGCAGCACGTGCGCACGGGTTTTGTCGATCAGCTTCATTGCTTCACTCACTTTCAGAGGTTGATTCGCCATCGGTTGATTTGAGCGCGCGCACCACCATGCGAATGGCGTATGCAGCGGCCCACAACGCGAGGATGGCGCCCGCGATGTCTGTTCCCTGTTGAGGGGTTAACTTGAAGATGTCCGGTGCCTCCAGGGCCACCGTGATCGAGGAGGCACCACCAGATGTGCCAGCGCCGCCCGACGTGGTGGACGCGGGACCAAAGTAAAAACCGCTTGAGGCGGAATCGGTCGGCGGCGAGCAGTAACCGGCCGCAGGGCCCGCACAGTCAACGACCAAAATCCAGCCACCCAGCCCGGTCGTGAACGCAGGCTCAGCGTATGGCTCGCACTTGTCGCCACCGTTCCACTTGAAGTAGGCGCGCCGCCGATCGCCGGGCAAGACGCCAGCCGCCCAGGCCGTATCGGTGTACTTCGCACAAATCGCCTCGCCTGACGAATCACGGTAGACCGGCCCGTCCCCGTAAGGCGTATTTGCGCCCCACTCGGCACGAGCCGTGGCACACGCAAAGAGGGCGCACAGAGCCACCAGAACGCGCAGGAAGGCCCGTTGCACACGGGAGGCAGGGACCGCACGCGCCCAGCTCACGTGCCCACCTTGAACAGGAAGCGGATGCCCGCCAGGGCAACAACGCCGGCAACGAGCACAGCCACCAGCAGCAACGACGGGGAGAGCAGGGCGCGGGCCACGATCACGCGTCCTTGGATGCGCCAGCGCCGCGAGCTGGCGGAATCGGCGTGAGGCCGGTCAACTGCGCTTCGATACGCCGGGAACGCAGGTCAGCTTTCAGGGCGAACGAGCCGGTGTAGCGGCCCGGCTGCACCTTGCCGCGCAGGTCCTTAGGGAGCGAAAGCACGCCGACCTGATCGGGCTGCATGTTGTCGTCGAGCAGGATGCATTCGCAGTCCTGCATGGCCCATGGCCGGCCGTCTTTGACGCCTGTGCGTTCCTCGTTGACCTTGATGATTTGGAGAATGGCGGTGTGCATGTTCGTGGCCTCCTATAGCCAGGAAATTCCGCGCCGGAATGGCACGGCCAGAAAGCCCACGCGTGAGCCTTGAAGCCGGGTCATGAGAAAAGGGCGCACCAGTTAAGGCCGGCACCGATAAAGATGGCGCCCACGCCGATCCACAGCAGGTAGTCGAGCGGTTTCATTCCGACGCCTCCGGCATACGCGCGACGACAAAATTCACCAGCCACATCTGCACGGGCACAAGCACCCAATGGAAGATCACCACGGCCAGTAACGCGCCTGAGACAATGAGCACCGCCAAAGAGGGAGAGCTCAAGATGCTGGAACACGTACCGTCCACCGCGTGGTGGACCGTCGCAGGGATACTCGCGCTGGGCGCGGTCACAACGATCATCGAAGTGATCGTCAAGCGAAAAATTGGGCGACGCGCCAAGGACAGAAAGGCCCGAGAGAAGGCCAACGCCCAACGGCTACGCAAGACGTAATCGAGCGGCTTCACGAACTCAGCACCCGAACAACACGGCACGGCAACAGTTCAACGTCCTGCGTAAGCTGGCCCCACGCATTGATGTGACGGCCACGGAACGAGCCACCCCGGACCTGCGTGACCAGCAGCCGGAAACCGCCATGGCTCACCGTGCAGCCGGACCGGACGTCTTGCACGCCGGTCGCATCGCGGTTATGGGTTCCTTCAGCCCGGAATGAAGCCGCGCGGGCATTGACAGATGCATGCGTGACGGCCATCACGCACCATCCCAAATACGGGAGCGGACCCCCAGGCCGGACGCCGCCGGAGCCACCACAGCGAGGGCAGCATCGTTTTCACCTGGGGGACCGCAGCGGGAACGGCTTTCGCCTGTGAGGGGGTGCATGGTGGCTCCTAGATGTAGGCACGATGCCTACATGACTGAACCATACACCAACGTAGACTCCGTGTCTACAAATGACGGGCTACGATGTAGGCGTCATGCCACCACGGAGAAGCACGCTATGCAACGATCCCTAGAACTGCTAGATGCAGCACTACGCCTCGAGCCACTGCCCTATTGGTACAAAGAGCTAGGCCTCCAACGCAGCACTTTGACCAAGGCTCGCGAGCGAGGGAACTTGAGCCCTGCGGTAGCGGGCGCGCTGGCCGAAAAACTGGGGGAAAACGTTGACCGCTGGATCGCAATCGCGGCACTAGAAGGAGAGAAGGACAGCGCGTGCAAGGAGCGGATGCTCAAGCGCTATCGCAGAGTGGAGCGGGCGATGGGAATCGAACCCACGTCTTGAGCTTGGGAAGCTCAGGTCCTGCCATTGAACGACGCCCGCGGTCAGCGCAGATTCTAGCGGCTCGCGAGGCGCGATCCGCGAGTCAGCCCGTCCATGTCACTCAGCTGCTTGAACTTGCCGTCAATCTCGGCAGCACCCGCAAGATCATCTCCCGCCACTGCCCGATCATCTGCACGAACGCTTCCCCTTCGTACTGCGTCATTGATTCTTCGCCGGCACCTGACAACGCCGTCATTTCGTAGCGCACCAGCACTTCCGTCTCGCTGTCGCCGAGCGGCTTGGCGTCTACGGTCACCATGCCGACGCGCAACGCCGGCGTCGTGCGCGCATACCGCGCCTTGCGCGCTGCGGCATCGAAGTCCGCCACCTGCCAAATGGTGAACTCCGCGCCTTCGCCGGTCGTGAAGACCATCCCGGCTTCTGTCTTCCCATCGGCAGGCCGGATGTACCGAGGCCGCCATTCCGGAATCCAGCTCTCCTCACCCTTCGGCGTGAACAGTTGAAACGCGGCGTCGACAGGCAAAGGCAGGCGCAGCGCCTGCTGGTTGCAAACATAAAGAGGCATCGATGGCTCCATGGGTTGTTGATGACGTATCGAACTTGCATGGACACCAGCACCGGCGGCCTACGCTCCCTTTTTGTCCTTCAGGCGGTGGCTGGACGAAGCATCGAGCTGCAGGCCGTAGATCTCCCGCAGCTTGGCGATCAGGGCCAGCGTGTCGCGCGAAAACGGCTGCTTGCCTTCCAGCGCATGCAGCACGATGCCTTCGAGCAGCTCGCCCAGCGTCATGTCCTTGTGTTCGGACAGCGCCTTGAGCACCTTCACCAGTTTCTTCTCCAGCCGCACGCCTGTCTGGATGCGCTCGACGGGAATGGCGTTGTCTTCGTTCGCGTCGGCGCGGGTGGGCATGGTCAGGCACGGCAGTGTGTTGTTCAGGTACGAATGTACCATGGTAGCCGTCTGCACAAATAAAAGCGGCGCACCGCAGGTGCGCCGCTTTTGCCTGGGACTCGCCCGGGTAGATGCTTAAGCGCCTTCGCTCGGATGCTTCTTGTCCGCCGGCCGGGGCGTGGTGCCGCCCGTGCCGCCGGTGTAGCCGCCGCTGTAGGTGGGGGCCGGGCGCTGCTGCGCCGCATTCGCGTTCATGCGGTCGCCCATGTTCTCCGCGGCCTGCACGATCTGGCTGGAGTTGGCCTGCGCCTTGGCATACCACTTGCGCAGGATTTCCGCCGCCGTTTCGCGGCCGCCCAGGCCGAAGGCCAGGCCCACGCCCAGGGCCAGGGCGCCCACTACCGCCATGAACAGCGTGTTGACCAGCGCCGTGGCAATGCCGATCTGGTTGACCGCCACCACGATGGCGAAGGACCACACCACCACCGAGGCAATCTTCGACAGCATGTTGGCATTGCTCAGCCCGGCCTCGGAAGCCGCGCCGCGCACCACGTTGCTGAGCGCACTGGCAGCCAGGCCGCCGATCACCAGAACCACCAGCGCAACGATCACGTTCGGCAGCCACAGCAGCAGCTGGCGCAGCACGTCGGACACCGCGGGCAGGCCGAGCGCGTCGAAGGCCACCACCAGCGCAATGAGGCGGATGAACCACTTCACCACCAGGCCGATCATGCCGGCGGCGTCGGTCTTCATGCCCATCTTGCTCACGAAGTCGGAGATGCCGGCGCGTTCGGCCAGGTCATTGAAGCGCACGGCGCGCAGCAGCGCAGCCAGGCCCTTGTCGACGATGGAGGCGACGAACCAGCCGACCAGCACGATCAGCATGAACCCGATGACCTTCGGTATGGCGGAGAAGAACAGCGCCATGGCTGCGGCTAGTGTAGTGCGCGCGAATTAGTTGAACTTTCGCTCGAAGGCATACTCCGATGGCCAAGGGGGTGTGATGCCATGCGGGTCGCCAAGTCGATTGAGCTGGATGGGCAGACGCAGCAGGAGCTTCG
>NZ_JACCWG010000353.1 GCF_013697775.1 Ramlibacter sp. | reverse complement strand
GCGCCGCCCTTGGGCGCCGGCAGCTCCATGCGGATGCGCTGGGGCGCGCGGCCCGCGCCCATGACGGCGGTGCCACCACCGAGCCCGCCACCCAGCCTGCCGAGCGGAACGCCGGTGAGCGCGGAAGGCGGCTTCAGCATGTTGTAGATCTGCATGACCGTCTTCACGTACTTCTGGGTTTCCGGGTAGTTCGGAATCCGGTTGCCCGCGCGCTGCACCGCGCCCTCGCCGGCGTTGTACGCGGCCAGCGCCAGCTCCAGCCGGCCGGAGAACAGGGTGATCAGGTCGCGCAGGTGGCGCGTGCCGGTGCGGATGTTGGTGCGCGGGTCGGCCAGCTTCTTCACCGCCGGCGTGGTCTTGTCGCCGACGACGCCGTAGCGTTCCGCCGTGGCCGGCAGCACCTGCATCAGGCCGATCGCGCCCTTGGGCGACACGGCCTGCGCGTCGAAGCCCGATTCGGTGGCGATCAGCGCCTGCAGCAGCTCGTAGTCCACGCCGTTCTGCTGGGACGCCTCGCGCAGGTGGTGCTTGACCTGCTTGAAGCTGGGCGAGACCTGGAAGAAGGCGATCAGCTTGGGCTGCGCGGTGGGCACCGCCACGGCCCGCGGCGTGGCAATCCCGCGCGACGTGTCGAAGCTTTCGCCGCCGCGGAAGAACAGCTCGTAGCGTTCGTCCACCTTCTCGGTGGCGAAATGCGCCACGCCCCTGGCGTCCACGTAGCCCCAGACCTCGGCATGCGCCGCGGTGGAGGCGCCCAGCGCCAGCAGCGCGGCGGCCAGCACGCGGGCGATGCGCGAGCGCTTCATGTGCGCACCTCCAGCGCCCGTTCGCGCCGCGCGGCGAATTCCGGCAGCAGCATCGACATGACGGTGAGCGATTCGAAGCCGTTGTCGGTGCGCACGCTTTCGCGCAGCACGCCCTCGACCACGAAGCCTTCGCTGTCGTACAGCGCGCGGGCGCGCACGTTGTGCGTCTTCACGTCCAGCCACAGGCGGTGCGCGCCCAGGTCGTCGAACGCCACCTTCTTGGCCACCCGCAGCGCGGCGCGGCCGAAGCCCTGGCCCTTGCTTCGCACCACCATGCGCTTGAGTTCCAGCGACTGGTGGCGGCTCTTGCAGCCGATCAGGATGAGGAAGCCCTCGGCATCGAGGCCGGGCCCGCCTTCCAGGATGAAGTGGCGGAAATCGGGAAAGCGGATCGCCGCCTCGTGCTGGGTGCGCTCCCAGGGCGTGATGTAGGGCAGGTTCTCCGGGTCGTTCTCCAGCGAGAGCACGAACTCCAGGTCGCTTTGCATGGTGGGGCGCAGCCGCACCCGCGTGGCGGCGCGTTCAGCGGAACTGGCGGCGGCGTTGGCGGCGGTCATGCGGGTCTGGGGCCTCGGGTCAGATGTCGATGTCGACCGCGTCGCCGTGCAGTTCCATCAGCTCGCGGCGGGCGGCGGCCTCGCCCTTGCCCATCAGCTTGGTGATGAGGTTTTGCGTCTGCAGGAAGTCGAGCTGGCGCAGCTGCACCGGCAGCAGGCGGCGGGTGTCCGGATTGAGCGTGGTTTCCCACAATTGTTCCGCGCTCATCTCGCCCAGGCCCTTGAAGCGGCTGATGGTCCACTTGCCTTCGCCCACGCCTTCCTTGCGCAGCTTGTCCAGGATGGCCGTGAGCTCGCCCTCGTCCAGCGCATACAGCTTGGCGGCCGGCTTCTTGCCGCGCGCCGGCGCATCCACCCGGTACAGCGGCGGGCGCGCCACGTAGACGTTGCCCGCGTCGATCAGTTTCGGGAAATGGCGGAAGAACAGCGTGAGCAGCAGCACCTGGATGTGCGAGCCGTCCACGTCGGCGTCCGACAGGATGCAGACCTTGCCGTAGCGCAGGCCGGTGAGGTCCGGCGTGTCGTCAGGTCCGTGCGGATCGACGCCGATCGCCACCGCGATGTCGTGGATCTCGTTGTTGGCGAACAGGCGGTCGCGCTCGACTTCCCAGGTGTTGAGTACCTTGCCGCGCAGCGGCAGGATGGCCTGGCATTCCTTGTCGCGGCCCATCTTGGCGCTGCCGCCGGCCGAGTCGCCTTCCACCAGGAATATCTCGTTGTGGCCCAGGTCGCGGCTCTCGCAGTCGGTCAGCTTGCCGGGCAGCACGGCCACGCCGGAACCCTTGCGCTTCTCGACCTTCTGGCCGGCCTTCTGGCGCGTCTGCGCGGCGCGGATGGCGAGTTCGGCCAGCTTCTTGCCGTAGTCCACATGCTGGTTGAGCCACAGCTCCAGCGCCGGGCGCACGAAGCTGGACACCAGGCGCACCGCGTCGCGCGAATTCAGCCGCTCCTTGATCTGGCCCTGGAACTGCGGGTCCAGCACCTTGGCCGAGAGCACGTAGGAGGCGCGGGCGAACACGTCTTCGGGCAGCAGCTTCACGCCCTTGGGCTGCAGGTTGTGCAGCTCGATGAAGCTCTTCACGGCGTTGAACAAGCCGTCGCGCAGGCCGCTCTCGTGCGTGCCGCCTGCCGTGGTGGGAATCAGGTTGACGTAGCTCTCGCGCACCGGCTGGCCGTCTTCGGTGAAGGCCACGCACCAGGAGGCGCCCTCGCCTTCGGCGAAGTTCTCGTTGGAGTCGGCGAAGCCCTCGCCCTCGAACAGCGGAATGACCGGGTCACCGTTGAGCGTCTGCATCAGGTAGTCGCGCAGGCCACCCTTGTACTGCCAGGTCTGGGTTTCCTTCTTCTTCTCGTCGTGCAGCTGCACCGTCACGCCGGGCATCAGCACCGCCTTGCTGCGCAGCAGGTGCGCCAGCTCGGCCATCGGCAGCGCGGTGGTCTCGAAGTATTTGGCGTCCGGCCAGACGCGCACGCTGGTGCCCTGCTTGCGGTCGTCCGACCCCTGCTTGCGCACGCTGAGCTTGTCCACCACGTCGCCGCCCGAAAAGGCGATGCTGGCGACCTGGCCCTCGCGGTAGGTGCCGACCTCCAGCCGCTTTGCCAGCGCGTTGGTGACCGACACGCCGACGCCGTGCAGGCCGCCGGAGAAGCTGTAGGCCCCGCCCTTGCCCTTGTCGAACTTGCCGCCGGTGTGCAGCCGGGTGTAGACCAGCTCGATCACCGGCGCCTTTTCCTCCGGGTGCAGGCCGAACGGAATGCCGCGGCCGTCGTCGTCCACGCTCACCGAGCCGTCGGCGTGCAGGAAGACCTTGATGCGCTTGCCGAAACCGGCCAGCGCCTCGTCGGCCGCGTTGTCCAGCACTTCCTGGATGCAGTGCAGCGGGTTGTCGGTGCGCGTGTACATGCCCGGGCGCTGCTTGACGGGCTCCAGCCCTTTCAGCACCCGGATCGAACCTTCGGAATAGTCGCTCGGAGGTTTGCTCGCCATGGGAGGGCGATTGTAGTCCGGGCGATCCGCCCCACTGGATGAACGTACAGAGATGGGCAATTCTCCCCGCGGAAAAGGGTTGTCTGCGAGTCGTTACAGTCCTGCCCCATGCAGCAAACAACCGGCCGTTCCCTGTCCATGGTGCAAGTGCTTCTGTGCGGCGCCATGATCGTCACCCTGTCCATGGGGGTGCGCCACGGCTTCGGCCTATGGCTGCAGCCGATCACCCAGGAACAGGGCTGGACGCGCCAGACCTTCGCCTTCGCCATCGCCATCCAGAACCTGGCCTGGGGCTTCTTCGGCATCTTCGCCGGCATGATGGCCGACCGCTTCGGCGCCTTCCGCGTGCTGATCGCCGGAGCCGTGCTCTACGCGCTGGGCCTGGTCGGCATGGCGCTGTCGCCCAACGCGCTGCTGTTCACCTTGACGGCCGGCATCCTGATCGGCGCGGCGCAGGCCGGCACCACCTATGCCGTGGTGTACGGCGTCATCGGCCGGCAGATCGCGCCGGAGCGCCGCTCCTGGGCCATGGGCGTGGCGGCGGCGGCCGGCTCCTTCGGCCAGTTCCTGATGGTGCCGGTGGAAGGCTTCCTCATCGGCGGCGTGGGCTGGCAGCAGGCGCTGCTGGTGCTGTCGGCCGCCGTGCTGCTGATCATGCCGCTGGCCTTCGGGCTGCGCGAGCCGGGCTTCGCCGGCGGCGCCGCGCCCCAGCGCGAGCAGACCATCCTGCAGGCGCTGCGCGAGGCCTTCAAGTACCCCAGCTTCCAGCTGCTGATGGCCGGCTACTTCGTCTGCGGCTTCCAGGTGGTGTTCATCGGCGTGCACATGCCCAGCTACCTGAAGGACAAGGGCCTGTCGCCGCAGGTGGCCAGCTACGCGCTGGCGCTGATCGGCCTGTTCAACGTGTTCGGCACCTACATCGCCGGCTCGCTCGGCCAGCGGATGGCCAAGCGCAAGATCCTGGTCTTCATCTACCTGGCCCGGGTGGTGGTGATTTCCATCTTCCTGTGGGCGCCGCTGTCGCCCACGTCGGTCTACATCTTCTCCGCGGTGATGGGCCTGCTGTGGCTGTCCACGGTTCCGCCGACCAACGCCACCATCGCGCAGATCTTCGGCGTGGCGCACCTGTCGATGCTGGGCGGCTTCGTGTTCTTCAGCCACCAGATCGGCTCGTTCATGGGCGTATGGCTGGGCGGCCTGCTGTACGACCGCACCGGCAGCTACGACGTGGTGTGGTACCTGGCCATCGCGCTGGGCGTGTTCGCCGCGCTGGTCAACCTGCCGGTGCGCGAGGAGCCCATCGCCCGCACGCCGCGGCCGCAGGTGGCCTGAGGTGGGGATGCACATGCGTCCGCGCACCAGGCAGCTGCTGGCCTGGGGCGCTGCCGTGCTGGTGCTGCTGGGCGTGTTCGCGCTCTACACCCGTCCGCAGGTGATGGTGGCGCTCAGCGAGCTCATGTGGGCGTGCTTCAATTGAGGCACACGACAGGAGCAGACACATGAACGTGTTCGTCATCACCGGCGCGTCGGACGGCATCGGCGCCGAGGTCGCGCGGCAGCTCGCGGCGAAGCACGGAGCGCAGGCCGGCCTGGTCCTGTCGGGCCGCAGCCAGGACAAGCTCGACGCCGTGGCCGCCCAGTGCACGCAGCACCAGGCCCAGGTGCTCGCCATCGCCATGGACGTCGGCGTGGAGGCGCAATGCCGCGACCTGGTCGCCCGCGCCATGGAACGCTTCGGGCGCATCGACGCGCTGGTCAACAACGCCGGCGTGTCGGCGCAGGCGCTGTTCGAAGAAGTGCGGGCCGAGGATCTGGGCTGGTACGAATCGCTGATGCGCACCAATTTCTGGGGCGCGCTGTGGTGCACCCACGCGGCGCTACCGCACCTGAAGGCCAGCGGCGGGCGCATCGTGGCGGTGAACTCGCTGGCCGGGCTGGTCGGCGTGCCGGGCCGTACCGCCTACAGCGCCAGCAAGTTCGCCATGGATGGCTTCTTCGAGACCCTGGGCGCCGAGCTCAAGGGGTCGGGCGTGAGCGTCACCTCCGCCTACCCCGGCGTGGTGGCCACCGGCATCCGCTTGCGCGGCTACAACGCGCGCGGCGAGGCGGCCGGCAAGAGCGGCCTGAAGGAAGAAGGGGCGATGTCCGTGGAGGAATGCGCCCGGCTGATCCTCTCCGGCATGGAGCGGCGCGAGCGCCGCGTGGTGATGACCGCCAAGGGCAAGCTCGGCCGCTGGATGAAGCTGCTGGCGCCAAGCCTGGTGGAGAGCATGGCGCTGGCCGCGCTGAAGCAGGAAGTGCGGCCGCACTGAGGCGGCGGGGCTTCGCGCACGCCCTGACAGGCCCAGGCCCGCGCCTGCGGGACAATCCTGCAATGCATGGATGCGAACTTCCCTCCGAGTGGGTGCAACGCTGGAGCCACCTGGCGCCGCCCGGCGGCGCCGTGCTCGACGTGGCCTGCGGGCGCGGCCGGCACATGCGCTGGTTCCACGAACGCGGCCACCCGGTGACGGGCGTGGACCGCGACCCGCACGCCATCGAGGCGGTGGCCGGGCTGGGCGAGGCCGTCCGCGCCGACATCGAGAGCGGTCCCTGGCCGTTCGATGGCCGCCGCTTCGCCGTGGTGGTGGTCACCAACTACCTGTGGCGCGCCCTGCTGCCGGCCATCGTGGACAGCGTGGCACCGGGCGGCGTGCTGCTTTACGAAACTTTTGCCTCGGGCAACGAGAGCGTGGGCAAGCCCTCGAGGCCCGATTTCCTGCTGCAACCCGGCGAGCTGCTGCAGGCCTGCGGCGGCCTGCGCGTGGTCGCCTACGAGGACGGCTTCCTGGAGGAGCCGCCGCGCTTCGTGCAGCGCCTCGCCGCCGTTCGTCCGGAGCCCGGCGAAGGCCCGGTGCGCCGCAGGCTCTAGAATCCCTTTTTCCCCGGAAACCAATTTCCTATGGCACAGCTGACCGGAAGCATCGTGGCCCTGGTGACCCCGATGCACGAGGACGGCAGCGTGGACTACCCCACGCTGCGCAAACTGATCGACTGGCATATCGCGCAAGGCACGGACTGCATCGGCGTGGTCGGCACCACGGGCGAGTCGCCCACCGTCGACGTCGAAGAGCACCACGAGATCATCCGCGTGGCCGCGCAGCAGGCCAAGGGCCGCGTGCCCATCATGGCCGGCTGCGGCGCCAATTCCACCAAGGAGGCGATCGAGCTCGCGCGCTTCGCCAAGCAGGTGGGCGCCGACTCGCAGCTGCAGGTGGTGCCCTACTACAACAAGCCGACGCAGGAAGGCATGTACCGGCACTTCCAGGCCATCGCCGAGGCGGTGGGCGACCTGCCCATGTACCTGTACAACGTGCCCGGGCGCAGCGTCGCCGATCTGCAGCACGAAACCGTGCTGCGGCTGGCCCAGGTGCCCGGCATCGCAGGCATCAAGGAAGCCACCGGCAACATCGAGCGCGCGCAGTGGCTGATCCGCGACCTGCCCAAGGGCTTTTCGGTGTTCTCCGGCGACGATCCCACCGCGGTGGCTTTGATGCTGTGCGGCGGCCAGGGCAACGTGAGCGTCACGGCCAACGTGGCGCCGCGCCTGATGCACGAGCTGTGCGTGGCGGCGATGGCGGGCGACGCGCGCGGCGCGATGGAGATCCAGCGCAAGCTGCTGCCGCTGCACAAGGCGCTGTTCGTCGAGGCCAATCCGATTCCGCTGAAGTGGGCCATGGCCCGCATGGGCCTGTGCGGCCCGGCCATGCGCCTGCCGATGACGCCGTTGTCCGAAGCGGCGCAGGCGCCGGTCGAAGCGGCGCTGCGTGCCTGCGGCATGCTGGCTTGATGAAGACGGCGCAAGCAATTCAAAAAACGAGGGGTTCCCAAGTGAAGCAATCTTTGAAGTTCGGCCTGCTGGCCTTGACCGTGGCGCTGTCCGCCTGCTCCGTGCTGGAGGGCGACAAGATCGACTACAAGAGCGCCGGCAAGGGCGTGTCGCTGGAAGTTCCGCCCGACCTGACGCAGCTGTCGCGCGACTCGCGCTACGTCGTGCCCGGCGGGGCGGTGACGGCGAGCAGCTACCAGGTCGGCCAGTCGGTGTCGGGCCTGCCGACCGCGGCCACCGCCGTGGGCGACGTGCGCATCGAGCGTTCGGGCAACCAGCGCTGGCTGGTGATCAACCGTTCGGCCGACCAGCTGTGGGGCCCGGTGCGCGACTTCTGGCAGGAAAACGGCTTCCTGCTGGCGCTGGACCAGCAGACCCTGGGCATCATGGAAACCGACTGGGCCGAGAACCGCGCCAAGATCCCGCAGGACCTGATCCGCAACACGCTGGGCAAGCTGATCGACTCGGTGTACTCCACCTCCGAGCGCGACCGCTTCCGCACCCGCCTGGAGCGCAGCGCCAACGGCGGCACCGAAGTCTACGTCAGCCACCGCGGCATGATCGAGGTGTACGCCAGCACCCAGAAGGACCAGACGATCTGGCAGCCGCGCCCGACCGACCCGGAGCTGGAAGCCGAATTCCTGCGCCGCCTGATGGTCAAGCTGGGCGTGCCGCAGGAACAGTCGAAGGCGCTGGTCGCGTCCGGCGCGGCCAAGACCACGTCGCGCGTGGCCACGGCCGGCGGCACGCCGGTGGTGGTGGTGGACGAAGGCTTCGACCGCGCCTGGCGCCGCGTCGGCCTGGCGCTGGACCGCACCGGCTTCACGGTGGAGGACCGCGACCGCACCCAGGGAACCTACTTCGTGCGCTACGTGGCGCCCAACGCCGACAAGAAGGACCCCGGCTTCTTCGGCAAGCTGCTGAATTTCGCCCGCACCGAGAAGGCCGAGGCGCCGCTGAAGTACCGCATCGCGCTCAAGAGCCAGGGCGAGAGCACCACCGTGTCGGTGCTCAACGCCGCCGGCGCGCCGGAGACCTCGGCCAACGCGCAGCGCATCGTGCAGGTCATCGCCGACGACCTGAAATAACTTGCTTCGTTTCAAGAGCCTGGGCAGCGGCAGTTCCGGCAACGCCACGGTGGTGCAGGCGCGCTGCGGCGCGCAGATGGTTCACCTGCTGGTCGACTGCGGCTTGGGGCTACGCGAGCTGGACAAGCGGCTTGCGGCGGCCGGCATGCTGGCCGAGCAGATCGACGCCATTTTCATCACGCACGAGCACGGCGACCACATCGGCAGCGCGCGCCAGCTCGCGCTGCGCGAGCGCATCCCGGTGTGGATGAGCGCGGGCACCTACGCGGCGATCGACCGGCCGGACTTCCACGGGCTGCTGCGCATCGCGGGCGACGGCGAGCCGATCGAGATCGGGCCGCTGCAGGTGCTGCCTTTCACCGTGCCGCACGACGCGCGCGAGCCGCTGCAACTGACCTGCTCCGACGGCGCCACGCGCCTGGGCGTGCTGACCGACCTGGGCCACACCACGCCCTACGTGCAGGAGCGGCTGGCCGGCTGCGCATCCATCCTGCTGGAGTGCAACCACGACGAAGCCATGCTGATGGCGTCGGCCTATCCGCCGTTCCTCAAGCGCCGCGTTGGCGGCGCCTACGGGCACCTGGCCAACAGCGCCGCCGCCCTGCTCGCGCGGGCGCTGCAGCCGTGCGGGCTCAAGCAGGTGGTGGCGGCGCACCTGAGCGAACAGAACAACCGGCCGGAACTGGCGCGCGAAGCGCTGGCCGTTGCGCTGTCGTGCGGCGGCGACGACATCCATGTGGCCGACGGCGCCAAGGGCAGCGGCTGGCTCACGGCGTGAACCTGAGGGCGTGAACCGGGCTTGAATCGCGCTTGAACGGCCTTTCAAATACCAACAAAAAAGCCGCCCGAGGGCGGCTTTTTGCGTGACCGGCGAACCGATTACTTGGAAGCGCTGGCGCCGGAGGCAGCAGGCATCGCGGGGGCAGCCGACGGGCCCGAAGCGGCAGCGGCAGCAGCGGTAGCGGCAGCGTTGGCGTTGGCAGAGTCGGTAGGGGCAGCGGCGGGAGCCGGAGCGGGAGTCACGACAACAGCCGCGGCAGACGGCGCCGGAGCGGGAGCCGGCTCTTCCTTCTTGCCGCAAGCGGACAGGGCAGCGGCAGCAATCAACGTCGCCAGAACGAGCGATTTCTTCATTTCAGGTTTCCTTTGTTTGGAGAAATATAGGGAGAACAATTTCCGGAAATTGTCACCGCAGCCAGATGGCTGACATGACCGAGCAGAAAGGACTCGAGCTCTTACTGCTCAGCCCGGCATTATAGGCGTGAAACAAATACCGTCTTCCAGCTCGACAGTGTCAAAGGCCGAGTGTTGTTGCGGGAAACGCGACGCTGCTCTTGCGCAGCCACTCCTGCAGCGTTTCGCGTACCTGCACGCGGCGCTCCGGCTCGGCGCCGCAAAAGCCGTTGCAGCGCAGCGGGTCGCGCCGCTCCATCACCCAGGCCGGGCTCCACAGCGCGCTCGGCAATTCCAGCGGATCAGCTGATGCGCAGCCATGCGCTTCGATGACGTGCGCCCAGGTCCTGCGCCACGCGACGAAGCGCGGATGCGTGCGCGGCACCTCGTCCCAGCGGCGCGCCAGCAGCACCATGCGGCGCCCGGCCGTGGACCACGCGTTCAGCGATTCGACGACGGCGCGCTCGCCCAGCGGCCAATCGGCGAAGTCGGCGTCGCACAGGACCAGCTCGCGCCAGCCCTCGCGCGCGGCAGCGGCCAGCGCATCGCGCACCAGCTGCTGGAACGCATCGCGCCCCTCGAAACGGCCCGACGGCAGAGCGCCGGCAGCCTGGTCCTGATCGGTCATTTCGTGTCCTCCATCTCCAGCGCATGCGCCCACCCGGCTTCGCACCAGGACAGCAGCAGCTCCTTGGCGTCCGCGCTGGCGCCGGCAAGGTCGCGCGCATGGAGCGTGCGCTGCTCGGCCAGCTTGCGCATCAACGCGGCGTCGCGCCCTCCTGCGCGCCAGCTCTCGCCGTTGACGAAGATGTGGCGGCCGTCGTGCAGCATGCGCGTGCGCGCGTCCAGCGCCACGCCGCGCAGGCGCACGGGCGCGTCGGCGCCCTGGAACCACACGTCGGCCTTGGGCTCGGTGAGGTATTCGCCCAGCGCGCGGTCCAGCGCATCGGCGTCCTTGAGCGCCGCGGCCACCGCGTCGCGCGCGAAGCGCTGCAGGCTCGCGGGCACGGCCGCCGGCGCATCGGTTGCGGCCTGGTTGCCGTCGGCATACAGGCGCTCGCCGGCAATGTCGGCCGCATCGTCGGCCAGCCGCTGCAGCAGTTCCCGCGCGAGCTCGCCGCGGCGCGGGGCGCGAAAGCCGATGGAATAGGTCTGGCACTCGCCTTCGGCAATGCCGTCGTGCGCGTACTGCGGCGGCAGGTACAGCATGTCGCCCGGCTCCAGCACGAACTCCTGCTGCGGCTGGAAGCGCGCCAGGATCTTCAGCGGCATGCCGGGACGCAGGCCGAGATCGTCCTGCCGCCCGATGCGCCAGCGCCGCTGGCCCTGGGCCTGCAGCAGGAACACGTCGTAGCTGTCGAAGTGCGGACCGACCCCGCCGCCGTCGCTGGCATAGCTGACCATCAGGTCGTCGAGCCGGGCGTCGGGCACGAAGCGGAACTGCTGCTGCAGCGCATGCAGGCCCGCGTGGTGCTGGTCCACGCCCTGCACCAGCAGGGTCCAGCCGGGCTGCGCGAGCGGCGGCAATGCGCGCCGCGCGAACGGCCCCTGCCTGAGCTCCCACTTCTTTCCCTGGCGCACGACCATGCGCGATTCGACGCCGTCCCTGGCGGCCAGCGCGAACAGCTCGGCGCGGCTAAGCAGAGGCTTCAACCCCGGCACGGCGCCGCGCACCAGCAGCGGTTCCTTTTGCCAATGGCGCTTCATGAAACGGGCCGGCGAGATGCCGCCCAGCAGGGGCAGGGGGTGGGTGATGTCCATGGGAGGCGGTGAGCTGAGAGAATTGTCGTATGGAAATCACATCGCACTGCGTGGTCGCACTGACCTGGACCCTGAAGGACACCCTGGGCGAGATGCTCGACGAATTGGACGAACCCGTCGACTTCCTGGTGGGCGGCAAGGACCTGCTGGGCAAGATCGAGGAAGCGCTGCAGGGCCACGCGCCGGGCGACCGGCTCGACCTGCACCTGGAACCCGAAGACGCATTCGGCGACTACAACGAACAGCTGGTGTTCCTGGAGCCGCGCACGGTGTTCCCCGCGCAGTTGGAAGAAGGCATGACCTTCGAAGGCCTGCCGCCCGGCGCCAACAGCAAGGACGCGCCTACCGGCGTGCTCTACACCGCCACCGACATCTATCCCGACCACGTGGTGCTGGACGGCAACCACCCCCTCGCGGGCATCGCGCTGCGCCTGCATCTGCGA
This sequence comes from Ramlibacter sp., assembly GCF_013697775.1. Lineage (GTDB taxonomy): Bacteria > Pseudomonadota > Gammaproteobacteria > Burkholderiales > Burkholderiaceae_C > Ramlibacter. Next base: position 2,813 of record NZ_JACCWG010000353.1, on the reverse strand, counting down.
GTGGAAGCGGTGCGCGAAGCAACCGAAGAAGAAATCGGCAGCGGCAGCATGGGCGCGTCGTTCTTTCGTATCGGATAGCCCAAACGACAACGAGGCCGCGCAATAACATGCAGCGGCCTCGCCCTGAAAGAACGCCGGGTCCCCGGCGTTCTTTCACCGATCAGAGCACTTCAAAAACACGCGGTGTTTTTGAAGTGAATCACCCCCGGTAGATCACACCGTTGTCCACGCGCACGCGGTCGCCCACATGCAGGTCGCCGGTGGCGCTGACTTCGTAGTCGCGCATGTAGCCCTGGTCCGTCTGCACGGTGATACGGTAGCCGGGCATGGTGGTGGCACCGGCCTGGTTGCGCGCGATGCTGTTGCCGATGGCGGCACCCGCCACGCCGCCTACCACGGTCGCCGCCGTGCGGCCCGAACCGCCGCCGATGGTGCTGCCCAGGACCGCGCCGGCGACGCCGCCGACGATCGCGCCCAGCACGCCCCTGTTGTTGTTGGCCGTGGTGCCGACCGGCATGTATTCGATGTTGGTCACGCGGCCGTATTCGAGGCCGGCCACCGGGGTGTTCATCGGCGCCGTCGGATAGGTCGTCACCGGCACGGTCGACACGGGATAGGTGGTGGTGGTGCTGCAGGCGGCCAGCGTCGCGGCGACGATGCCACCGGACACGATTGCGGCGAGACGAGAGGTATTGCGCATGGAAATCTCCTTTGTTGGGCAGAAACATGGCGGGACCCACGCCGGGTTCGCCTTGTGAAAATCCATTGAACCGCCCAGCAGCCGCGCTTGGGCGCAGGCGATGCCGCGAGCGCGTGTAGGAACCGGAGGCTCAGCCTGTAGGAGGATTCGGCTCAGCTGGGAACGATGGACAGTCTCAGCCGCGGCCGGTGGAACCGTAGCCGCCCGCACCGCGCGCAGTAGGCGGGAAGTCGTCAACAAGGTTGAACGTGGCCTGCACCACCGGCACGATCACCAACTGCGCGAGGCGTTCCATCGGCTGCAGCACGAAGGCCGTGTCGCTGCGGTTCCAGGCGCTCACCATCAACTGGCCCTGGTAGTCGCTGTCGATCAGGCCCACCAGGTTGCCCAGCACGATGCCGTGCTTGTGGCCAAGGCCCGAGCGTGGAAGGATCAGGGCGGCGTAGCCCGGGTCCTTCAGCCAGATGGCGATGCCGGTGGGCACCAGCTGCCAGGCATTGGGCTGCAGCGTGAGCGGCGCATCCAGGCAGGCGCGCAGGTCGAGCCCGGCGCTGCCGGGCGTGGCATAGGCGGGCAGCTGGTCCGCCATGCGCGGATCGATGATCTTGACGTCGACGTTCATGCGCTTGCGTGTTGCTGTCGCTGCGCGCCGATGCGGCGCGCGATGTCTGCCACCAGCTGGCGCGCCAGTTCCAGCTTGGAGGCGCGCGGCAATTCCCTGGCACCGTGCGCGTCCAGCAGCAGCAGCTGGTTGTCGTCCTGCCCGAAGGCGGCGGGGCCGATGTTGCCCACCAGCAGCGGAATGCCCTTGCGCGCGAGCTTGGCCTTGGCATGCGCCAGCAGGTCGTGGCTTTCGGCGGCAAAGCCCACGCAGAACAAGGCGCCGCTTGTCGCGCGCGCGCCCCGCGCGATGGTGGCAAGGATGTCCGGGTTCTCGACGAAGCGGATGGTCGGCGCGTCGCCGCTGCCGTCCTTCTTGATCTTCTGCCCGGCCTGCTCCGCGGGGCGCCAGTCGGCCACGGCGGCGGTGGCGATGAACACGTGGGCGGACTGCGCTTGCGCCTCCGTGGCCTGCAGCATCTGGCGCGCCGACTGCACGTCGATGCGCCGCACGCCGCGCGGCGTGGCCAGCGCCACCGGACCGGCCACCAGCGCCACCTCGGCGCCGGCTTCCTGCGCGGCGCGCGCGATGGCGAATCCCATCTTGCCCGACGAGTGGTTGGTGATGCCGCGGATCGGGTCCAAGGCCTCGAAAGTGGGGCCGGCGGTGATCAGCACCCGCTTGCCCGCCAGCAGCTTGGGCTGGAAGAAGGCGATGGTGTCGTGCAGCAATTGGTCGGGCTCCAGCATGCGTCCGTCGCCGGTTTCGCCGCACGCCTGCCAGCCGCTGCCCACGCCCAGCAGCGTGGCGCCGTCGGCGGCCAGCTGCGCCATGTTGCGCTGCGTGGCCGGGTGCGCCCACATTTCGCGGTTCATGGCCGGCGCGATCAACAGCGGCACGGTGTCGCGCGGGCGCGCCAGGCACAGCAGGCTCAACAATTCATCGGAGCGGCCCTGCACCAGCCGCGCCATGAAGTCGGCGCTGCAAGGGGCGATGAGAATCGCATCGGCTTCGCGCGACAGGTTGATGTGCGGCATGCCATTGGGCTCGCGCGCGTCCCACTGCGAGGTGTAGACCGGCCGGTTCGACAGCGCCTGCATGGTGACGGCGGTGATGAACTGCTCCGCCCCTTCGGTCATCACCACCTGCACGGTGGCGCCCTCCTTCACCAGTCCGCGGCACAGCTGCGCGGCCTTGTAGCAGGCGATGCCTCCAGTGAGGCCCAGGACGATGTGCTTGCCGGCCAGGTCGTTCATGGGCGGGAGTGTGCCATGGGGCTCTGGGCGTCGTCATGCCTGCACCACGCTGCAAAGCCGCACGCGGGCGGGCCGTGTCGCGCGGACAGGGCGACCGGCGGCTTTGCCGCCGGCAGACCTGAGGTGATTGGCCGGGTGGCAGCACGGCGGAACTCACTTCGCGTTTGCGAAGCAAACGCTGCGTTCAAACAGCCGCCGTGAGTCAGTCAACGAAGCGCGCTTTGCGCGCCTGCCACCCGACCAATCACCTCAGGCG
>NZ_JACCWG010000317.1 GCF_013697775.1 Ramlibacter sp. | reverse complement strand
CCGCCGCCGGCCGCCGGCGAGACGCTGGCCATGGCGGCGCGCTGGGAAGCGGCGGACGGCCTGTCCGCCACGCCCTGGCCGGCCACGCTGGCCCAAGCGGTCTTCCTGCGGCCGATGGACCTGCCGGCCGCGGTCTTGCCCGGCTGGGGGCGGGACCTGCGGCAGGTCGCGGTGGATGGCACCGACACCGCGGAAACGCTCGCTGCGAAGCTCGCCGCCGCGGGTCCGTTCGAGCACCTGGTGTGGCTGGTGCCGCGCACGGCGGTGTCCGCGGTGTCCGGCGCGCCCGGCGCCGCGGATGCGCAGTTCGCCGCATCGGCCGCCGGCCTGCGCCTGGTCAAGGCGCTGGATGCGCTGGATATGCCAGGAGGTGCCGGCCGCAAGCTCGGCCTGACGGTGCTGACCTGCAACGGGCAGGCGCTGTCCGCCGAAGAAACCATCGACGCCGCTGCGGCCGGCGTGCACGGGCTGGTCGGCAGCCTGGCCAAGGAGCGTGCGCGCTGGGCGGTGCGCCTGGTCGACGTCGACGCGGCTGCGCCGCCCGCGTTCGCCGAAGTGCTGCGCGTGCCGGCCGACGCCAACGGCAACGCATGGGTGCACCGCGCCGGACGATGGCATCGCCAGGTGCTGCGCGCCTGCCACGACCTGCCGGCGGAACAGGTGGGGCTGGTCGCCGGCGGCGTGTACGTGGTGATCGGCGGGGCCGGCGGGCTGGGCCGCGCCTTCAGCACGCACCTGGTGCGCAGCGCGCGCGGCCAGCCGGTGTGGGTGGGCCGCAGGCCGCAGGACGAGGAAATTGCCGCCGGCCTGCGCGAGATCGGCGCGCTGGGCATCGAACCGCTTTACCTGACCGCCGATGCTTCGGTGGCCGGGCAACTGGCGCAGGTGCGGCGCCGCGTGCTGGCGGCCTTCGGCCGCATCGACGGCATTGTCCTCACCGCCATGGGCGCCACCGACCGGCCGCTGGCCGACACCACCGAGGCGCAGCTGCGCGCCGTGCTCGCGCCCAAGCTCGACGTCCCGGTGGCCGCTGCGGCAGCCTTCGGCGATCTCGCCATGAAGCACTGGATCGTGTTCTCCTCCAACAACACCTTCGGCAAGGGCGCTGGCAACGCCGGTTACTCGGCGGGCTGCACCTTCATCGACGCCTTCGCGCACCAGCTGCGCCAGCGCGCGGCGGCGGCGGTGAAGGTCATGCATTGGGGCTACTGGGGCGAGGTCGGCGTCGGGCGCACGCTGCCGGAGAGTTTCAAGAAGCGCATGGCGCTCGCCGGCATCGGCGCCCTCGGTGCGCAGGAGGCAATGCAGGCGCTGGATGCGCTGCTGGCGTCGCCGCGCGACCAGCTGGTGTTCCAGCGCAACACCCGGCCCGAAGCCACCGACCACCTGGGCTGCTTCCTGCCGGGCGATGGCGATGGCGGCCTGCCCGTCGCGCCGGCCGTGATGGCGGCGCCGGCCGAGGGCGTCACCGGCATCCTGGCCGCGCAGCTGGCCGCGGTGCTGAAGATCGATGCGCGCGAGCTCGACCCGCATACGGCGTTCTCCGAGTTCGGCGTGGACTCCATCAGCTCCGCCGATTTCGCCGATGCCGTCAACGCGGCGCTGCACACCCGGCTGCAGCCGGTGGACATCCTCAGCCATCCGACGCTCGCCGAACTCGGCGCGCACGTCCTGGCTTCGCGCCCGGCAGCCGCTGCAGCGCCCACAGCGGCTGCACCGGCCCCGCCAGCAGCGCCCGCGTTGCTGGCCGCAGCCACACCGCCACGGCAGCAGGACGACGGCGCGATCGCCATCGTCGGCCTGCGCGGCTTCCATCCGGGCGCCGGCGACCTGGCGGCGCACTGGCGCAACCTGGAGGCCGGCGCGGACTGCATCGGCGAGATCGACGCTGGCTGGCTGGGCGACGACCAGTTCCATCCGGACCCGGCCATCGCCGCCGCTTCGGGGCGCAACTACTGCCGCTGGGGTGGCCGCCTGGACCCGGCCTGGGCGGCCGGCTTCGACGCCGGCCTGATCCCCGCGGCCATGTCGTTCGGCGCGCTGCATCCGGTGGAGGCGATGTTCCTGCGCGGCATCGGCGAGCTGCTGGACGGCATCGGCTATGGCGCCCGGGACGCCAGCGCGCGCGACGCTGCGCCCATCGGCCTGTTCATCTGCGGCAGCGGCGGCCCGCAGGCCGGGCAGGGCGCGGTGGCCGACTGGTCTGGCGGGCTGCGTGCCAACCGCATCTCGTTCATGCACGACCTGCGCGGCCCCAGCATGGCGGTGGACACCATGAGCTCGTCGTCGCTGGCGGCGGTGCATGCCGCCTGCGCCAGCCTGCGCAGCGGCGAGTGCGGCAGCGCGATCGCCGGCGGCTTCAGCATCCTGGGTGCCGACTACTACCGGCAGGCCAGCGCCCTGCGCTTTTTGGGCAGCCGCGCCGACTCGCGCAGCTTCACGGCGGGCGACGGCTACCTGCCGGCCGAATGCGCCGGCGCGGTGCTGCTCAAGCGCCTGGGCGACGCGCGCGCGGACGGCGACCGCGTGCTGGCCGTGCTGCGCTCCACCGTGGCCAACTACGCGGGCCGCGAGACGGCGCCGTTCATCCCCAACCCGCGTGCGCAGGCAAGGCTGATCGCGATGAGCCTGAAAGCGGCCGGCGTGGACGCGCGCGGCATCGGCTACGTGGAGTCGGCCGCCAACGGCGCCGCGCTGGGCGACGCGGTGGAGTTCGCCGCGCTGTGCAAGGTGTTCGGCGCGTCCGGCGGCCAGGCCCCCTGGTGCGCGCTGGGATCGGTCAAGGCCAACATCGGCCATGCGGCGGCGGCCTCCGGCATGTCGCAGCTGGCCAAGGTGGTGCTGCAGCTGCAGCATGGCGCGCTGGTGCCCACGCGGCTGGCCGGCCTGCTCAATCCCGCCATCCGGCTGGAAGGCTCGCCTTTCGTGATGCCGGGGGAGGCGCTGGAGTGGCAGCGGCCGATCGCGCGCGTGGACGGGGTGCGCACGGTGCTGCCGCGCCGCGCGCTGGTCAACTCCTTCGGCGCGGGCGGCTCCTACGTCAGCGCCGTGGTGGAGGAAGAGGGCGGCGCGCCGTGATCGCGCTGCCCGCCTATGCCGCGCACGACGCGACCGGCCTGGCGCAGTTGCTGCGGCGCGGCGAGGTGTCTCCAGCGGAGCTGGCGCAGTGCGCGCGCGCCGCGGTGGAACTGCTCAATCCGCGGCTGAACGCCGTGGTCGGGCCGCTGTCGGGCGACGGCGCCGCGTCGTGCGAGCACGACGCCCACGGGCCGCTCGCGGGCGTCCCGTTCCTGGTGAAGGACCTGGTGCTGCGCGCGCGCGGCCTGCCATGCCAGATGGGCAGCCGGCTGCTGGCCGATGCGCCCGCGGCACTGGCCGATGCGTCGCTGATGGCGCGCTTTCGCCATGCCGGCTTCATGACGCTCGGGCGCACCAATGCCGCCGAATTCGGCTATTCGGTGACCACCGAGCCGGTGCTGCACGGCCCGGTGCGCAATCCGTGGGACCCGGGCCTGAGCGCGGGCGGATCGAGCGGCGGCGCCGCCGCCGCGGTGGC
>NZ_JACCWG010000297.1 GCF_013697775.1 Ramlibacter sp. | reverse complement strand
GGACAAGCTGCGCCATGTGCAGGCGGCGCAGCGCGGCGGCCGCCGCGTGGCGATGGTCGGCGACGGCATGAACGACGGCCCGGTGCTGGCGCGCGCCGACGTGTCGGTGGCGGTCGGCCAGGCGGTGCCGGTGGCGCAGGCGCGCTGCGACTTCATCGTGCTGGGCGGCCAGCTGGACCGCGTGCCGCTGCTGCTGGCGCAGGCGCGCCGCACCGCGCGCGTGGTGCGCCAGAACCTGGCCTGGGCCGCCGGCTACAACGCCGTCTGCGTCCCGCTCGCCCTGGCGGGCTACATGCCGCCCTGGCTGGCCGGGCTGGGCATGGCCGCGAGCTCGCTGGTGGTCATCTTCAACGCCGCGCGGCTGGCGCGCATTCCGGCAATGCCATGGACATCCTCTTCATCCTGATCCCGTTGTCCGTCGCCCTCGCACTCATCGTGCTGGGCGCGCTCGGCTGGGCGGTGTGGCGCGGGCAATTCGATTCCGTGGACGCCGAGGGCGAACGCATTCTTCGCTCCGATTGACCTGCGTCAAGGCCGCCGTGGGACCCGGCCCGGACACTGGAAGGGTCGCAAAAGAAGGTCCCTCCATGAACGTCCAAGCCGCTCCCGCTGCCAACTACGACGACACCGTCGTGCGGCAGTTCTCCCTTGCGGCCGTCGTCTGGGGTGTGGTGGGCATGTCGGTCGGCGTGCTCATCGCGGCCCAGCTCGCGTGGCCCGAGCTGAACATGGGCATTCCGTGGCTCAGCTACGGGCGGCTGCGGCCGCTGCACACCAACGCCGTCATCTTCGCGTTCGGCGGCTGCGCGCTGTTCGGCACCAGCTACTACGTGGTGCAGCGCACCTGCCACACCGGACTGTTCCTGCCGAAACTCGCCGCCTTCACCTTCTGGGGCTGGCAGGCGGTGATCGTCGCCGCGGCGTTCTCGCTGCCGATGGGCTACACCACCGGCAAGGAATACGCGGAACTGGAGTGGCCGATCGACATCCTGATCGCGCTGGTGTGGGTGTCCTACGCCGTCGTGTTCTTCGGCACCATCGGCATCCGCAAGGTCCGCCACATCTACGTGGCCAACTGGTTCTTCGGCGCCTTCATCCTGGCGGTGGCGGTGCTTCACATCGTCAACAGCGCGGAAATTCCGGCCGGCTGGATGAAGTCGTATTCGGCCTATGCCGGCGTGCAGGACGCGATGGTGCAGTGGTGGTACGGCCACAACGCGGTGGGCTTCTTCCTCACCGCCGGCTTCCTGGGGATGATGTATTACTTCATCCCCAAGCAGGCCGAGCGCCCGGTCTACAGCTACCGCCTGTCCATCGTCCACTTCTGGGCGCTGATCTTCACCTACATGTGGGCCGGCCCGCACCACCTGCACTACACGGCGCTGCCGGACTGGACGCAGTCGGTCGGCATGGTGTTTTCGCTGATCCTGCTGGCGCCCAGCTGGGGCGGCATGATCAACGGCGTGATGACGCTGTCGGGTGCCTGGCACAAGCTGCGCGACGACCCGGTGCTGCGCTTCCTGATCGTGTCGCTGTCGTTCTACGGCATGAGCACGTTCGAAGGTCCGATGATGTCCATCAAGACGGTCAACGCGCTGTCGCACTACACCGACTGGACCATCGGCCACGTGCACTCCGGCGCGCTCGGCTGGGTCGGCCTGGTGACCATGGGCTCGCTGTACTTCCTGATCCCGCGCCTGTTCGGCCAGAAGAGGATGCACTCGGTGCCGGCCATCGAGCTGCACTTCTGGCTGGCCACGCTGGGCATCGTGCTGTACATCGCCGCCATGTGGATCGCCGGCGTGATGCAGGGCCTGATGTGGCGCGCCATCAACGCCGACGGCACGCTCACCTACACCTTCGTCGAATCGGTGAAGGCCACTTATCCCTTCTACGTGATCCGCGTGATCGGCGGCGTGCTGTACCTCGGCGGCATGCTGGTCATGGCCTGGAACACCTGGATGACCGTGGCGCAGGGCCGCTCGGTGCGCATTGCCATCCCGATGCCGCAAGCCGCCTGAAGGACATCCCGTCATGAGCAACGAAGCAACATCCGCCGCCACCCCCGCCCGCTTCTCGCACGAGAAGATCGAAACCAGCAACTTCCTGATGATCGTGCTGATCCTGCTCGTGGTCGCCATCGGCGGCCTGGTGGAGATCGTGCCGCTGTTCTTCCAGAAGTCCACCACCGAGCCGGTGACGGGCGTGAAGCCCTACACCGCGCTGCAGCTGGCCGGGCGCGACATCTACATCCGCGAGGGCTGCTACAACTGCCACTCGCAGATGATCCGGCCGTTCCGCGCCGAGACGCTGCGCTACGGCCACTACTCGGTGGCCGGCGAATTCGTCTATGACCACCCGTTCCAGTGGGGCAGCAAGCGCACCGGCCCGGACCTGCACCGCGTGGGCGGCAAGTACAGCGACGAGTGGCACCGCATCCACCTGAACAACCCGCGCGACCTGGTGCCCGAATCGAACATGCCGGCCTACGTGTGGCTGGACAAGAGCCCGGCCGACGCGGCCAGCATCGGCACCCACATGAAGGCGCTGCGCACCGTGGGCGTGCCCTACACCGACGCCGAGATCGCCAAGGGGGCCGACGACCTGAAGAACAAGACCGAGATGGACGCGCTGGTGGCCTACCTGCAGTCCATGGGTCGCGCATTGAAATAGAAGAACAGCCATGGACGTCACCCTCCTGCGCGAGATCGCAACCATCGCCAGTTTTGTCACCTTCCTCGGCATCATCGCCTGGGCGTGGTCCCGCGGGAACCGGGCACGCTTCGACGAAGCCGCGCAGCTTCCGTTCACGCAAGACTAGGGCAGGACCATGAGCGACTTCACCGCGAATTTCTGGTCCGTCTACGTCGCCGGCATCACGCTGGCCGGCATCCTGGCCTGCCTGGTCCTGCTGTGGATCGCCGGGCGCAAGAAAGTGCCGCTCAATGCGGCCAACGACACCGGCCACGTCTGGGACGAGGACCTGACCGAGATGAACAACCCGCTGCCGATGTGGTGGGTCTGGATGTTCGTCCTCACCATCGTCTTCTCGCTGCTGTACCTGGTGGCGTATCCCGGCCTGGGCGCGTACGAAGGCCAGTTGAAATGGAGCACCCGCGCCGAATACGACGGCGAGATGGCCAAGGCGCAAAAGGAGCTGGAGCCGCTGTACGCGCAGTTCACCGCGCGCAAGGTGGAGGAAGTGGCCGGCGATGCGAACGCCATGGCCATCGGCGAGCGGCTGTTCATGAACAACTGCGCCCAGTGCCACGGCTCGGATGCGCGCGGCAGCAAGGGCTTTCCCAACCTCACCGACAAGGACTGGCTGCACGGCGGCGAGCCGGCGAAGATCGTGGAGACCATCACCAGGGGCCGCACCGGCCAGATGCCGCCCATGGCCGCCGCCGTCGGCAGCCCGGACGACGTGAAGAACGTCGCCAACTACGTGCTGTCGCTGTCCAGCGCGCCGCACGACTCGGTGCGCGCGCAGCTGGGCAAGAGCAAGTTCACCGCCTGCGCCGCCTGCCACGGCATCGACGGCAAGGGCAGCCCGGCTCTGGGCGCGCCCAACCTCACCGACGACATCTGGCTGCACGGCTGGGGCGAGCAGGCCATCGTCGCCATGGTCATGAACGGCAAGACCAGCCAGATGCCGGCGCAGGAGGGCAAGCTCACGGATGCGCAGATCCACGTGCTGGCGGCGTACGTCTGGGGCATGTCCAACAAGCCCGCGCCGGCAGCGGCGAAACCGTGACGGACCCGCGGTGAAGATCATCCCCATCGCCGCCGTGCCGCTGTACGACGAGGGCCGCTCGCTCTACGTCTCCGAAAAGAAGATCTATCCGCGTGCGGTCACCGGCATCTTCGCGAAGTGGCGCTGGGCTTTCGTGTGGCTCACGCAGCTGGTCTTCTACGGGCTGCCGTGGCTGCCCTGGGCCACCGAGAGCGCGGCGCGCCAGGCGGTGCTGTTCGACCTGGGCATGCGGCGCTTCTACATCTTCGGCTACGTCCTCTATCCGCAGGACTTCATCTACCTCACCGGCCTGCTGGTGATCAGCGCGCTGTCGCTGTTCCTGTTCACCGCCGTCGCCGGGCGCTTGTGGTGCGGCTTCGCCTGCCCGCAGACCGTCTACACAGAAATGTTCCTGTGGATCGAGCGCAAGGTGGAAGGCGAGCGGGGCGCGCGCATGAAGCTCGACGGCCAGCCGTTCTCGCTGGAGAAACTGGTCAAGAAGTGGTTCAAGCACGTCCTGTGGATCGGGCTGGCGATGTGGACCGGCTTCACCTTCGTCGGCTACTTCACGCCCATCCGCGAGCTGGGCCTGGAATTCCTGCAGACGCGCATGGGCTCGTGGGAAGTGTTCTGGGTGTTCTTCTATGGCCTGGCCACCTACGGCAACGCCGGCTTCATGCGCGAGCAGGTGTGCAAGTACATGTGCCCCTACGCGCGCTTCCAGAGCGCGATGTTCGACAAGGACACGCTGATCGTCAGCTACGACACGGCGCGCGGCGAGCCGCGCGGCTCGCGCGGGCGCCAGGTGGACTTCCAGGCGGCGGGGCTGGGCTCGTGCGTGGACTGCACACTGTGCGTGCAGGTGTGCCCCACCGGCATCGACATTCGCGAGGGCCTGCAGTACGAATGCATCGGCTGCGCCGCCTGCGTGGACGTGTGCGACGGCGTGATGGACAAGATGGGCTATCCGCGCGGGCTGATCCGCTTTACCACGCAGAACGCGGTCAAGCAGGGCTGGGGCGGGCGCGAGATCCTGCGCCACGTGCTGCGCCCGCGGGTGCTGGTCTACGCCGCCATCCTCGCGGTGCTGACCACCGGGGTGCTGGCCAGCCTGGCGCTGCGCATGCCGCTGAAGGTGGATGTGGTGCGCGACCGCGCGTCGCTGGCGCGCATCGTGGCCGGCGGCAGGCTGGAGAACGTGTACCGGCTGCAGATCATGAACGCCACCGAGCGGCCGCAGCGCTACCACCTGGCGGCCGACGGGCTGCCCGGCCTGGTGCTGGCGTCGGAGCCCGAGGTCGAGGTCGGCCCGGCCGAGTCGCGCTGGGTGGCGGTGCGGGTGCAGCTTCCCTACGACGGAGCAGTGCCGGGGTCGCACCCGATCCACTTCGCGATCGGCGCGATCGGCGCGGTCGGCGGCGACGCGCACGTGAGCGAAAAGTCCGTGTTCCTGGTGCCGCGCTGAATGGAGGCAATGGCCAAATGAAAGACGACGACAAGCTTGTGCCCAAGCCCTGGTGGAAGCACGGCCATGTGTGGCTGGTGATCGCCGGGCCGGCCGTGGTGGTGGTGGCCTCCTGCGTGACCGCGTGGATCGCGGCGAGCGGCCAGGACACGCTGGTGGCCGAGGACTACTACCGGCGCGGCATGGAGATCAACAGGCAGCTGGCGCGCGAACGCGCGCTGCTGCCGGCGCTGCAGGGCCGCAACCATGCGGCAACGCCCTCGCGGCCGTAAACGAAGGGAAGCGACAGCATGTGGACACAGCGAATCATGGGGGTGGCGTGGCCGGCGTTCCTCGCCGCGTGCCTCCTGGAACTGGCGGTGTTCGCGCTGGTCGACCCGCTGGAGTTGCACTCGGCGGCCCAGGCCGTCGGCGGCTCGCGCCAGGGCATCTACACGGCCGCGTTCTTCGTCTTCTGGCTGATCGGCACGGCAGCTTGCCTGCTGACCACGGTGCTGCGCATATCGCCGGCCGAACTCAACAAGTGAGCGCGGCGGGATTTCTTCCCAGGCGCGGCCGTGCGCGCCGCGTCCTACACCTGCATCAGCGCGCCGCGCCGCGCCGCGTGGGCCGCGCGCCGACAGATCACCTTGCAGGCGGGTTCTAAGGTCCATGGCAACGCTGTGCTTGCGTGCGCGCGATGGTCGTGCGCAACGGTGCGCGGCATGCACGACAGGAGCTCCCCATGGCCGTTCTGGACAATGAATCCCTCATCCTTCTCGTGGGGCTCGCCGTCGCGGCGCTGTTCATCGGCGCCTGGCTCTTCAACCGAAAACGGCAGAGCGAGGGGCTGGAAAAACGCTTTGGCCCCGAATACAACCGGGCCGTGGAAGAGATGGGCAGCAAGCCGAAGGCCGAAGCCGAGCTGCTCGCGCGCCAAAAGCGCGTGGAGCAACTGGACATCGTGCCGCTGCCGGCGCAAGAAGCGGCACGCTTCATCCAGTCCTGGACCTCGATCCAGTCGCGCTTCATCGACAACCCCAAAGGTGTGCTGGCCGAGGCCGACATGCTGGTGCGCGAGCTGATGCTGCGCCGCGGCTACCCGATGGGAGACTTCGAGCGCCGCGCGGCCGACATTTCGGTGCGCCATCCGGCCGTGGTGGACCACTACCGCGCCGCCCACGCCATCGCCCAGAGCGACGCGCGCGGCGAGGCCGACACCGAGCAGATGCGCCAAGCCGTGGTGCACTACAGGGCGCTCTTCGCCGAGCTGCTGGAAGTCGAGCAACCCCAAGGCGCCGCGCGCCACGAACCCCATGTGGAGACACACTGATGAGCCGCGAACTGGAAGACCGCCCGCTGTCCACCGCCGACCTGGCGGGTTTGAACACGCAGCCGCGCGACGACCGGCAGCCCGCCATGCAGGAGATGGTGCCGGCAGGCCATCCCCACACCGGCAGCCCCGAGCCGCTGACCGCGCTGTTCCCGACCGAGCTGGCCCAGGAGTTCCGCGCCCGCTGGGATGCCGTGCAGATCGGCTTCGTGGACGATCCGCAACGCGCCGTGCAGCAGGCCGACGAGCTGGTGGCCCAGGTGATGAAAAGCCTGGCCCAGAGCTTCGCGCAGCAGCGCTCGGAAATTGAAGCCGGCGTGCGCGACGCCGGCCATGCGGCCACCGAGAACCAGCGCATCGCGCTGCAACGCTACCGTTCCTTCTTCCAGCGCCTGCTGACGCTGTGAGCCGTTGAGCGAGGCTCCTGTATGCTGGCCTTCCCCAAGCCCAGCCCCAGGAGCCTTTCACCGTGTTGACGCTCTACTACGCACCCGGAACCTGCGCCCTCGCGGCCCACCTCGCGCTCGCGCACAGCGGCGCCGACTACACGCTGGTGAGGCTGGATTTCTCGCGCGACGAGCAGCGCTCGCCTGCCTACTTGCAGGTCAATCCGAAGGGCCGGGTGCCGGCGCTGGCCACCGACCGCGGCGTGCTCACCGAAACCCCCGCGCTGCTGCACTACATCGCGCAGAGCTTTCCGCAGGCGCGGCTCGCACCGCTGGACGATGCGTTCGCCATGGCGCAGGTGCACGAATTCAACAGTTACCTGTGCGCCACCGTGCACGTGGCGCATGCCCACGGCCGGCGCGGCTACCGCTGGGTGGATGCCGATGACGCGCATTCGCTGGCGGCCATGAAGAAGAAGCTGCCGCAGGCCGTGGGCGACGCCTTCGCGCTGATCGAAGAACAGCTGCTGCGCGGCCCCTGGGTGCTGGGCGAGCAGCTGACGGTGTGCGACTACTACCTGTTCACCATCTCCAAGTGGCTGGAAGGCGACGCCGTGGACGTGTCGCGCCTGCCGCGCGTGCTGGAGCACCGCGCGCGCATGCTCGCCGAGCCGCTGGTGCAGCGCGTGCTGGAAGCCGAGCGCGGCCCGGCGACTTGAACCGGCAGGGTCGGCGAACCTGCGCCGGCCCGCGTCGCCCAAGTCCTACATCGGGGCGGGGGAGCGCATGCCTATGCTCTTCGCCATGGATGTGCGGATATTCCTTGTAGAGGACGTGCGGCAGATGCGTGCCGTGCTGACACAACTGCTCGAGTCGCTGCCGGGCTTCCGGATCATCGGCGGGGCGACCACCGAGGCCGAGGCCAACCTGTGGCTGGATGAGCACCCGGCGGCTGGGACCTGGCCGTGGTGGACCTCGTGCTGCAGCAGGGCTCGGGCATGGGCGTGGTGGCGCGCTGCGATGCGCAGCCCACGCGCGGCAAGGTGGTGGTGTTCAGCGCTTACGCTTCGCCCGCGGTGTACAAGCGTTGCCTGGAGCTGGGTGCGGATGCGGTCATCCAGAAAAGCGACACCGCCGCGCTGATGGCCTTTTGCCGTGCCATGTCTGACCAGGAGAACTCCGGCCCTTAGCGCCGCGCGGCCGCAGGCGCCAGGCCTGCCTCATGCTGCGGGCTATCATCGGCGGCGCTGCCTGCGGCAGCGACACAGACCAGGGGTTGCGCTTGCCTGCTTCCATTCCCAACGCCATCGCGGCGGTCCGCCTGGCCGGACTGCTGGATTCGGCCATGGACGCGATCATCTCCGTGGACGCCGGGCAGAACATCGTGCTGTACAACCGCGCGGCCGAGAAGATCTTCGGCTACCCGGCCGCCGAGATGCGCGGCCAGCCCTTGCAGCGGCTGCTGCCCGAGCGCTACCAGGCCGGCCACGCCGAGCACGTGCGGCGCTTCGGCGCCACCGGCGTGACCTCGCGCCGCATGGGCGACGGCACCGTGCTGTACGGCCTGCGCGCCAACGGCCAGGAATTCCCCATCGAGGCCTCGATCTCGCAGCTGGACACGCCCGAGGGCAAGCTCTACACCGTGATCCTGCGCGACGTGACCGAGCGGGTGCGCGCGCAGGAGGAGCTGGCGTCGTTCGCGGCGGAAGCCGGCGGCGTGCGCGAGCAGGAGAAGTCGCGCATCGCGCGCGAGCTGCACGACGAACTGGCGCAGCAGCTCACCGCGCTCAAGATGGACACCATGTGGCTGCGCGGCAACCTCGGCCAGCGCGAGCAGGCACTGGCCAGGCTGGAAGGCATGCTGGCCATGCTGGACGCCAGCGTGGCCGCCACGCGGCGCATCGCGGCCGACCTGCGCCCGCTGGTGCTGGACGACCTGGGGCTCGGTGCCGCCGTCGAGTGGCTGGCGCAGAACTTCACTCAGCGCCACGGCATTCCCTGCGACCTGGACGTCAACGAGGACCTGGAACTGCGCGAACCCTATGCCACGGCGGTGTTTCGCATCGTGCAGGAATCGCTCGCCAACGTCGCCAAGCACGCGCATGCCCGGCGCGCGCGCGTGCGGGTGGCACGCATGGGAGACGAGATGGTGGTGAGCGTGCAGGACGACGGCGTGGGCTTTCGCCTGGACGATCCGCGCAAGCCGCAGTCGCTGGGCCTGGTCGGCCTGCGCGAGCGCGCGCACCTGCTCAAGGGCACGGTCGGCGTGGACAGCCGGCCCGGCCAGGGCACGCGCATCGAGGCGCGCATTCCGGTGCGCGACGAGGAGGACGGCGCATGATCCGCATCGTCATCGCCGACGATCACGCCATCGTGCGCGAGGGCTTGAAGCGCATCGTCGGCGAGGTCGAAGGCCTGGAGATGGTGGGCGAGGCGGCCGACGGCACGGAGGTGATGCGCGTGGTGCGCGAGCGCGACTTCGACGTGCTGGTGATGGACCTGTCGATGCCGGGGCGCAGCGGCATGGAGCTCATCAAGCTGGTGAAGGCGGAAAAACCCAGGCTGCGCATCCTGGTGCTGTCCATGCACCAGGAAATGCAGTACGCGGTGCGCTCGATCAAGTCGGGCGCGAGCGGCTACCTCACCAAGGAAAGCGCGCCGGCGCAGCTGGAGCAGGCGATCCGCAAGATCGCCGCGGGCGGCGCCTACATCAGCGCCGAAGTGGCCGAACAGCTGGCGCTGGGCGCCATGCCGGGCGGGCAGGCCAGCGCGCCGCACGAGGCGCTCTCGGACCGCGAGTTCCAGGTGTTCAAGCTGCTGGTGGACGGCGTCTCGGTCACCGACATCGGCACCCGCCTGCACCTCTCGGTGAAAACCGTGAGCACGCACAAGTCCAACCTGATGCACAAGCTGGGCTTGAACAACCAGAGCGAGCTGGTGCGCTACGCCATCAAGCACGGGCTGGGCGGCGACGCGCCCTAGGAATCTTCCTAGCGCGATCCGGAACATGCCGAGCCCGCGACTCAGCGTGCGCCGATGCCGCGGCCGGCCCGAAGGGCGGACAGTACGGGCATGCAATCACGCACCGTCCCCGTCAAGGTGTTCCTCGCCGACGACTCGGCCCCGATCCGCCAGCGCGTCGGCGAGATGCTGGCGGCCCGGGCCATGGCCGTGGTGGGGCAGGCCCAGACGCCGCAGGCCTGCATCCGGGGCATCCTGAATTCGCAACCCGACGTGGTCGTGCTGGACGTCCAGCTCGAAGGCGGCAGCGGCCTGCAGGTGCTCAAGGCCGTGCGCCTGGCCGACCCGCGCATCGCCTTCATCGTGTTCAGCAACAACTGCGGCCCCGCCTACCGCAAGCGCTACCTGGCCGAGGGTGCCGCGCGTTTTCTGGACAAGAGCTCCGAATTCGACCAGCTCGCGCAAGCCGTCCGCGCGGCCTGCGCGCCCGTCCCGTACTGAACGACCAAAGCAAGAGAGCCCCGCCATGCA
The DNA here is from genome assembly GCF_013697775.1 of Ramlibacter sp. Classification (GTDB taxonomy): domain Bacteria; phylum Pseudomonadota; class Gammaproteobacteria; order Burkholderiales; family Burkholderiaceae_C; genus Ramlibacter. The sequence goes on along the minus strand of NZ_JACCWG010000297.1, from coordinate 3,365 downwards.
CACCGCCACCGAAGCCGCCGCCGCCCCGATCCAGATGCTGCGCCGCCACGCGGACACCGCCATGGTGGACACGGCTGCCCCCGCGCTCAAGCCGCAGTGCTCCACCTGCCACTTGAAGGACCTGTGCCTGCCCTGCGGCCTGGACTGCGACGACGTGCAGCAGCTGGACGGCCTGCAGTTCGGCCGCCGCAGGATCAAGCCGGGCCAGCCGCTGTACCGCGAGGGCGAGAAGTTCCAGTTCATCTACGCCGTACGCACCGGCACCTTCAAGTCCAGCGTCACCTTGAAGGACGGCCGCGAGCAGGTCACCGGCTTCCACATGGCCGGTGAGCTGATAGGCCTGGACGGCGTGGCGCAAGGCACGCACGCCAGCACCGCCAGCGCGCTGGAAGACGCCGAGATCTGCGCCATCCCCTACGAGCACCTGAACGCGCTGGCGGCGGGCAACAGCAACATGCAGCACATCGTCAGCCGGCTGATGAGCCGCGAGATCGTGCGCGAGCACAGCCTGATGCTGCTGCTGGGCTCGATGAACGCGGAAGAGCGCCTGGCGGCCTTCCTGCTAAACCTGTCGCAGCGGCTGAAGGCGCGCGGCTACTCGCCCAGCGAGTTCCACCTGCGGATGTCGCGCGCGGAGATCGGCAGCTACCTGGGCATGAAGCTGGAGACGGTGAGCCGCACCTTCTCGGCGTTCCAGCAGCAGCGCCTGCTGGAAGTCGACAAGAAGCACATCCGCATCATCGACCTGGGTGGATTGAAGCGCGCGTTCGAGATGCGCGTGCAGTGATCGCGTGAGCCTGCGTTGCCCGCAAGCGGGCTACCAGCGCCAGCGCGGGCGCTTGGCGGCCGGCTGGTGGGCTTCGGGCTCCAGTGGCGCCGGCTTGCTGTTCGCCGCCTCGTCGAGGTAGGGCACGATGCTGGAAGCGCCCTTGCCGGAACGGTGCCCGGCCGCCGGCAGCTTGCCCGAGGGTTGCTGCGGATTGCGGTCGGAGGGGGAAGACTTCTTCATCGCGTGTGCCTGTGGGATTCATCCTACGCACCACGTGCGACAAGATGCAGGCAAGTGGTAACGCGATGCGTCTTTTCCCCGATGCTCAGCTACGAATTCTTACGCAATCGATCAAGCGCGCGCGGGCGCCGCCGCTTTCAAGGCGGCCGCTGCCGCGGCAGCGCGCGAGCCCAGCGCATTGGCCCCGATCACCACCGCGAGGCCGGCGAAGATCAGCGCCAGCGGCGCGATCTGCTTGCTGTCGGTGTCGTGGAACCACAGCCACGAAGAGACCAGGCCCACCACCGGGATCAGCAGCGAGAACGGCGCCACCTGGATCGCCGCGTGCTTCTTCAGCAGGCCGTTCCAGAACACCGACACGCCGAAGGTGACGACCAGGCCCAGGAAGATCACCGAGCCGGCCAGCTGCAGCAGCTGGCTGGTGTCCAGGTGCACTTTGTCGAACTCGCCGAAGCCCCAGGACATCAGCCACAGGATGGGGATGTTCGGCAGCGCCCCCCAGGCCACCAGCGAGGTGAAGTCGGTGATCTTGGAGGTCTTCACGATCAGGTTCACCGCGGCCCAGCAGCAGCTGGCCGTGAAGGTGATGATCAGCCCGATGACCGACACCGAGAAATAGGTGTTGAAGAACAGCAGCAGCGCCACGCCGGCGAAGCCCAGGATGCTGCCGATCACCTGCGGCACGCCGACCTTCTCGTGCAGCCAGGCATAGGCCAGGCCGATGGTGATGAACACCTGCACCTGCATGATCACCGCGGCGATGCCGGCCGACAGGCCGTAGTAGATGCCCAGCGTGGACAGCAGGTACTGGCCGCAGCCGAAGCACAGGGAGTAGACGAGAAAGCGCTTCCAGCCCATGTTGGGGAAGGCCGTGAAGGCCACCGGGATCGCGATGACGGCGAAGCGGCAGGCGGTGAGGAAGATGCCCGGCACGAAGCCCGACATGTGCTTGATGACGGGGAACGTCAGCCCCCACAGCACCACGCACGCAATGGCGACCAGATAGTCCTTGAGTTTCACGCGGCCCTCCCAGGGTGCTTTTGCGGCGGATTCTATACGCCGCCCCAAGGGCCGCCGCGCGTCAGCCGGCCGTGCAGCAGGCGGTACCATGGTCGCACAGTCGAGCCGGCGCCACCTCATGCGCTGCCGTGCGGAACCTTCCCCCGGTCGCTCCATCGAAAGGTCTATGCTGAAAAAGGTTCTCTACCGTATGTCCTGGCGCCGCCTGGTGCTGTCCGCTGTGCTCGGCAGCGCGGCCGTGGCGGCCTCCGCGGGCCCTTCCATCGGTCCCGGCGCGCTGCGCCAGCGCCATGCCACCCTGGCCCCGCAACTGGCCGCCAATCCGCTGGGCTTGCCGCTGCAGATGCAGTCCTCGGAGGCCGGCAACCGGCTCGAAGGCGACGTCTACGCGGTGCTGGAGCACCCGTTCGCCGACGTGAGCGCCGCGCTGGGCGACCCGGCGCGCTGGTGCGACGTGCTCATCCTGCACCTGAACACCAAGCAGTGCAGCCGCGTGACCGACGGCGGGCGCAACCGCATCGACGTGCGGGTGGGCAAAAAGGTGGAGCAGTCGCCGCAGAACGCCACCCTGCTGTCCTTCGCGTGGCAGCCTCCGACGGTGCGGCAGGACTACCTGGACGTGGAGATGCGCGCGCCCGACGGCCCGTACGACACGCGCGACTACCAGCTGATGGCCGAGGCCGTTCCGCTGGAGGGCGGGCGCACCTTCCTGCACATGGGCTATTCGTTTGCCTACGGCGGCGCCAGCAACATGGCGATGCAGGTCTACCTGGCCACCGTGGGCCGCGACAAGGTGGGTTTCACCGTGGCGCAGCCAGCGCGCGGCAGCCAGCAGGCCGAATACGTGGGCGGCATGCGCGGCGTGGTGGAGCGCAACACCATGCGCTACTACCTGGCCATCCAGGCCTACATGGGTTCGCTGTCGGCCCCGCCCGCGCAGCAGCTGGACAAGCGCCTGCAGGCCTGGTTCGACGCCACCGAGAAATACCCGCGCCAGCTGCGCGAGGTGGACCGCGACGCCTACCTGCGCATGAAGCGCAGCGAATACCAGCGCCAGCGCCTGCTCGCGAGCTGACGACCGGCCGCGGGCGCCGGCGTGGATTCGTCGCTTGGCGGCGGGTCAGCGTGCTCAGCCGACGAGAAGCCGCGCCACCGTCGCCAGCAGGTCGTCGGGATGCAGCATGGCGTCGCGCACCGCCCGGGCGGTGTCGTACTGGTGCAGGGCGGAGCGCAGCCGCGGCTCGGCCACGAGCGCGTCCCACACGGGCGCCAGGCCGGTGTGCGGCGCTTCTTCGCCGCGCTGCAGCCGGTGCGCCAGGGCCAGGCTGGCGGGCTC
>NZ_JACCWG010000293.1 GCF_013697775.1 Ramlibacter sp. | reverse complement strand
ATGCGCCGCCCGAGCGACGCGCCGAGCAGCCGCGCCGCCTCCATCAGCTGCGCGGCGCGCTCGCCCAGCGCGGTGCGCGCCAGCAGGTAGACGTACGGATAGAGCGAGAACACGAACACCCAGGCCGCGCCCCACAGGTTGCGCACCTCGGGGAACACGCGGCCCTGCAGGCCGAACTGCGCGCGCAATCCCGTTTGCAGCGGGCCGCTGAACTGCAGGAAGTCGGTGTACGCATAGGCCACCACATAGGCCGGCATGGCCAGCGGCAGCAGCAGCGCCCACTCCAGCGTGCGCCGCCCGGGAAAGTCGAACAGCGTGACGGCGACCGCCGCGCCGGTACCCACCAGCGCCGTGCCGATGCCCACCATCAGGCACAGGCCCAGGCTGGTGGCCACATAGCCGGGCAGCACGGTGGAGGCCATTTCGCGCAGGATCTGCGCGCTTTGCGCGTTCCATTGCAGCCACGAGCCGAGCACGGCGGCCACCGGCAGCAGCAGCAGCGCGCCCAGCAGCAGGAGGGGCAGATCGTGGAGCCGGCGCGGCATGGCGGGCGGCCCTGGGGCCAGGTTGATGCAAATGAGAATTGTAAGCATCTAGAATGGGCCGATGCACCTCGAAGTCAGCCACTTGAGCGTCCGCTACGCGGGCCGCGAGCGGCCGGCCGTCGATGCGGTGTCGTTCGGCCTGCGCGCCGGCGACATCGGGGTGCTGATCGGGCCTTCGGGCTGCGGCAAGACCACGCTGCTGCGCGCCATCGCCGGCCTGGAGCCGGTGAACAGCGGCGAGATCCGCATCTCGGGCCAGCCGGTGGGCGGCGCCGGCCTGCACGTGGCGCCCGAGGCCCGCCGCATCGGCATGGTGTTCCAGGACTACGCGCTCTTTCCGCACCTGGACGTGGGCCAGAACGTGGCCTTCGGTATCGCCAACCTGAAGGCGCCCGACCGCAAGGCGCGCGTGGCCGAAGTGCTGGCGCTGGTAGGCCTCTTGGGCAGCGAACGGCGCATGCCGCACGAACTCTCGGGCGGGCAGCAGCAGCGCGTGGCCCTGGCGCGCGCGCTGGCGCCGCGCCCGCGCCTGCTGCTGCTGGACGAGCCCTTCTCCAACCTGGACGTAGACCTGCGCGAGCGCCTCGCCCACGAAATCCGCGCCATCCTGAAGGCGGCGCGCACCACGGCGCTGTTCGTCACGCACGACCAGCTGGAAGCATTCGCCATCGGCGACGCGATCGGCGTGATGCGCGAGGGGCACCTGCACCAGTGGGACGCCGCGTATACGCTCTACCACCGCCCGGCCACGCGCTTCGTCGCCGACTTCATCGGCCACGGCGTCTTCGCGCGTGCCGCGCTGCGCCAGGTCGGCGATGGCGTGGTGGTGGTGCACCCGGCGCTGGGCGCGCTCACCGACGGCACCGAGCGCCTGCTGCCCGGCGCCTTCGAGGACGGCCAGTGCGAGGTGCTGCTGCGCGCCGACGACATCGTGCACGACGACGACGCGCCGGTGAAGGCGCAGATCATCCGCAAGGCGTTCCGCGGCTCGGAGTTCCTCTACACGCTGCGGCTGGCCGGCGGCGAGACGCTCCTGGCCCACGTGCCCAGCCACCACGACCACAAGCTGGGCGAGTGGATCGGCATCCGCGCCCAGGTGGACCACGTGGTGACCTTTCCGCGCGAAGCCGCGGCCACCGCGCCGCCGATCGCTGCGTTCCCGGCCTGATCCGGGCTCAGGCGCGCCGCAGCGCCTCCACCTGCGCCTGCAGGTCGTGCGCCCATTGGCGCCGGTCCCGGCCTTCGGCTCCATGCGGCTCGCCGAATACGGCGACCGCCTCGATCGGCGGGCTGGACAGCAGCCGCCAGGCCGAGCCGATCAAGGTGTCCTGCTGGATGTAGCGCGCGGCGAAGCTGGGCTGCCCGCTGGCCGCGTCCACGTAGCGCAGGCCGAGCGGCTGCACCGGCGCCTCGGCCGCCAGCGCCGCCTGGATCAGGTTGCCGTGGAACGGCAGCAGCGTGGTGCCTTCGCCGGTGGTGCCCTCGGGGAACACGGCCACCACGTCGCCGGCCTTCAGGCTCTGAGCCATGCTGTGCACGACGCGCAGCGCGTCGCGCCGTTTCTCGCGCTGGATGTACAGCGTGCCGGCGCCGGTGGCCATGGTGCCGACCAGCGGCCAGCGCTGGATGTCGGCCTTGGAGACGAAGCGGCAATAGCGCGCCGCGTGCAGCACCATGATGTCCAGCCAGGAGATGTGGTTGGCCACCAGCAGCACCGGCCCCTGCGCCGCCGGATGGCCCTGCACGCGCAGCCGCACGCCCAGGATGCGCAGCATCTCCAGCGACCAGGCCTGCACGCGCGCCTCGCGCGCGGACGGCCCGAGCCGGGGAAAGGCGAACACGACGGTGAACCATCCGGCCACCGCGTGCACCAGCACGCGCAGCAGCTTCAGCGCCGCGATCACGTCAGGCCTGCTCCCAGCCCTCGTACGCGAGCTGGCCGCCCACGACGGTGCAGCGCACGCGGCCCGGCAGTTCGTGGCCGCCGAAGGGCGTGTGCTTGCCCTGGCTGCGCAGTGCGGCGGGCGCGACCGTCCACGTGGCCTGCGGGTCGAATACGCACAAGTCGGCCTGCGCGCCTTCCACCAGCCGGCCGATGCTGGCCTCCAGCGTGCCCAGCGAGGCGCCCAGCACGCGCGCCGGCTCATTGGTGAGCACGGCCAGCGCGCGCACCAGGCCCACGCCGCTGTCCTGCCCCCAGCGCAGCGCCAGCGACAGCAGCAGCTCCAGCCCGGTGGCGCCCGGCTCGGCCTCGGCGAAGGGCAGCGTCTTGGCGTCCTCGTCCACCGGCGTATGGTCGGACACCAGCGCGTCGATGCTGCCGTCGGCCAGGCCTTCGCGCAGCGCGTCGCGGTCGCGGGCCTGGCGCAGCGGGGGCGCGAGGCGCATGCGGCTGTCGAAGTACCCGATGTCGGCGTCGGTCAGGTGCAGCGAGTTGATGCTGACGTCGCAGCTGAAGCGCAGGCCTTCATCGCGGGCGCGCCGCACCAGCTCCAGGCCGGCGGCGCTGCTCAGTCGGCAGATGTGCACGCGCGCGCCGGTGGCGCGCACCAGCTCGAAGATGGTGTGCAGCGCGATGGTCTCGGCGGCCACAGGCACGCCCGAGAGCCCGAGCCGCGTGGCCAGCGGCCCGGATGCGGCAACGCCGCGGCCCAGGTCCCTGTCCTGCGGGCGCAGCCACACGGTGAAGCCATAGGTGGCGGCGTACTGCAGCGCACGCAGCAACACCTGCGTGTCGGCCAGCGGCACCTCGGCCTGGCTGAAGCCGACGCAGCCGCATTCGGCCAGCTCCGCCATCTCGGTCAGCGCCTCGCCCTGCAGGCCGCGCGTGAGCGCGCCCAGCGGGAACACGCGCGCCAAGTGCAGCTTTTCGGCTCGGAATTTCAGCATGGTGACCAGGCCGGGCTCGTCCAGCACCGGGTCGGTGTCGGGGGCGCACACCAGGCTGGTGACGCCGCCGGCCACCGCCGCCGCCATCTCGCTTTGCAGCATGCCCTCGTGCTCGTGGCCGGGTTCGCGCAGGCGCGCCGCCAGGTCCACCAGCCCCGGCGCGACGACGCAGCCGCCGGCATCGATGGTACGGGCGGGCGCGAAGTTGTCCGGCGCGCGGCCGATGGAGACGATGCGCCCGGCGCCGACCGCCACGTCGCAGACCTGGTCGAAGTTGCGCGCCGGGTCGATGACGCGGCCGTTTTTGATCAAAAGCTTCATGCGCTCATTCCCTGCGGCTGGGGCTGCGCCTGGCGCACCGTGCCGGCGACGATGCCCATCACCGCCATGCGCACCGCGATGCCGAAGGTCACCTGCGGTAGGATCACGCTCTGGCGGCCGTCGACCACGGCGGAGTCGATCTCCACGCCGCGGTTGATCGGCCCCGGGTGCATCACGATGGCGTCGGGCTTGGCCAGCGCGAGCCGCTCGGGCGTGAGGCCGTAGCGCTTGAAGAATTCCTGCGACGACGGCAGCAGCGCGCCGCTCATGCGCTCGTTCTGCAGCCGCAGCATGATGACCACGTCGCAGCCCTTCAGGCCCTCTTCCAGCTGGTTGAACACGCGCACGCCCATCTCCGCAAGGTCACCCGGCACCAGCGTGCGCGGGCCCACCACGCGCACCTCGGCGCAGCCGAGCGTCAGCAGCGCGTGGATGTCCGAGCGCGCCACGCGCGAGTGCAGCACGTCGCCGACGATCGCCACCGTGAGGTTGCTGAAGTCCCTCTTGTAGTGGCGGATGGTGTACATGTCCAGCAGCCCCTGCGTCGGGTGCGCATGGCGGCCGTCGCCGGCGTTGATCACGTGCACGTGCGGCGCCACGTGCTGGGCGATCAGGTAGGGCGCGCCCGATTCGCCGTGCCGCACCACGAAGATGTCGGCCGCCATCGCCGACAGGTTGGCGATGGTGTCCAGCAGCGACTCGCCCTTGGCGGTGGAGGAGCGCGCGATGTCCAGGTTGATGACGTCGGCCGACAGCCGCGTGGCCGCGATCTCGAAGGTGGTGCGGGTGCGCGTGGAGTTCTCGAAGAACAGGTTGAACACGCTCTTGCCGCGCAGCAGCGGCACCTTCTTCACCTCGCGGTCGCTCACGCTGACGAAGCTGGACGCGGTGTCCAGGATGTGGGTGAGGATGTCGCGCGGCAGGCCTTCGGTGGACAGCAGGTGGACCAGCTCGCCGTGCTTGTTCAGTTGCGGGTTGTGCGTGGTGGTGCTCATTGGAAAACTCAGCCCTCCACCTGGAAGCTGAAACTGCCGCCGGCGTCGCGCGCCAGCGCCAGCAACTGCGTGGCCGGCAGCGTGACGCGCGCGGATGCGAAGTCCGCCTGCACCGGCAGCTGGCGGCCGCCCCGGTCCACCAGCACGGCCAGCTTCACGCTGGCCGGGCGGCCGTAGTCGAACAGCTCGTTGAGCACGGCGCGAATGGTGCGCCCGGTGTAGAGAACGTCGTCCAGCAGCACGATGTGCGCGCCGTTGACGTCGAAGTCCAGCCGCGTCTGCGCCGCGGCGGCCAGGCCGCGCTGCGCGTAGTCGTCGCGGTGCATGGCCGACGAGATCACGGCGGGTTCGCCGGCCAGGCCCAGGTCGCGGTGCAGGCGCTCGGCCAGCCAGGCGCCGCCGGAGGTGACGCCGACCAGCCGCGCGTTCGCTCCGCGCAGGTGCGGCACCACGCGCAGCAGCTCGGCATACAGGGCTTCCGCGTCCAAAGCCAGTGTGCTCACTTCAAGCTCCTCAAGAATTGCTCCAGGATCACGCAGGCAGCGCCCGCGTCGGCATCGGCCGCGCCGCGCGACAGCGCCTCGGTGGTGCTGTAGCGCTCGTCCACCTCGTACACCTGCAGCCCGCTGGCCCCGCGCAGCTGCCGCGCGAAGCGGCGCGCGCGCGCCGTATTGTCGTGGCTGGCGCCGTCGGGGTGGAAGGGCACGCCGACCACCAGCGCCTCGGGCTGCCATTCGCGCACCCGCTCCAGCGCGCGCAGCACGCGCGCCTGGCCCTCGGCGCGGATGGTCTGCTGCGGCGTGGCCGTGCGCAGGATGCGCGTGCCCACCGCCACCCCCGTGCGCTTGAGGCCGAAATCGAAAGCCAGAAAGGTTTGGTAATGCGCGGGAATGTCGAGCACCTCGGTGCTCATGCGTGCCCTGCCCCGTGCGACAGCATCCACGCCTGCAGCCCCAGCAGCGACAGCGCCTTATCGTAGCGCTGCTCGATCGGGGTGTCGAAGATCACGCTTGGATCGGCGCCCACGGTGAGCCAGCTGTTCTCGGCCAGCTCGGACTCCAGCTGGCCTTCGCCCCAGGACGAATAGCCCAGAGTCACCAGCACCTTGCGCGGTCCGGCGCCGGTGGCGATGGCCTCCAGCACGTCCTTGGAGGTGGTCATCTCCAGGCCGCCCGGAATGGCCATGGTGGAGGCATAGACCGAGGCGCCGGCGTCGCCGCCCTCGGCCCGGATCGCCTCGTGCAGCACGAAGCCGCGCTCGGTGTGGATGGGCCCGCCCTGCAGCACCGGCGCGGCGGCCAGGTCGTCGCGGCCCAACGGCAGGTCGACCTTGTCGAACAGGTTCTTCAGGTTGATGTCGGTGGGCTTGTTGATCACCAGGCCCAGCGCGCCGCGCGGGCTGTGCTCGCACAGGTAGACCACGCTGCGGGCGAAGGAGGCGTCCTCCAGGCCGGGCATGGCGATCAGGAAATGATGCGTCAGATTGATGGCGTCGGCATCGGAGGGCATGATGGGCATTCTAGCCAAGGAGGCGGCCACCGGATTCGACATGGACAACGGCTATCCCACCGGGCTCGTGTGGTTTCGCCGTGACCTGCGCGCGGCCGACCATGCCGCCCTGCACCACGCACTGACGACCTGCCGGCAGGTCCATTGCGTTTTCGTGTTCGACACCGCCATCCTGGACCGGCTTGCGCGCCGCGACCGGCGGGTGGAATTCATCCGCGACAGCGTGGCCGAGCTGGACGCGACCCTGCGCCGGCTGGCCGGGCGCGAGCACGCCGGACTGATCGTGCTGCACGGCCCGGCCGCCGACCAGGTGCCGTGGCTGGCGCAGAGCCTGGGCGTGCAGGCGGTGTTCGCCAACCACGACTACGAGCCGCAGGCGCTGGCGCGCGACGCCGCCGTGCGCGGCGCGCTGGCCAACGCAGGCATCGCGCTGCACACCTACAAGGACCAGGTGGTGTTCGAGGGCCGCGAACTGCTGACGCAAGCCGGCACGCCCTATGCCGTGTTCACGCCGTACAAGAACGCCTGGCTGGCCAAGGCGGACGATTTCTTCCTGGGCAGCTACGCCGTCGCGCGCCATGCGGCGCAGCTGGCCGAGCGGCCCGGGCACTACGCGCGGCAGGTGCCGGAACTGGCGGACCTCGGCTTCGAGTCCACCAATCTGCACGAGCTGAAGATCCCCACCGGCGAAAGCGGTGGCCAGGCGCTGTTCGAGGACTTCCTGCAGCGCATCGACCGCTACGACCTGCAGCGCGACTTTCCGGCGCACAAGGGGCCGAGCTACCTCAGCGTGCATCTGCGCTTCGGCACGGTGTCGGTGCGGGAACTGGCGCGCGCCGCGTGGCAGCGCGCTGCTGGCGGCAGCACCGGAGCCGCGACCTGGCTGGGCGAGCTGGTCTGGCGCGACTTCTACTTCCAGGTGCTGGCCAACTTCCGCGTGAGCGACGAGCAGGGCGCCAGCCACAGCTTCAAACGCGAGTACGACGCCATCAAGTGGGAGCACGGCAAGCCGGCCGAGCAGCTGTTCGCCGCCTGGTGCGAGGGCCGCACCGGCTATCCGCTGGTGGACGCCGCCATGGCGCAGATCAACCAGACCGGCTACATGCACAACCGCCTGCGCATGGTGACGGCCAGCTTCCTCAGCAAGGACCTGGGGCTGGACTGGCGCTGGGGCGAGCGCTATTTCGCCGAAAAGCTCAACGACTACGACTTGGCGTCCAACAACGGCGGCTGGCAGTGGGCGAGTTCGTCGGGCTGCGACGCGCAGCCGTACTTCCGCATCTTCAATCCGGTGAGCCAGAGCCGCAAGTTCGATCCGGACGGCAAATTCATCCTGCGCTACCTGCCGCAGCTGGAAGGCTTGCCGGTGCCGGTGCTGCACGCGCCGTGGGAAGCCAACGAGGTGGAACTGGCCGCGGCCGGCATCGTGCTGGGCCGCGATTATCCGGAGCGCATCGTCGACCACGACGATGCGCGGCAGCGCACCTTGGCGCGCTATGCGGCGGTGAAGCCAAAGAAAAAGGCCTGAGCGAGCCCAGGCCTTTTGCGTAAAACGCCCGCGGTGTCAGGCGGGAACTGCGTTGCTGCAGTAGTGCTTGACCAGGCTGAGCAACTCTTCTTCCGAGTACGGCTTGCCCAGGTAGTGGTTCACGCCCAGCTCCTTGGCGTGTTGGCGGTGCTTCTCGGCAATGCGCGAAGTGATCATCACGATCGGCAGGCCGGCCAGCTTGCGGTCGGCGCGGATGTTGCGTGCCAGATCGAAGCCGTCCATGCGCGGCATCTCGATGTCCGACAGCACCACGGCCGGCCGTTCCTCGGCCAAGCGCTCCAGCGCCTGCAGGCCGTCGGCCGCCATCGCCACGCGGAAGCCTTCGCGCTGCAGCAGGCGCTGCGTGACACGGCGCACCGTGATCGAGTCATCCACCACCAGCACCAGCGGAATGAGCGGCGCCACCGGCATCAGCGGCGTCACCGGCACAAATTCGGCATTGCCGCCGACCACGCCCTCGCCCAGCACGTCGGGCTGCGCGCGGTCCACGCTCAGCTGGCGCGCCAGTTCGCCGTACACCTGCGCCAGCGCCACCGGGTTGTAGATCAGCACCACGGAGCCCGAAGCCAGCACCGTCATGCCGGCCAGGCCGGGCAGGCGCGACAGCTGCGGCCCGAGGTTCTTCACCACCACTTCCTGGTTGCCCAGCACTTCGTCCACGTGCACCGCGATGCGCTGCGCAGCGCTGCGGAACACCACCACTGGCAGCGTCTTGCCCTGCGGCTCGGTGCTGTGGCCCGACGACTGCAGCAGCGCGCCGGACCAGAAGAACGGCAGCTGTTCGCCGCCGAACTCGTAGGTGCCGCTGTTGTAGGCCTGCTGGACTTCCTTGGCGGGGGCGCGCCGCACCAGCTCCACCAGGTTGGCCGGCACGCCCACGGCGAGCTTGCCCGAGCGGACCATCACCACCTGCGTCACCGCGGTGGTCAGCGGCAGCACCAGCTTGAAGGTGGTGCCGCGGCCCGACTGGGTGGTGGTTTCGATGCGGCCGCCCAGCGCGTTCAGCTCGGAGCGCACCACGTCCATGCCGATGCCGCGGCCAGCCAGTTCGGTCACTTCGGCCGCCGTGCTGAAGCCCGGCAGGAATATCAGGTTGGCGGCTTCGGCGTCGGTGAGCTGCTGCTCGGGTGTGATCAGTCCCTGCTGCAGCGCCTTCTCGCGGATGCGCGGCAGGTCGAGGCCGGCGCCGTCGTCCTTGAATTCCACCGAGACGTCGTTGCCTTCGTGGTGCAAGGTGATGGCGATCAGGCCGGCCGGGTCCTTGCCGCGCATGGAGCGCAGCGCCGGCGCTTCCACGCCGTGCGCCACGCAGTTGCGCAGCAGGTGCTCGAAGGCCGGGGTCATGCGGTCCAGCACGCCGCGGTCCATCTCGATGGAGCCGCCGACGATGTCCAGCTTGACCTGCTTGCCGGTTTCCTTGGCGGCCAGCCGCACCACGCGGTACAGGCGCTCGGAGATGCCTTCGAACTCCACCATGCGGGTGCGCAGCAGGTCGCGCTGCAGTTCGCGCGTCTGGCGGGCCTGGGCGATCAGGTCGTCTTCGGTCGATTCCACCACGCGCTGGATGTTGCGCTGCACGGTGGCCACGTCGTTCACCGACTCGGCCATCATGCGGGTGAGCTCCTGCACGCGGGTGAAGCGGTCGAACTCGAGCGGGTCGAAGCCGGCGGCCGAATCCTTGGCCAGCGCCAGGCGCGACTGCATCTGCGTCTCGGCCTGCAGTTCGATGTCGCGCAACTGGGCGCGCAGGCGGTTCAGGTTGCCCGTGAGGTCGCCCAGCGATCCGCGCAGCTGCTTGAGTTCTTCCTCCAGCCGCGAGCGCGTGATCATCACCTCGCCGGCCTGGTTGACCAGGCGGTCCAGCAGCTGCGAGCGCACGCGCACGGCCTGGTTGGAAGCCTGCCGCGTGGCGGTCAGCGCCATCGCGGCCGGCAAGGCCAGCGCGGTGCGCGCCATCGGCACGGGTACTGTCACAGGCATCTGCAGCGCGTGCGGCACTGCAGCCGATTCCATGGGCGTGGCTTGCGGCGCTGCGGCCTCGACCGGCTGCGCAACAGGCTGCTGCGCCACCGGGGCGGCGGGCACAACGGGCTCCGGGGCGGCTGCCTCGGCAAAGGTGCCGGCACGCAGGTCGTCGAAGCGCGTCTGCAGGCTGTCGTGGCGGTGCAGCAGCTGCTCCACGTCGGCGCCGAGGACGCTCGACGAGCCCAGGTATTCGATGTCGGATTCCAGGCGGTGCGCCAGCTCGCCCATGCGCAGGGCGCCGGCCAGCCGGGCGCTGCCCTTGAGCGTGTGCAGCACGCGCAGCGCTTCGCCGCGCGCGTTCATGTTGTCCGGGCGCGCCGCCCACTGGCGCAGGGCGCTGCCCAGCTGCGGCATCAGTTCCGCCGCCTCTTCCTCGAAGATCGGGAACAGGTCGGGGTCGATCGCGTCGGTGACGTCCAGGTCTTCATCGTCGCGGTCCTGGCTGACGGTGAAGGTGGCCACCGGCGGTGCGGCGGGCCTGTGCTGCACCTGAAGTGCGGGTGCGGGTTGCGGTTGCGGTTCGGGTTGCGGCACGGCCACCGCGAAGACCGCGGCTTCGGGCTCGGCTTCGACGGCTTCGACGACAGCGTTGTCGAACGCATCCTCGAATTCCATCGGCTCGGGTTCGCTGCGCGACGGCCCCTGCAGGCTCTTCAACGCGTGCAGCGAGGCGATGACCTGCGGGTTCGGCTCCTTCAGGAAGCCGGCCGCGAACTGGTGCAGCAGGCGCCGGATTTCCTCGGCCGCTTCGGTGAACGCGTGGGCGTGCACCGGCGTGCCGTTGGACAGCTGCTGGGCCTGCATCAGCGCCGCTTCGAGGGCGCGCGCGATGTCCGACAGCGCGTGGAAGCCCACGGTGGCGGAACTGCCCGCCAGCGCATGCGCCCAGCCGACGGTGGAGTCGGGCACGCGCTGGTTCATCTCCAGCACCCACTCGCCCAGTTCGGAGACCAAGCGACGCGACCACTCGTCGGCTTCGTTCAGGTAGACGTTGTAGAGCGGAATGCCGATGCGCAGCGTGCCGATCACCCTGATCTGTTCCTCGCGCGGCACGGAAAGGTTCAGTGCTTCCGCCTGCTCCGCTTCGTCGTACTCTGCTTCGGCAGGCGTCGGCTCGGCCTGTGCCGGCACGGCGGCCACCGCCTGCTGCTCGGCCTCCCAGGCGTCGAAATCGACCTCCAGGGCTTCGGCCTGCACCACAGGTTCCGGTTGGGGTTCTTCGGTGGGCACCGGCTCGGGCTGCGCGGCGGCGACACCGGACACTCCGGCCAGGCTGTCGAAGTCGATGCCGGCGATGTCCAGCGGCGGCTCGGCGGGCGCGGCGGCCACGGGAGCGGTCGGCATGTCGAATTCGAAGTCGAAATCGGGCGGCGACTCGGCCGGCAGTTCGACGGCGATGGGTTCGAGCTTTTGCGTGCGCTCCAGCGCCGGATGGCTCACTGCGGGCGCAGGCGCGGGCGCCGGCGGCTCGGCCTGCACGGGCAGCGGCGAAGCGAATTCCAGAATCGACAGGTCGAGTTCCTCGGCCACCACGGGCTCGGCGACCGGTTCGGCAACCGCTGCTTCGATGGTGCCGGCGTCGCCCAGGTCGAAGGTGATGGTCTGGTCGAACGCGTCCGGCATGGAGGCCGATGCAGGCTCGAACGCGTCCAGCGGCATCGGCTCGGTCGCGGCCGGCGCTTGCACGGCGGGCTCGGCGTCGCCCGCATGGGGCACCTGGATGCGCACCAGGCGCTGCTCCATGCGCAACGCATCGGCAGGGCCGATGAACATGGAGGCTGCCCAGCCGCTGTCGCGGTTGTGGGCGATATCCTCGACCCAGCTGCCGAATGCGCGCAGCGCGTCGGCCGACAGCGCGCGCAGGTCGTCGTTGGAAGACTTCTGGTCGGCCAGCCAGGTGTTGAGCACCTGTTCCAGCGACCAGGCGGCGTCGCCGAACACGGTGAGGCCCACCATGCGCGAGCTGCCCTTGAGCGTGTGGAACGCGCGGCGCAGCGTAGTCATCTCCGCCAGGTTGCCCGGTTCGGCGGCCAGCGCCTGGACGGCGGCCATGCCGGTGCCGACCACTTCGCGCGCTTCCTCCAGGAAGATGTCGCGCAAGTCGTCTTCCACGAAATCGGCTTGCGCCTGCGGTGCCGGCTTCGGCGCGGACACCGGCGGCTGCACGGCCGCGGCCAGTTGGGTGAGCGCGGCGGCGGTGGCGTCCTTGTCCTGCGCGGTGACGGCGGCTGCCACGTCGCGCGCGGCCTGGGCCACGCCCTTGTGCTCGGACAGCACCGCCTGCGTGGCGATGGTGTCGAGCTTGGCGGTGAGCTGCCCCATGCCGGACTCGCCGGCCTCGGTGACCAGGGCATTCACCTGGTCGGACAGCGCGCCCTGCTCGTCTTCGTGATGCGGCTCTTGCGCCTGCGCCGGGACCGAACGGCCCATCAGCGGACGCAGCTCTCCGGTGCTGTCGTCGTAGACGAACAGCTTCTTGGCGAGCGCCGGCTGGTAGTTCAGCATGTCGATCAGGAAGCCGAGGGCGCCGAGGTTGTTGCCCAGCTTGTCGAAGGTGCCGGCGGCGCGCGCCTGCTGCTCGTCGACTTCCGTGACGATGATTTCCTCCACCGTGTCGCGCATGCGCAGCACGGCGTGCGAGGCCTGCTCCAGGCCCAGCACCGACAGCACGCCGCGCATCTGCGACAGGTGCGAAGGTGCGTCGCGCAGCGGCGCCTTGTTCTTGGGGTCGCGGAAGAACTGGTCGAGCAGCTTTTCCAGCTCGCTCAAGGTGCTGCGCAGTTCGCCGACCACGCTGCCCATGGTCTGGCGGTCGCTCACGTGGCGGTACAGCTCCTCCATCCATGTTTCGAGCGGTTCGGGCGCGCCGCCGCTGCGCACCGTTTCCAGGCGCTCGGCCAGGCGCGCGATACGCGCGGGCAGCAGCGGATCGGACGGATCGAAGTCCTGCACCACGGCTTCGAGGTACAGGATGGCGGTTGCCACCTCCATCGCCAGCTCGGTGCTGGGCGGACGGGCAGAGCGCGTGACGGTGTCGACGGTGCCGGCCAGCGCCAGCGCCAGCGGCGCACCGGCCGTATACAGCTTGCCCAGCGATTCGGCCACGTTGTTGAACTGGTCGCCCACCGCCTTGAGCTTGGTGGTGTCGCCGCCGGACAGCGCGGACCAGCTTTCGCGCGCCGCGGCGATGCGCTTGCGCGCTTGCGCCAGCAGCACCGGATCGAAGCGGCCGAACGGACTGGTGGCGTAGTCCACCGGCTTGAAGCGCTGCAGCCCGTAGGCGCTGCGCACCGAGGCCAGCGCGGGCGCCTCCAGCGGCGTGGCCGGCACCGCCTGGGCGCAGAAGAACACCAGGTCCTGCGCCAGCCGGTCCGACACGCCGAGCTCGCCCTTGGCGAGCGAGGCGTATTGCAGCAGCACGCGCGACGCGGCGCGCTTGGAGTACACGTCGGGCGGCAGCAGTTTGAGCGAGATGGCTTCGAAGTAGCCGGCCGCGAGTTTCCAGAAGATCTTGGGCTGGCGCGCGGACTGCGAGGCGGCCAGCGACAGGCAGGTTTCGGCCAGCTCGCGCGCGGCCTGCGCGTCGGCCGTCTTGACGATGCGCAGCACCGCCTGGTCCATGCGGCTGCGCACGGCCGGGTCGTAGACCATCGCGCGCGCCACGGCCGGCGTCTGCGGCTCGATCCAGCGCCAGTCGATCATCCACAGGTCGGCCGGGTGGTTGCGGTCGGCGCCGGCGATCTCCTGGATGTCCTTGTATTGCGGGAACAGCGCGACCGCCGAAACCTGCTTGCCGAGCAGCACGGATTCCAGGTATTCGGTCAGCGCGAAGCCGGCACGCTCGACTTTGGCCGAGGAGGTTTCGTTGCACAGCTCGGGGCGCTCGATGAACTTCTGCACCGCGCCTTCCATGGCGCGCAGCATGTGGGCCGGCGCACCGAGCCCGACCATCTCCAGCGCGCCGACAGCCTGGTGCATGTGCTGGCGCGCGATGCGCAGCTGCCCGTCGTCGACCGAGGCCATGTCGCGCCCGCGTGCGAGCGAGGCGTCGCGCACGAAGCGGCGCAGCGCCGAGGACGCGGAGTCCAGCGACTTGCGCAATTCGTCCAGCACCCAGGCCAGCGGGCCCAGGTCATTCGTCGCCAGATCGAGGTCTTGGGCTGCTTCCATTGTGTCTTCCGTCTATTCGCCTCTGCGCCGTGCCCCTACGCACCAGACGCCCCTGCATTTTTCGCGGGCCACCGTGGAACCGGCTTTGCCGGGCCACTGGTGGCGCCCCCTCGAGGGGGAAGCGCCGAAGGCGCTTCGGGGGGGAGTCACATTCTTCAGGCGATCTTGAACCGCGACACCGACTGACGCAGTTCTTCGGCCATGCGCGTGAGCTCGCGCACCTGCTGCGCGGTGGAGCGCGTGCCTTCGCCGGTCTGTTCCGTCACCGCGAAAATGTGCTGGATGTTGCCGGCCACCACGTTGGCGGATTCGGCTTCCTTGGAGGCGGAGGCCGAGATCTGCTCGATCAGCTCGGCGAGGCGGCGAGACACCTGGTCGATCTCGGTCAGCGCGGTACCCGCGTTGTCGGACAGCTTGGCCCCTTCCACCACACCCTGCGTGGAGCGTTCCATGGCGGCCACCGCATCCTGCGTGTCGGTCTGAATCGCCTTCACCAGCGCAGAAATCTGGCGCGTGGCGTCCGCGGAGCGTTCGGCCAGCCGCTGCACTTCTTCGGCAACCACCGAGAAGCCTCGGCCCGCTTCGCCGGCCGATGCCGCCTGGATGGCGGCGTTGAGCGCCAGCACGTTCGTCTGTTCGGTAATGTCGGAAATCAGCTCGGTGATTTCACCGATCTCCTGTGACGACTCGCCCAGCCGCTTGATCCGCTTGGAGGTTTCCTGGATCTGGTCGCGGATGGCGTTCATGCCGCCGATGGCGTTCTGCACGGCCGCGAGGCCCGACTCGGCGGCCTTCAGCGACTGGCGCGCCACCTGGGCGGACTCTTGCGCTTGGCCCGACACCTGGTTGATTCGGGTCGCCATGTCGAGCACCGACTGGCCGGTTTCGCGAATTTCGCGCAGCTGCTCGGTGGAGGCGGCCAGCAGCTCGGTGGAGGTGCTTTCCACCTGCGCCGTCGTCGCCGCCACCTTGGTGGCCGTGCTCTGCACGGCGCCCACCAGCTGGCGCAGTTCTTCCACCGTGTAGTTCACCGAGTCGGCGATGGCGCCGGTGATGTCCTCGGTCACGGTGGCTTCCTGCGTCAGGTCGCCCTCGGCGACCGACTGCAGTTCGTTCATCAGCCGCAGAATGGCCGCCTGGTTGGCGTCGTTCACGCGCTTGGCTTCCTGCTCCTGGCGCTCGGCTTCGTGGCGCTGCGATTCCGCGACCTGCTGGCGACGGCGGCTGTCCTGCAGCTGCACGGTGGCCAAGCCGATCGAGCACAGGATGGCGAAAATCGAGGAGATGATCAGCGCGGCCACGGCGCCGGCGCCCAGGCCGGTCTGCGCGGACAGCTTGCCCTGCAGGTCTTCCAGCGCGCGGCGCAGCGGCTCGGAGTCCGCGATGATGGCCGACTGCGCTTCACGCGCGGACACCAGGCCCTGCAGGTTGCCCAGGATGGCGCCGGCCTGCGAGCGGGTCTGTTCGTACAGCTTCATCAGCGCATCCAGCCGCTCGCGCGTCTGGGCGTCCTTGGAGGCCGTCAGGCGCAGCTCGGGGCTGCCGTCCAACAGGCCCTGCGCGATTTCCTTGAACGAGTTCAAGTCCTTGCCCAGCAGGAACACGGCCTCGGGCGACACGCCTTCCATGGTCAGGAATTCGTTGGCCGACTTGCCGATCCGCTGCGTCAGCATCACCAGCTGGCCGGCGGCGGAAATCTCGGCGGGCGGCGCGTTCTGCTGCAGCTTGAGCGAGGACACCGTCTCGGCGATTTCCAGCAGGTCGGACGACTGGCGGTTGATGGTGCGCAGCGCGTTGCCCACCTGCGTCAGGATCTTCTCCTGGCCGATGACGGTGCCGGCGTTCTTCTCGGCGCGCTCCATCATGGGAACGATCTTGTCCAGGTCGGCCTGCATGTCGGGCGCGACCGGCTGCAGGCGCAACTGCTCGTCGCCGCCCTTCAAGCCGCGCACCGTCTTGGCCAGCACGCCGGTGGATTCCTTCACGTCGGGGAAGGCCTGCGCGCTGCCCACCAGTGCCTGCGACACCGACTTGGCGAGACGCTGCGACTGCATCAGCGACTGGCCGGTACCGGCTACCTGCTGGGCGACCTTGTCGGCCTGGCTGACCGCGAAGATGGCCACGCCGAACAGCACCGCCAGCGCGACGACCAGCGCGGCGAACAGGATGCGCTGGTGGCTTGCCGTGGTGCGCCGCCCGAGCAGCGGCACCGAGATGGTTTCCGCGCCGGCCGGCTCGTCCGACGACAGCGAATCGGCCGCGGCGTTCTCGATGTTGTCGGCGCGTGGCGGCATGGCCGGGAGGCCTTGCGTGCTGCCCAGGCCAGCGGCCGGGTCGAGCGAGGCGTCCGGCATGGCCAGGCTGAGCGCATCCGCCGAATCGGATTCCGCGGGTTTTTTGGAAAAGATGTTCTTCAGTGTGTCGGCGACGGACATGGTGCAAAGCCTTCCGGGGAAATCGAGACGAGCGCTATGCGCTGATGCTCAGGAATTGGGGTTGCTGAGACAGCGTCTGGAGGTTGATTTCCTGCCAGTACGCGCCATTGGCATCGGTGTAAGCGCTGCCAAAGTAATCGGGGGAACCCTCGGGGGCTTCGGAGGAGGACGCGAAGGCGTCGAGGCCGCGCAGGCCGGCGAGCCGGTCGATCAGCAGTGCGCAGTTGACGTCCAGCATCGTGTTGAGCGCGACCAGCCGGGATTCGGCGCGGCCGGCGTCGGAGCGCTGCACGGGCAGCTTGCCGCCGACGAAGCTGGCCAGGTCGATCACGCCGAACAGGCCGCCGCGCAGGTTGGCCACGCCCAGGAACCATTCGCGCGTGTAAGGCACGGGCTGGGTCGAAGCGAATGGAAAGATCTCGCCCGACTGGGCGAGCGGAAACAGGTATTTGCGGCTCGCGGCTTCCACGGCCAGCCAGGAGGCCTGCACGCCTTCGGTGCGGGCTGCCTGCAAGCGGCCGGCCAGCCGGCTTTGCAGCTCGCGGAGGGCTTCACGATTGGCCATGGTTTTGTCGTGCGGATCTGTTGCGGGCCGCTCAGCCCAGGGCCCGGATCTTCGCCATCAGTTCATCGGCGTCGATCGGCTTGGTGATGTAGTCCCGCGCGCCCTGGCGCATGCCCCACACCCTGTCGGTTTCCTGGTTCTTGCTGGTGCACATGATGATCGGCACATCCGCATAAAGCGGATCGCGCGTGATGGCGCGCGTGAGCTGGAAGCCGTTCTGGCCCGGCATCACCACGTCCATCAGGATCAGGTCCGGCTTTTCTTCGGCCAGCTTGCGGAAGGTATCGTCCGCGTTCTCCGCCGTCTTCACGGCGAACCCGCTTTTTTGCAGCAGATCCGTCATGAACATCAGCTCCGTCTTCGAGTCGTCCACGACGAGCACTTTTCTGATGGCCATCTTTTCTCTACTCCTTCTGGCGCTTATTTGGCCGCGCCGAACTGTTGCACCGTCTGCAGCAGCTGGTCTTTGGTGAAAGGTTTGGTGAGGTAGTCCTGCGAACCGACCATGCGTCCGCGCGCCTTGTCGAACACGCCGTCCTTCGACGAGAGCATGACCACCGGCACGCCGGCGAACTTGGCGTTGCGCTTGATGATCGCGCAGGTCTGGTAGCCGTCCAGGCGGGGCATGAGGATGTCGCAGAAGATCAGGTTCGGTTGATAGTCGTTGACCTTGGCCAGCGCATCGAAACCGTCTTCGGCCAGCATCACTTCGTGGCCGCCCTGCTTCAGGAAAATCTCAGCGCTGCGCCGGATGGTGTTGCTGTCGTCGATCACCAACACCTTCAATCCCGTCGTGCTCACTTGGCGCTGCTCCTCAACATTTGTAACTGCTTCAGTGGGGCTGCATTGCCGGATTTGTAACGGCGCAGCCCCCTTAAATCTGCACCATCTCGAAGTCCTCCTTGCGTGCACCGCACTCGGGGCAAGTCCAGTTCATCGGGACTTTTTCCCAGGGCGTGCCGGGTGCGATGCCGTGGTCGGGAGCTCCCGCCTCTTCATCGTAGATCCACCCGCAAATCAGACACATCCATGTTTTTGTATCAGTCACAGCTTAAAGGCCCTTGGCATAGAATGCAACGATTGTATCGAGGCCCTTTGTGCACCATTGCACAGCGTGGCAACACGCCGAAGATCAAGGCCTATGACAAACCCGAATCCACCTCGCACGACGTCCAGCGAAGACGACGACTCTAACGCCGAGTTGGCCGGTCCGGCATGCGTGATGACATTCAACGCAAGCGACCCGAGCGGTGCCGGCGGACTCGCCGCAGACATCACCGCGATCGCCTCCGTCGGCGCCCATCCGCTTCCCATCGTCACCGGCGCTTATGCGCGCGACACCGCTGAAGTGTTCGACCATTTTCCGCTCGACGAGGACGCCGTCGCCGAGCAGGCGCGCGGCATTCTCGAAGACGTTCCCGTGCAGGTGATCAAGGTCGGTTTCCTCGGCACGCCGGAGTCGGTGAGCGCGGTGGCGGAGATCGCGGCGGACTATGCAGACGTACCGCTGATTGCCTACATGCCCAGCCTGTCGTGGTGCGAAGAAGGTCTGGCCGACCTGTACCTCGATGCGTTCCGCGAACTCATGCTGCCGCAGACAACCGTGTTGGTGGGAAACCACAGCACCCTGTGGCGGTGGCTGCTGCCCGAATGGGCCAATGAGCGCAGCCCGAGCGCGCGCGACATCGCCAAGGCCGCTTCCGACATGGGCGTGCCCTACACGCTGGTCACCGGCGTGCCGCTGCCCGACCAGTTCGTGGACAACGTGCTGGCCACGCCGCAGGCGGTGCTTTCCAGCCAGAAATTCGAACGCTTCGACGCCATGTTTTCCGGCGCCGGCGACACGCTGTCGGCGGCACTCGCGGCGCTGATCGCGGGCGGTGCGGATCTCTCCGCCGCGGCGAGCGAAGCGCTCGGCTACCTCGACCGCTGCCTCGACGGAGGCTTTCGCCCCGGCATGGGCAACGTGATTCCCGACCGCATGTTCTGGGCGCAGCCCGAAGGCGACGCCGAAGAGGACGATGCGGCCGCCGACGAGGCCCGCACCCCGGACGTCTTCGACCTTCCAGCCCATGACACCAAGCACTGACCGCAACCAGCAACTGTTCGACCGCGCCCGCGCGCTGATTCCCGGCGGCGTCAATTCGCCGGTGCGCGCCTTCCGCGCGGTGGGCGGCACGCCACGCTTCGTGCAGCGCGCGCAGGGCGCGTACTTCTGGGACGCCAACGGCAGGCGCCACATCGACTACATCGGCTCCTGGGGCCCGATGATCCTGGGCCACGGCCATCCCGCGGTGGTGGAGGCAGTGCAGCGCGCGGTGCTCGATGGCTTCTCCTTCGGCGCGCCGACCGAGCGCGAAGTGCAGTTGGCCGAGGAGATCATCCGGCACGTGCCGTCGGTGGAAATGCTGCGCCTGGTCAGCTCGGGCACCGAGGCCGCGATGAGTGCGATCCGCCTGGCGCGCGGGGCCACCGGGCGCAGCCTCTTGATCAAATTCGAGGGCTGCTACCACGGGCATGCCGACGCGCTGCTGGTGAAGGCCGGCTCGGGCCTCGCCACCTTTGGCCACCCGACCAGCGCGGGCGTGCCCGCCGAGGTGGTGCAGCACACGCTGGTGCTGGAGTACAACAACATCGAGCAGCTGGAACAGGCGTTCGCCGAGCATGGCGACGCCATCGCCTGCCTGATGATCGAACCGATCGCCGGCAACATGAACTTCGTGCGCGCCAGCGTGCCCTTCATGCGGCGCTGCCGCGAGCTGTGCACGCGGCACGGCACGCTGCTGGTGTTCGATGAAGTCATGACCGGCTTCCGTGTCGCGCTGGGCGGCGCGCAGAGCCTGTACGCGGCGCAGATTCCTGGCTTCGCGCCCGACCTCACGGTGCTGGGCAAGGTGATCGGCGGCGGCATGCCGCTGGCGGCATTCGGCGGCCGGCGCGACGTGATGGAGCATCTGGCGCCGCTCGGACCGGTGTACCAAGCGGGCACTTTGTCGGGCAATCCGGTGGCCACGGCATGCGGTCTGGCCACTTTGCAACAGATCAGCCAACCGCGATTTTTTCACGCGCTGGCGTCGCGCACACGCAACTTGGTGGACGGCCTTGGCGAAGCGGCGCGTGCCGAAGGCATCGACTTCAGCGTCGACTGCGAAGGCGGCATGTTCGGATTTTTTCTTTTGCCGCAGTTGCCGCAAAACTACGCCGCCGTGATGAAAAGCGATGCTCCGCGCTTCGGCCGCCTGTTCCACGGGCTGCTGGACCGGGGCATCTACATCGCGCCAGCGCTGTATGAGGCGGGTTTCGTCAGTTCCGCGCACACGGGTGCCGATATTGCTGAAACCGTATCTGCGGCACGCGAGGTGTTTGCGGAGTTGCGCACTTAGCGCGGTTGTTGCGCCGTGACAGCGCGCATGGAATGCGGGAGCCCGTTTCGGCAGTCACCACGCAACGTGGAGGGCAGCGGTTGGGATGCCCGGACGCAGGGTCCATTCGCGGTTGCCACGAAGGTTGCATGCTGGCTCGGTGTTGACGACGTGGTCGTTGCGTCCCAGGGCAGACGCCCGCGAGCGTGATCCCGGAGTCCGGGCATCCCAGCCGCTGCCCGATGCCACCCAAGCGGGCGTGTTCTGCCCCGCCGACGACGGCCTCAGTGCCGGAAGTGCCGCACCCCTGAGAACACCATCGCCACCCCGCGCTCGTCCGCGGCGGCAATGACTTCGGCGTCGCGCATGCTGCCCCCGGGCTGAATGACGCAGGTCGCGCCGGCATCCACGACAACGTCCAGGCCGTCGCGGAACGGGAAGAAGGCATCGCTCGCCACAGCAGTCCCGGCAAGCGACAGGTTCGCATGCCCCGCCTTGATGCTGGCGATGCGCGCGGAATCCAGCCGGCTCATCTGCCCCGCGCCGACGCCCATGGTCATGCCGTCCTTGCAGAACACGATGGCGTTGGACTTCACGTACTTGGCGACCTTCCAGGCGAACAGCAGGTCTTCCAGCTGCTGCTGCGTCGGCTGCACCTTGCTCACGACCTTCAGCTCGCCCAGGGTCAGCTCGCGGTTGTCGGCGGTCTGCATCAGCAGGCCCGAGCCGACGCGCTTCACGTCCATGGCATTGCGGCCGTTGGCCCAGTCGGTGTCGCCGCCCGGCGGCAGCGCGATCTCCAGCAGGCGCACGTTGGCCTTGGCCTGGAACACGGCCAGCGCTTCGGCCGTGAACTGCGGCGCCATCAGCACCTCGACGAACTGCTTGGCCACTTCCTTGGCCGCCTCGCCGTCCAGCGGGCGGTTGAAGGCGATGATGCCGCCGAAGGCCGATGTGGGATCGGTCTTGAACGCCTTGCCATAAGCCTCCAGCGGATCCTTGCCCACGGCCACGCCGCACGGGTTGGCGTGCTTGACGATCACGCAGGCCGGCGCGCTGAAGCTCTTCACGCACTCCCATGCCGCGTCGGCATCGGCAATGTTGTTGTACGAGAGCTCCTTGCCCTGCAGTTGCCTGGCCGTCACCAGCGAGCCGGGCGCCGGATACAGGTCGCGGTAGAACGCGGCCTGCTGGTGCGGGTTCTCGCCGTAGCGCAGGTCCTGCAGCTTGACGAAGCGCCCGTTGGACTGGCCGGGGAACAGCGCGCGGCGAGCCTGTCCTGAGCCTGTCGAAGGGTCTTCCTGCAGGCTGGAGAGATAGTCGCTGATCGCCGCGTCGTAGTTGCTGATGCGGTTGAACGCCGCGACGGCCAGCGCGAAGCGCGTTTCGTCGGACACCTTGCCGGCAGCCTGGAGTTCGTCGAGCACCTTGTCGTACTGCGACGCGTCGGTGAGCACCGCCACGTCCTTCCAGTTCTTCGCGCCGCTGCGCACCATGGCCGGGCCGCCGATGTCGATGTTCTCGATGGCCTCTTCCAGCGTGCAGCCGGCCTTGGCCACGGTCTGCTCGAACGGATAGAGGTTGACCACCAGGATGTCGATGGTGGAGATGTTGTGGCGCTTCAACGCCGCCATGTGCTCGGGCAGGTCGCGCCGCGCCAGCAGGCCGCCGTGCACCTTGGGGTGCAGCGTCTTCACGCGGCCGTCCAGCATCTCGGGAAACGCGGTGAGCTCGGCCACCTCGGTCACCGGCAGGCCGCTGCCGGCCAGCAGCTTGGCGGTGCCCCCTGTGGAGATCAGGCGGATGCCCAGCGCGTGCAGGCTCTGGGCCAGCTCGAGGATGCCGGTCTTGTCGGAAACGGAAAGGAGTGCGTTCATGATTTCAGCAGCTTGTGTTCGACCAGCTTCTTGCGCAGCGTGTTGCGGTTCAGTCCCAGCCATTCGGCCGCCTTGGACTGGTTGTATTCGGCCTTGGCCATCACGACTTCCAGCAACGGACGCTCCACCACCTTGACGATCATGTCGTACATGCCGTCCGGCTCGGTGCCGCGCAGGTCCCGGAAGTAGCCCTCCAGGCTGGTGCGGACGCATTCTTCGATGTGTTTCTTGCTCATGTGCCGGTTTCTGTCACGATTTGGTCCTCCTCTACCCCCACCACCCGCGGCGCCGCGGCAGGCATGCGGTCCATGCCCTGTCCCAGCGCATCGAAATACGCCGCCACCGCGCGCAGCTGCGCCGGCGCGTCCTCGATTGTGTTCATGCCGTCGCGAAACGCATCCGCGCCAGGCAGGCCACGCACGTACCAGCCGATGTGCTTGCGCGCGCTGCGCACGCCGCTGAATTCGCCGTACAGGCCGTAGTGGTCCTGCAGGTGTTCGAGCAGCAGGCGCCGCACTTCCCCCACCAGCGGCGGCGCCAGATGCGTGCCGGTGGCGAGGTAGTGCGCGATCTCGCGAAAAATCCACGGCCGCCCCTGCGCCGCGCGGCCGACCATCACCGCGTCGGCGCCGGTCGCCGCCAGCACTGCGCGCGCTTTCTCGGGCGTGTCGACGTCGCCGTTGGCGACCACCGGAATGCGCACCGCCGCCTTCACGGCGGCGATCGTGCCGTACTCGGCCGCGCCGCGGTACCCCTGCTCGCGCGTGCGGCCGTGCACCGTGAGCATCTGCACGCCCACGTCCTCGAAGCGGCGGGCCAGCGCGACCGCGTTCCTGTGGTCCTGCGACCAGCCGGTGCGCATCTTCAGCGTGACGGGCACGCCGTGCGGCGCGCACGCGGCGACCACCGCTTGGGCGATGGACACGGCCAGCGGCTCGTCCTGCATCAAGGCGGAGCCCGCCCACTTGTTGCAGACTTTCTTGGCCGGGCAGCCCATGTTGATGTCGATGATCTGCGCGCCGCGCGCGACGTTGTAGGCGGCGGCTTCCGCCATCGTGCCAGCGTCGGTGCCGGCGATCTGCACCGCGATCGGGCCGGGCTCGCCGTCGTGGTTGGCGCGGCGCGAGGTTTTGAGGCTGTTCCACAGCTCGCGCCGCGAGGTCACCATCTCGCTCACCGCGTACCCTGCGCCGAGCCGGCGGCACAGCAGCCGGAACGGCCGGTCGGTCACGCCCGCCATCGGCGCGGCGAACACGTTGTTCGCCAGGAGGTGCGGGCCGATCTGCATGGTTGGGGGCTGGAGGCGGTGCTGAAAAATGAGGCACGATTGTAGGCCCGCGCGATTTCAGCGCTTGAAATCGTTTTGCGACTTCTTTGACAGCCTTGGACGGCCTGATCTCCGACACGGTGCGCGGTTGAGCCTGCCTATACTGCCGCGTATGGAGGCATGGCTTCAATCGATGATCGGACTGCTGGCCCTGCCCCAATACGGGCTGAGCACGCTGTTCATCGTCTCGTTCATCTCGGCCACGCTGCTGCCGCTGGGTTCCGAGCCTGCTTTGTTCGGCCTGCTCAAGCTCAATCCCGAACTGTTCTGGCCGGCGCTGCTGGTCGCCACCGCCGGCAACACGCTGGGCGGCATGGTCGACTGGTGGATGGGCTACGGCGCGCACCGCGTGGTGGACCGCTACGGCCACTCGCGCGCGCACGTGAAGGCGCTGGAATGGCTGGAGCGCCTGGGCCCCAAGGGATGCCTGCTCTCGTGGCTGCCGGTAGTAGGCGATCCGCTGTGCGCTGTCGCCGGATGGCTGCGCTTGCCGTTCTGGCCGTGCGTGTTCTACATGGCGATCGGGAAATTCCTGCGGTACGTGACGATGACCGTGGCGCTGCTGCACGTCTTTCCGGGCAAGATTCCTGGGTTCGGTTAGGTCGGAGGCTTCACGTCGCGGCAGGCGGTGCCCGGCATGGAGGCACGCCAACGGTGGCGCGCAACCCTCGTCACAGCAAAGCCGCACGCGGGCGGGCCGTGGCGCGCAGTTGGACAGGGCGCCTGAGGCGGTTGGACGGACGGCAGGCGCGCGCAGCGCGCTTCGTGAACTGACTTCGCGGGGGCTGTTTGAACGGAATAAAAATCGGGGTCAAATTCCAATTTCGCTGCGTCGCGTAGCGACGCATCTGCGGCCTGTAGAACAGGCCTGCGAAATTGGAATCTGACCCCGATTTTTATGCAGAGAGTTCCCCCGCGCTGCCGTCCGTCCAACCGCCTCAGGTCTGCCGGCGGCAAAGCCGCCGGTCGCCCTGTCCGCGCGGCACGGCCCGCCCGCGTGCGGCTTTGCCGCGTGGTCCCCCGAGCGAAGGGACTGCTAAACGTTGAACAGGAAGTTCAGCACGTCCCCGTCCTTCACGACGTATTCCTTGCCTTCACTGCGCATCTTCCCCGAGTCCTTCGCCCCTTGCTCGCCCTTGAGC
This sequence comes from Ramlibacter sp., assembly GCF_013697775.1. Lineage (GTDB taxonomy): Bacteria > Pseudomonadota > Gammaproteobacteria > Burkholderiales > Burkholderiaceae_C > Ramlibacter. The sequence continues at coordinate 11,759 of NZ_JACCWG010000293.1, read as the reverse complement.
GCGATGTAGTCGTCGAAGGCGATGGTCTGCGCCCGGATGAAGCCGCGCTCGAAGTCGGTGTGGATCACGCCCGCGGCTTTCGGCGCGGTGTCGCCGATGTGGATGGTCCAGGCGCGCACTTCCTTCTCGCCGGCGGTGAAGTAGGTCTGCAGCCCCAGCAGCTTGAACGCCGCGCGGATCAGGCGGTTCAGGCCCGGCTCGTCCTGGCCGATTTCCGCCAGGAACAGTTCCTTGTCCTCGTCCGCCATCTCGGCGATCTCGGACTCGATCTTGGCGCAGATCACCACCACCGGCGCCTTCTGCTTGTCCGCGTACTCGCGCAGGCGGTCCAGGTAGGGATTGTTCTCGAGGCCCTTCTCGTCCACGTTGCCGACGAACATCGCCGGCTTGGCGGTGATCAGGCACAGCGGCTTCAGGAGCGCCTGCTCGTCGTCGCTCAGGCTCAGGCTGCGCGCGGGGCGGGCTTCGTCCAGCGCGGCCTGCACCTTGGGCAGCAGCGCGGCCATCTTGGTCGCTTCCTTGTCGTTGCCCGACTTCGCGGCCTTTGTGTAGCGCGACAGCGCCTTGTCCACCGTGCCCAGGTCGGCCAGGCACAGCTCGGTCTGGATCACCTCGATGTCGGCGATCGGGTCCACCTTGCCCGCCACGTGGATGACGTTGGCGTCGTCGAAGCAGCGCACCACGTTGACGATGGCGTCGGTCTCGCGGATGTGCGCCAGGAACTGGTTGCCCAGGCCCTCGCCCTTGCTGGCGCCGGCCACCAGGCCCGCGATGTCGACGAACTCGACGATGGCCGGAACGATGCGCTCCGGCTTCACGATCTCCGCCAGCTTGCCCAGGCGCGGGTCGGGCAGCTCCACCACGCCCACGTTGGGCTCGATGGTGCAGAAGGGATAGTTCTCCGCCGCGATGCCGGCCTTGGTCAAGGCATTGAACAGAGTGGATTTGCCCACGTTGGGCAGGCCCACGATCCCGCACTTCAAGCTCATGTCAGTTCCAAAGAAATCAGCCCGAAAGTGTAGGGCCTACGCAAAGTCCAGGTTCGCGGTCACGGGCTGGCCCACGCGCAGCACCTGGTCCACGCCCTGCACGATGATGTTGTTCATGCCGAAGGTGATGGAGCCCCCCACCCGCTCGTCGCGCCGGTAGGTCTGCAAGGTGTCGCGCACGGCGTGGCCGGTTTCTGCCGTCGCCGGGTCGACGTCGGGAATCGGGCAGCGCGGGCACGGCTTCACCGGCTTCAGCCGCACCATGCCGTCGGCCGTCGCGATGTCCAGGCCCGCCACATGGTCCTCGTCGTGCGCCTCGATGCCGGCCAGCACGATGTTGGGCCGGAAGCGCTCGATGCCGATGGCCGCATGGCCGGCGGCGGCGAGTTTCTCGTTGAGCAGCGCCAGCGACGCCTCGCTCGCCACCAGCAGCGGAAAGCCGTCGGAAAACTGGGTGGGCGCCTCGGCGTCGCCGGTCCATTTGCTGCTGGCCAGGCGCCGCTGTTCGGGGTCGAAGCGCACCAGGCGCAGCTTGCGGCCCAGAAAGTCGCTGAACCACTGGGCGGCGACGTTGCCCATGTCGTAGGCATTCACCGTGTCCTTCCATACCTGCACCGGTGTGGGCTCGGCGGCCTCCACCGAATCGATGGACAGGTGCAGCGCCAGCATGCCGGGCGCGCGCAGCACCACCTCGCCCAGCTTGATCTGCGGGCGGATCAGCGCCATGCGCGGCAGGTCGCGCTGGGTGACGAACACGCCCTCGGCGTCCACCACCATCCAGGCGCGGTCCAGGTCGAAGCCGGTCTCGGTGAGCAGCGCCTCGCGCAGCTCCACGCCCGCGCAGGACTTGACGGGATAGACGAACAGGCGGGCGATGCGCGCGGTGAGGTCGGGAAGGTCGGAGATGGGCTCGGCCATGGCGGAACAACGAACGGTGTGGTCGGACAGACCGGGGGAAGCCGCGATTGTGCCTCGGCTCCTACAATCCCTCGCATGCCGCCCCCTATTGATGTGTGTATCCGCGGCGCCGGCATCGTGGGCCGCACGCTCGCGCTGCTGCTGGCGCGCGAGCGGCTGCGTGTCGGCCTGGTGGCCGGCCCCGAGCCCGCGGCCGGACATTCCGACGTGCGCGCCTATGCGCTCAACACCGCCTCGCGCGCGTTGCTGGAGCGCGTGCGCGCCTGGCCCGACGAGACGCACGCCACGCCTGTGCTGGGCATGGAAGTGCATGGCGACGAAGGTGGCGCGGTGCGCTTCAGCGCCCAGGCCGAGCGCGTTGCCGCCCTAGCCTGGATCGCCGACGTGCCGGCGCTGGAACAACAGCTGGCCGAGGCCACGCGCTACCAGCCGGGCATCACGCTCCTCGCGCAACCCGAACCGGCGGCGCTCACCGTGGTGTGCGAAGGCCGTGCCAGCGCCACCCGTGCCGAGTTCGGTGTGCAGTTCGAGGTCACACCCTATGGCCAGCATGCGGTCGCCGCGCGCCTGGACTGTGAGAAACCGCACGGACAGGTGGCGCGCCAGTGGTTCGCCGATGGCGAAGTCACCGCTTTGCTGCCCTTGGGCGGCGCCGCGGGGAACTCGGTGGCGCTGGTCTGGTCAGTCTCTCAGCAGTCCGCGGCGGCGCTCATGGCGCTGGATCCTGCGGCGTTCGAGGAACGCCTGCAGACGGCCAGCCACGCGGCGCTGGGCCGGCTCACGCTGGCGAGCGAGCGCAATGCCTGGCCGCTGCAGCTGGCGCGGGCCGACCACTGGTGCGGCGCGGGCTGGGTGCTGGCGGGCGATGCGGCGCACAACGTGCATCCGCTGGCCGGCCAGGGCCTGAACCTGGGCCTGGCCGACGTGCGCGAACTGGCCCAGGTGCTGCAGGGCCGCGAGTACTGGCGCAGCGTGGGCGATGCCAAGCTGCTGCGCCGCTACGAGCGCGCGCGCAAGCCGGACGTGCTGGCCATGGGCCTCGCGACCGACGGCTTGCAGCAGCTGTTCGCGCGGACCGAGGCACCATGGGCCTGGGCGCGCAACTGGGGCATGAAGGGCTTCGAGCGCAGCGGACCGTTGAAACATTGGGTGGCACGGCAGGCCATGGGCCGGCTTTGACGACAGAACACAGAAGAGAGAACACGATGACACCGATTCGACGCGCGCTGCGCGCAGGCTTCGCCGCGCTGGCCCTGGTGGCCGCGCTGGCCCAGGCCCAGGGCCCCGCCACGCTGCTGCCGGGACAGGAGGCCTTGCTGCGCAAGAACCTCGCCGAACGCATGCCGCAGATGCCGAAGATCGACGAGGTCACGCGCGCGCCGATCGCCGGCCTGCTTGAATTGCGCATCGGCGCCGACATCTTCTACAGCGACATGGAAGGCAATTTCCTGCTGGAAGGCGAGATGGTCGAAACCAAGACCAGGCGCAACCTGACGCAGGAGCGCGTGAACAAGCTGACCGCCATCGACTTCGACAAGCTGCCCGTGAAGGACGCCTTCGTCATCGTGCGCGGCGACGGCAAGCGCAAGCTGGCGGTGTTCGAGGACCCGAACTGCCCGTACTGCAAGCGCTTCGAGCGCGACCTGCAGAAGGTGGACAACGTCACGGTCTACATGTACCTCTACCCCATCCTCGGGCAGGACTCGGCCGACAAGTCGCGCAGCATCTGGTGCGCCAAGGACCGCGGCAAGGCGTGGCTGGACTTCATGGTGCGCGACCAGGCGGTGGTCGCAGCCACCTGCGACGTCGCGCCGATCGCGCGCAACGTGGAGTTCGGCAAGAAGCACCGCATCACCGGCACGCCGACCATGGTGTTCACCGACGGCACGCGGGTGCCAGGCGCGGTGGGCGCCGACCAGATCGAGAAACTGCTGGCATCCTCCAAGTGAGCCCCGGCCGTGTCGTGCCCGTGCACTACCGCGTGGAAGCCGCGGACGTGCAGGCGCACCTCTACCACGTCACGCTGAGCATCGCGCAGCCGCAGGCGCAGCAGCGCCTGTCGCTGCCGGTGTGGATTCCCGGCAGCTACCTGGTGCGCGAGTTCTCGCGCCACCTGCAGCGCCTGACCGCGCGGCAGGACGGCAAGCCGGTGGCGGTGCAGCAGATCGACAAGTGCAACTGGCTGGTCGACTGCGTGCCGTCGAGCCCGCTGGTGCTGGGCTACGAGGTCTACGCCTTCGACAACTCGGTGCGCACCGCGTGGCTGGACAACCTGCGCGGTTTCTTCAACGGCACCAGCATGTGCCTGAAGGTGCACGGCCAGGAGGCGCAGCCGCACGAGCTGGAACTGGTGGCGCCCGCCAAGGACGGCGCCGCCTGGGACGCCGCCACCGGCCTGGCGCCGGTGCGCGTCGGTAAGCGCGGCTTCGGCACCTATGCCGCGGCCGACTACGACGAACTGGTCGACTGCCCGGTGGAAATGGGTGCCTTCTTCTCCGCCGAGTTCAAGGCAGGGGGAGCGATGCACCGTTTCGTGCTGGCCGGCGCCGCCGAGTCGGTGGACAGCGCGCGCCTGCTGGCCGACACGCAGAAGATCTGCGAGACGCAGATCCGCTTCTGGCACGAGCGCAAGCGCCCGCCGTTCAAGAACTACGCCTTCCTGCTGAACACGGTGGACGACGGCTACGGTGGCCTGGAACACCGCAATTCCACGGCGCTGATCGCCTCGCGGCGCGACCTGCCGCGGCTGGGCGACACGCGCCTGGGCGAAGGCTACGTCACCCTGCTTGGCCTGATCAGCCACGAGTACTTCCACACCTGGAACGTCAAGCGCCTGCGGCCGGCGGAATTCCAGCACTACGACTACGGCCAGGAGAACTACACCCAGCTGCTGTGGTTCTTCGAAGGCTTCACCAGCTACTACGACGACCTGCTGCTGCGCCGTGCCGGCGTGATCGACGACACCACCTACGTCAAGCTGCTGAACAAGACCATCAACCAGGTGATGCAGGCGCCCGGGCGCGAACTGCAATCGGTGGCGCAGGCCAGCTTCGACGCCTGGGTGAAGTACTACCGCCAGGACGAGAACACCGCCAACGCCACCATCAGCTACTACACCAAGGGCGCGCTGGTGGCGCTGTGCTTCGACCTCACGCTCCGCTCCGAAGGTCTGGGCACGCTGGACGACGTGATGCGCGGGCTGTGGCAGCGCTGCAAGGGCGGCCCGATGACCGAGGCCGACCTCGCCGCCGTGCTGAAGGAAGTGGGCGGCCGCGCCTACACGCGCGAGATCGCTGCCTGGGTGCACGGCACGCGCGAGCTGCCGCTCAAGGAGCTGCTGGAGGCCCACGGCATCGCGGTGCTGGAGGAGCCGGCGCAGCTGCAGCAGCGCCTGGGCCTGCGCATGAACGAGGGCGCTGTGCTGCAGGTGAAGAACGTGCTGCGCGGCGGCGCCGCCGAACAGGCCGGCTTCGCCGCCAACGACGAATGGGTCGGCGTGGAAGTGGGAGGCACTGGCTGGCGCATGGGCAAGCTCGATGACCTGGGCCTGTACGCCGGCCTCCACAGGAAGGTGACGGCCCTGGTCGCGCGCGACCGCCGCCTGCTGCGCCTGGAGCTGAACGTTCCCGCCGCGGCCAGCACCTGGCGGCTGGTGCTGCGCGACGCGGCGCGGGCGCAGGCGTGGCTGAGCGTGCGCGCCTGACGCGCAGGCCCGGCTGGCGGGCCCTGGTCCTGCTGGCGAGCGCGGTGGTGGCGCTGCATGCGTTCACCCTCGACTGGCTGGCGCGCGAGCTGCGCTACAGCACCGTACTGCGGCCCACCGTCGATCCCATGTTCACGCGGCTGCTGAAGCCGCAGGCGCCGCCGTCCGTGCCGGTTGCCGCCGCGGTGCCGAAGCCGGCTGCGGCAATGCCGGCCCGGGACAACAACGCCTTCGCCGCGGCCGTGAAGCCGCGCAAGCCGGCGGCCTCGGAGCCCACGCAGGAGCAGCGGCAAATGGCCGATGCGCAGCCGCCGCAACCGCAACAGGCACCGCAAGCGCCGGCCACCACCGAGCCCCAGCCGCCTGCCGTGCAGCCACCCGCAGCGCAGGCGGAAGCGGCGGCGCCGCCCGCGTCTGCCCCTGCGTCAAGCGACGCGCAAGCGCTGGACAGCTGGCCCGCCGACACCCGCCTGTCTTATGTCCTGAGCGGGCGCTTTCGCAGCGGCGAGTTGTTCGGCGACGCACGCGTGCAGTGGCAGCGCGACGGCAGCGCCTACCAGGTGCGGGTGGCGGTGGACGTGGCGGTGTGGGCCAGCCTGGTGCTCACCAGCCAGGGCGAGGTCACGCCCGCCGGGCTGGCGCCGCGCGCCTACGAGGAAGTGCGCAACGGCAAGCCGCGCGCCGTGCGGCTGGACCGCAGCACGGTGCTGGTCGAGGGCGGCCGCGTGCTGCCGCGGCCCGAAGGCGTGCAGGACACGGCCAGCCAGTTCGTGGAGCTGGGACACCGCTTCGCCACCGGCGGCACGCAGCTGCAGGTGGGCCAGGCGGTGAGTTTCTGGATGGCGCGGCCCGGCGGCGTGGACCTGTGGACCTACGACGTGGTCGGCCGCGAAGTGCTGCAGACGCCACAGCTCGGCGCGCTGGACACCTTCCACCTCAGGCCGCGGCCCATCGCCAACCCGCGCGGCAACATCACGGCGGAAATGTGGTTTGCGCCCGGCCTGCAGTACCTGCCGGTGCGCATCCGCGTCAACATGGACGACATGGCCTACGTGGACTTGCTCGTCGAGCGGATCGAGCAGCGCTGACGCAATGCGGCGAGTGCTTCAGGCCGGCCGCGCGACGATCACCTTGAAGTCGCTGCCGATGTCGCCCGCGGCCATGTGCGCGCGCTCGCAGGCGAAGGCTTCGTGGATCCAGGCGTCGTGCTCCGGGCGGCCCGCCTCGAAGTTGTTGACGATGGCGCCGTCGAACACCAGGTTGAGCACCGCGCCGCCTGCATCCAGTTCGTGCTCGGTGCGCATGCTGGCGCGCAGTGCGTCCAGCAGCTCGCCGGAACGCACCGCCTCCGACGGATCGAGCGCGATCATGTGCGCCACGGTCGGCCGCTGCAGGTTGCGGTGCAAGGAACCGTCGGGCCGGCGCACCAGCGCGTCGGGCAGCCGCTGCAGGAACGCATTGGCCAGCGCCAGCTGCCGATCCGTCCACTGGAAGCGCGTGGGGCCGAAGAAGTCGATGGCCGCCAGCCGGCCGCCCGGGCGCAGGCAGCGCCGCACGCCGGCGAACATGGCCTCCAGCGCTTCCACATGGTGCAGCGCCGCCTTGGCGAACACCACGTCGTAGCAGGCCGTGCCGAATGCGCCGCTGTTGGCGTCGCCCATTTCGTACGCGAGCCGTCCGGCCCACTCGCCGCGCGCGGCGTTGGCGGCCTCCACCCGCGCGGGCGACAGGTCCATGCCCGTCACCGAGCCGAACACGCCGGCGGCAACCAGCTGCCGCTCGAAGGCGCCGTCGCCGCAGCACAGGCTGAGCGCATGGGCGCTCTCGAATGCGGGGCAGCTGGCCTTGAAGAAATCCAGCACCGACACCGATGGCGAGCCGAACAACTCCTCCTGCAGCAGGCCCAGGATCACCGGGTGATCGGCCCAGTCGCCGTAGCGCGCGGGCTGCTGTGCGACGCGCGCCTGCCAGTTGTCCCAATGCTGCGCGGTGCGCGCGGCCCCGTCGCCGCTTTCGCTGCCACTCTCACCGCCCACCAGGCGCCGCCAGCCCGCACGCAGTTGCCGCAGCATCGCGTCAGCCCTTGCGCTGGTCGACCACGCGCCTGGCCTTGCCCATGCTGCGCTCGATGCCGCCCGCAGGCCGCAGTTCGATGCGCGCGCTGGTGCCGACGTAGGCCTTGATCTCGTGCGCCAGCATGTCGCCCGCGGCGCGCACGGCGTCGCTGTCGTGCGCCAGGTCGGCGCGGCATTCCACCAGCACGGCCAGCGCATCCAGCGGGCCTTCGCGCGTGAGCAGGCACTGGTAGTGCGGGGCCAGTTCCGCCCGGCGCAGGATCAGCTCCTCGATCTGCGTGGGGAACACGTTGACGCCGCGCACGATCATCATGTCGTCGCTGCGGCCGGTGATCTTCTCCATGCGGCGCATGGTGCGCGCCGTGCCAGGCAGGAGGCGCGTGAGGTCGCGCGTGCGGTAGCGGATGATGGGCAGCGCCTCCTTGGTGAGGCTGGTGAACACCAGTTCGCCCAGCTCGCCGTCGGCCACCGGCTCGCCGGTTTCGGGGTTCACGATCTCGGGATAGAAATGGTCTTCCCAGATGGTCGGGCCGTCCTTGGTTTCCACGCACTCGTTGGCCACGCCCGGGCCCATCACTTCCGACAGGCCGTAGATGTCCACCGCGTCGATGCGCATGCGCGCCTCGATCGCCGCGCGCATGTCGTTGGTCCAGGGCTCGGCGCCGAAGATGCCCAGGCGCAGGCTGCTCTCGCGCGGGTCCAGCCCCTGGCGCTCGAACTCGTCGGCGATGGCCAGCATGTAGCTGGGCGTGACCATGATGATGTCCGGACGGAAATCGTGGATCAATTGCACCTGGCGCTCGGTCTGCCCGCCGCCGAAGGGCACCACCGTCAGGCCGAGCTTTTCCGCGCCATAGTGCGCGCCCAGGCCGCCGGTGAACAGGCCGTAGCCGTAGCTCACGTGCACCAGGTCGCCAGGCCGTGCACCCGAGGCGCGGATGCTGCGCGCCATCAGGCCGGCCCAGGTGTCGATGTCGTTCTTCGTGTAGCCCACCACCGTGGGCTTGCCGGTGGTGCCGCTGGATGCGTGGATGCGCGCGCACTGGCCGCGCGGCACGGCGAACATGCCGAACGGATAGCTGTCGCGCAGGTCCTTCTTGGTCGTGAACGGGAACTTGCGCAGGTCGTCCAGCGCGCGGCAGTCGTCCGGGTGCACGCCGGCTTCGTCGAACTTGCGGAGATACACCGGCGAGTTGGCGTACGCATGCTGCAGCGTCGCCTTCAGGCGCTTGAGCTGCAGGCTGCGCAGTTCGTCGACGCCGGCTTTCTCGATCGGCTCCAGGGGAAAACTTGTCATCGTCATGCGGTTGGCTCCGGCACGACCGTGCCGTGGATCTGCGCGCTCTTGCCGCGGAACATGGCCACCACCTCGCCGTGCTGGTTGGTGACCTGCATGTCGTAGATGCCGTGGCGGCCCTGCAGCACCTGCTCGACGCCCTCGCAGGTGAGCACGTCGCCCAGCTTGCCGGGCTTGAGGAATTCGATGCTGCAGCCGGCCGCAACCGTCACCTTGTTGCGGCTGTTGCAGGCGAAGGCGAATGTGGAATCCGCCAGCGTGAAGATCAGGCCGCCGTGGCAGATCTTGTGGCCGTTGAGCATGGCCTCGCGCACCGCCATGCGCATCACCGCGCGGCCGGGTTCGCACGCCACCAGCTCCATCCGCATGAAGTCGCGGCTGGCGCTGTCGGCCGCGAACATGGCTTGGCCGACGCGTGCGGCGAGTTCCTTGTCGGCTGGCTGCATCACTCGCCCTTGAACTGCGGCGGGCGTTTTTCCAGGAAGGCGGAGACGCCCTCGATGTAGTCGTGCGTCGCGCCCAGGGCCGACTGCGTCTTGCGCTCCAGGTCCAGCTGCGCATCCAGCTCGTTGCTGGCGGCCGCGCGCAGCAGGCGCCGCGTTGCGACCAGCGCCTTGGTCGGCAGCACGGCCAGGCGCTCGGCCAGCTTCAGCGCCGCCTGCACGCAGTCCTCGCCTTCGGGCGCCACGTCCCAGATCATTCCCCACTCTTTCGCGTCCTTGGCGCTGACCTTGTCGCCCAGCATGGCGCAGCCCATGGCGCGCGCCAGGCCCAGCTTCTTGATCAGGAGCCAGCTGCCGCCGGCATCGGGGATCAGGCCGATCTTGCTGAAGGCCTGCACGAAGCTGGCGCCGGTCGCCGCCACGGCCAGGTCGCAGGCCATGGCGATCGAGGCGCCCGCGCCCGCCGCCACGCCGTTCACCGCGGCGATGGTTGGCACGCGCAGGTCCATCAGGCGGCGCGTCATGGGGTTGAAGGCGGCTTCGATCAGCGGGCCGGGATCGGCGCGCTTGACCAGGTCGGGGCCGGGCGCGAAATCGAATTCGGAGAGGTCGGCGCCGGCGCAAAAACCGCGGCCCGCACCGGTGAGCACCAGCGCGCGAATGGAGGCGTCGCCGTTGACGCGCTCCAGCGCTTCCTTGAAGTCGGCGTGCATGCGCCGCGTGAAGCTGTTGAGCGCCTGCGGCCGGTTCAGCGTGACCAGCGCGACGGCACCGCGTGCCTCGTACAGAACGGTGGCTTCGTCCATGGGGTCGTCTCCTTTTCGGGTAACTCTAACATTCGCCGACCGTGCGGTCGGGCAATGACGGCCGGGCCGTGCATTCTCGGTATAGTTTGGCATCCCACAGGCAGGAGAACCCACATGGCCAACGAATTCATCGAGGTCCGCACCGAGGGCGGCAAGGTCGGCGTCGTCACGCTCAACCGCCCCAAGCAGCTCAATGCGCTGAACAACGGGCTCATGGACGAGCTGGGCGCCGCGCTCAAGGCGTTCGATGCCGACCCGGCCATCGGCTGCATGGTCGTCACCGGCAGCGAGAAGGCGTTTGCCGCCGGCGCCGACATCGGCGCCATGGCCAGCTACGGCTTCGCCGACGTCTACAAGAACGACTACATCACGCGCAACTGGGAAACCATCCGCAGCATCCGCAAGCCGGTGATCGCCGCGGTCAGCGGCTTCGCGCTGGGCGGCGGCTGCGAGCTGGCGATGATGTGCGACTTCATCATCGCCGCCGAGAACGCCAAGTTCGGCCAGCCGGAAATCAAGCTGGGCATCATCCCCGGCGCCGGCGGCACGCAGCGCCTGCCGCGCGCGGTGGGCAAGTCCAAGGCGATGGACATGGCGCTCACCGGCCGCATGATGGACGCCACCGAAGCCGAGCGCGCCGGCCTGGTCAGCCGCGTGGTGCCGCTGGACAAGCTGATGGAGGAAACGCTGGCGGCCGCGCTGATGATTTGCGATTACTCGCAGATCGCCGTGATGGCGGCCAAGGAGGCGGTCAACAAGTCGTTCGAGGGGACGCTGGCCGACGGCATCATGTTCGAGCGGCGCATGTTCCACGCCATGTTCGCCACCACCGACCAGAAGGAAGGCATGGACGCCTTCGTGAACAAGCGCAAGGCGCAGTTCAAGCACCAGTGAACCGGCCCGCGACCACGCTATAATTTCGGGCTCAGGCGCTTTAGCTCAGTCGGTTAGAGCGACGGAATCATAATCCGCAGGTCCGGGGTTCGAATCCCTGAAGCGCCACCAAACAGCCGGAAACCCGCATCAGCATTAGCTGGTGCGGGTTTTTCACTTCCGAGGCAGGTGGTCCAAGCAGTGGGCCAACCCAAGCCCCATGAAAACCGCTGTTCCTCACCTGCAACGCGACCGCTACGGCACCTTCTATTTCCGCGTCACTGACGCCGGGAAGACGATCAAGCGATCCCTTCGAACCAAGTCTGTTGAGCTTGCTACGATGAGGGCTTCTTGCCTGAATTGGGAGTGGGACACGATGAACCGCAGGACCGAGCCAACGATTGCCGAGATACAACAAGCCCTCGCCGATGGCCGAGTGAAGAAGCTCGATGTTGAACTGCCCAACGGCGTGAAGTTGAAGAACATCAATAACGACGCCGACGCAGAGCGGGCCAGGAGACTGTTGGAGTGACCTGCCCCCTTACAGCCATACCAATCTAAATTCCAGGAGGTCCGTCAACCAGGAGAATGACGGACATGAAGAAGAGCAGGTTTACCGAAGAGCAGATCATTGGTTTCATCAAGCAGGCGGCGG
>NZ_JACCWG010000258.1 GCF_013697775.1 Ramlibacter sp. | reverse complement strand
CCGGTGTGGTGGCAGCACGCCACGCCGGCGCTGGCGCAATGGCTGCGCTTTCACACCGGTGCGCCGCAGGCCGGCGCCGCGCGCGACGCCGCCTTCGCGGTGGTGACCGATGCACGGCGCATGCCGGCGCTCGGCACCTTCGCCGCCGGCAGCCTGGCCTCGCCCGAGTTCTCCACGACGCTGATCGTCGAGGTGCCATCGCTCACCGGCGGCGACCCGGTGCAGGCGCGCGGGCCCGGCATCCGCGACGCCGAAGCGCTGCGCATCGCGGGTCTTCCCGCGGACTTCTGGGCGCAATGGAACGACAACCACGCGGCGTTTCCGCAAGGCGTGGACGCGCTCTTCACCTGCGGCGGCCAGGTCATCGGCCTGCCGCGCACCACCCGCGTACAGCGGCAGGAGGCCTGAGATGTACGTCGCAGTCAAAGGCGGCGCGGCCGCCATCGAGAATTCCTGGCGCCTGCTGGCGCAGCAGCGCCGCGGCGACACGGCGGTGCCCGAGCTGTCGGTGGCGCAGGTGCGCGAACAGCTGCCGCTGGCGGTGGACCGCGTGATGGCCGAGGGCTCGCTGCACGATCCCGAGCTCGCCGCGCTGGCGCTCAAGCAGGCCTGCGGCGACGTGATCGAAGCGGTGTTCCTGCTGCGCGCCTACCGCACAACGCTGCCGCGCTTCGGCTATGCCGAGCCGCTGGACACGGCGCGCATGCACCTGTCGCGCCGCATCTCCGCCACCTTCAAGGACGTGCCCGGCGGCCAGGTGCTGGGCCCCACCTACGACTACACGCAGCGCCTGCTGGACTTCCAGCTGCTGGCCGACGGCGGCCACATGGATGCCTTGCAGCCGGCCAGCGAGCCCATGCCACGGCACACGCCGCGCGTGAGCGAACTGCTGGCCGGCGAAGGACTGGTCGAAACCCCGCAGCCGCAGCCCGGGCAGGAGCCTGGCGACCTGACGCGCGCGCCGCTGATGTTCCCCGCCGACCGGCCGCAGCGCCTGCAGGCGCTGGCGCGCGGCGACGAGGGCTGGCTGCTGGCCATGGGCTATTCCACGCAGCGCGGTTATGCCAACGGCCACCCGTTCGCCGGCGAAATCCGGCGCGGGCACGTGGCGGTGGAGCTGGTGCCCGACGAACTTGGCTTTCCCATCGAGATCGGCGACGTCGAGCTCACCGAATGCCAGATGGTCAACCAGTTCGAAGGCAGCCGCGAGCTGCCGCCGCAATTCACGCAGGGCTACGGCCTGGCCTTCGGCGGCAGCGAGCGCAAGGCGATGGCGATGGCGCTGGTGGACCGCGCCCTGCGCGCGCGCGAACTCGGCGAACCGGTCGTTGCGCCGGCGCAGGACGAGGAGTTCGTGCTGGCCCACGCCGACAGCGTGGAAGCCTCTGGTTTCGTGCAGCACCTGAAGCTGCCGCACTACGTGGACTTCCAGTCCGAACTGGAACTGGTGCGCAGGCTGCGCGCCGAACATGCCGCGCGAGCGCGCGAGGAAGCCGCCTGATGCACGACACGCCCTACAACTTCGCGTTCCTGGACGAACGCACCAAGAAGATGATCCGCCGCGCCATGCTGAAGGCGGTGGCGATCCCCGGCCACCAGGTGCCGTTCGGTTCGCGCGAGATGCCCTTCGCCTACGGCTGGGGCACCGGCGGCATCCAGGTCACGGCCAGCCTGATCGGCCGCGACGACACGCTCAAGGTCATCGACCAAGGCGCCGACGACACCACCAACGCGGTGAACATCCGCCGCTTCTTCGAGCGCGTGACCGGCGTTGCGACCACCGGCAGGACGGCCGCCGCCACGGTGATCCAGACGCGCCACCGCATTCCGGAGACGCCGCTCACCGAGCAGCAAATCCTGGTCTACCAGGTGCCCATGCCCGATCCGCTGTTCCGCCTGGAGCCGCGCCGCACCGAGTCGATCCGCATCCACGCGCTGGCCGAGTACGGGCTGATGAACGTGAAGCTGTACGAGGACATCGCGCAGCTGGGCGCCATCTCCAAGACCTACGACTACCCGGTGCTGGTGAACGGGCGCTACCTTACTTCGCCGTCGCCGATTCCCAAATTCGATAATCCCAAGATGCACATGAACCCTGCCCTGCAGCTGTTCGGCGCCGGCCGCGAGAAACGCATCTACGCGATTCCGCCCTACACCGAGGTGCGCAGCCTGGACTTCGAGGACCATCCGTTCCAGGTCCAGCGCTGGGAGCACGCCTGCGCGCTGTGCGGCGCGCGCGAAAGCTTCCTGGACGAGATGATCGTGGACGACGCGGGCAGCCGCCTGTTCGTCTGCTCCGACAGCGACTACTGCGGCCAACGCTGCGCGGCCGGCCACACCGGCACGCAGCAGGCGGTGCAGGTGCGCGACGCGCTGGCGGTAGGCGCGGGAGACGGCCATGCGCGATGACGGCGTGCTGCTGCGCGTGGACGGCGTCGGCAAGTGCTTCACGCAGGGCGGCCGCAGCCGCTGGGCCTGCCGCGGCGTGCGCTTCGACCTGCACGGCGGCGAGGTGCTGGCCGTGGTCGGCGAATCGGGCTCGGGCAAGAGCACCCTGCTCAAGCTGCTGGCCGGACGCATGGCCTGCGACGAGGGCACGGTGTCCTACGACCTGCGCGCCGAAGGCAACGCACCCGGCGGCCTGTCGGACCTGGCGCGGCTGTCCGAAGCGCAGCTGCGCCGGCTGGCGCGCACCGACTGGGGCTTCGTCGAGCAGCAGGCGCGCGACGGCCTGCGCATGAACGTGTCCGGCGGCGCCAACGTCGGCGAGCGGCTGATGGCGCTGGGCGCGCGCCACTACGGCCAGCTGCGCGGCGAGGCGCTGCACTGGATGGAGCGGGTGGAACTCGACACCGCGCGCATCGACGACCTGCCGGGCACCTACTCGGGCGGCATGCAGCAGCGCCTGCAGATCGCCCGCAACCTGGTCACCCGGCCGCGCCTGGTGTTCATGGACGAACCCACCACCGGGCTGGACGTGTCGGTGCAGGCAAGGCTGCTGGACCTGCTGCGCGAGCTGGTGGAGGAGCTGAACCTCGCGGCCGTTGTCGTCACGCATGATCTGGCCGTGGCGCGGCTGCTGGCGCACCGCATGCTGGTGATGAAGGACGGCCAGGTGGTGGAGCAAGGCCTGACCGACCGCGTGCTGGACGACCCGCAGCATCCCTACACCCAACTGCTCGTTTCCTCGGTGCTCACCCCATGACAGACGTAGTCCTGCAAGTCCGCGACCTGGGCAAGACCTTCACGCTGCACGGCCGCGGCGCCATCCGGCTGCCGGTGTTCGGCGGCGTCGCGCTCGACTTGGCGCCAGGCGAGTGCGTGGCGCTGACCGGCCGCTCGGGCAGCGGCAAGAGTTCGCTGCTGCGCTGCCTGTACGGCAACTACGCCGCCACCAGCGGCACGGTGCGCGTGCGCCACGAGGCGCGCTGGGTGGACCTCACCGGCGCATCGCCGCGCGAGGTGATCGCGGTGCGCCGCCGCACGCTGGGCTACGTGACGCAGTTCCTGCGCGTGATCCCGCGCGTGTCCGCGCTGGACATCGTGGCCGAACCGCTGCGCCGCCTGGGGCATCCGGCGGACGCCGCGCGCGCCGAGGCCGCGCGCTGGCTGGCGCGCCTCAACCTGGGCGAGCGCCTGTGGCAGCTGCCGCCGGCCACCTTCTCCGGCGGCGAGCAGCAGCGCGTGAACATCGCGCACGGCCTGATCGCCGGCCATCCCATCCTGCTGCTGGACGAGCCGACCGCGTCGCTCGACGATGTCAACCGCGAAGTGGTGGTCGGCCTGATCCGCGAGGCACGCGAACGCGGCGCCGCGGTGATCGGCATCTTCCACGACGCCGAAGTGCGCGACGCCGTCGCCACCCACTGGGTCGATGTCGAAGCCTTCCGCGCCGCCTGACGAACATTCATTTTTATGGAGACCGCATGACGCAACGCATCATCCGCAACGCCCGCATCGTGGCGAACGGCGACACCTTCACCGGCTGCGCCGTGATCGAGGGCGCCACCATCCGCGCGGTGGACCGGGGCGGCAGTTCCATCGCCGGCGCCGAGGACTGGGGCGGCGACTGGCTGCTGCCCGGCCTGGTGGAGCTGCACACCGACAACCTGGAAAAGCACCTGGTGCCGCGCCCCGGCGTGATCTGGAACGCGGTCTCGGCCACGGTGACGCACGACGCGCAGTGCGCCGCCGCCGGCATCACCACCGTGCTGGACTCCATCGTCATCGGCGACATGGACCAGGGCGGCACGCGCAGCCAGACCTACCGGGCCTCCATCGACGCGCTGCACGCCTGCCGCGACAGCGGCCTGCTGCGGGTGGAGCACCTGCTGCACCTGCGCTGCGAGGTGTCCGCGCCCGACATCGTGGAGAACTTCGAGGCGTATGCCGACGACGCGCTGGTGGAGCTGGTGAGCGTGATGGACCACATGCCGGGCCAGCGCCAGTGGCGCGACCTGGTGAAGTACCGCCGCTACACCGAGCGCAACGGCAGCCTGCGCGACGCCGAGTACGAGCGCCTGGTGCGCGAGCGCACCGGGCAGCAGGTCGCCTTCGCCACGCGCCACCGCGCCGCCGTGGTGGCCGGCTGCCACGCGCGCGGCATCCCGCTGGCCAGCCACGACGACACCGAGGTCGAGCATGTGGAGCTGGCGCGCGAGGAACGCGTCGCCGTGTCCGAATTCCCGACCACCGTGCGCGCCGCCGAGGCCGCGCGGCGCGCCGGCATGGCCATCGTGATGGGCGGGCCCAACCTGGTGAAGGGCGGCTCGCATTCGGGCAACGTCTCGGCCGCCGAGCTGGCCGGCCTCGACCTCCTGGACATCATGTCGTCCGACTACGTGCCCTCCAGCCTGGTGCAGTCGGCTTTCCTGCTGCGCGACCTGGGCTGGAGCATGCCCAAGGCCGTGGCCACGGTCAGCCGCAACCCGGCGCGCGCTATCGGCCTGGAGGATCGCGGCGAGATCGCGCCGGGCCAGCGCGCCGACGTCATCCGCGTGCGCGAGACGGAAGGCGGCATGCCGGTGGTGCTGGGTGCGTGGTGCAGGGGAGAGCGGGCGTTCTAACTGCGCGTGGCGGGATGCGGCCGCCGCTCAGGAGTCCCTGAACGACCCTAATGGCGCGAGCGGCGGAAACTCCGCGGCGCGCTTGTCCTTCGCCGCCGCGATCGCCTCGCGCACGTGAGCGTTGCTCCAGATCGCGCCCTGCACCCATCCCATCTGCTTCAGCGCATCGTCCACGCTGTGGTCGCGCGCGTAGTGGATCACCTGCTTAGTGCCCCACACTGCCACCGGCGGCTTGGCGGCGATTTCTTCAGCGCACTTCAGGGACGCGGCGAGCATCGCTTCGTGCGTGTCGAACACCTCGTTGACCAGGCCGTAGCCGAGCGCGCGTGCCGCCGGCAGGCGGCGGCCGGTGTACGCAAGTTCCTTGACCACGCCCAGCGGCACCAGCTTGGGCAGGCGCTGCAGAGTGCCGACGTCGGCCACCATGCCGATGTTGATTTCCTGGATGCAGAAGAAGGCGTCGGCCGTCGCGTAGCGGATGCAGCAGGCGGTGGCCATGTCCACCGCGCCGCCGACGCAGCCGCCCTGGATCGCCGCGATCACGGGGATGCGCAGCCTCTCCAGCTTGCTGAAGGTGGACTGCATGTCCGCCAGCAGGTCATGGATGGCGGCGCGGCCCTCGGGCGTGGCGTCGTCCATGGCGATGGCGCCGCCGAAGGTCTCCAGCGCCATGCCGGCGCTGAAGTGCTTGCCGGTGGAGGAGATGACCAGCGCGCGCGCCGTGCCTTCGCGGTGCAGCTGCGTGAGCACCGCGTCCAGCTCGCGCCAGAACAGCGGGCCCATGGTGTTCATCGCCTCGGGCCGGCACAGCACGAGGTGGGCGACGTGGCCCCTGGTTTCAAGCTGGAAACATTGCATGGTCGGCCTCCTGACCGACCGCAATGTAGCCCATCGCCCCCGCGTCAGGGCCGGTACGCCGTCACCGAGGTGATCGCGTTGGAGGCAGCGTCGTAGCTCATGTTGGTCCCCGAGAGCCGGGTCACGCCGAAGGTGGTCTGCATGACGCTGATGCTGCCGCTGGACAGCGTACAGGTGCCGCTCGTGCCGGTGGTGCAGCTCACGCCGGCGCCGCCGTAGGTGAAGTTGCCGGTGACCAGCACGCCCGCCACGCCGACGCCGCTGCCGTTCTTCGCCGCGATGGTGATGTTGGCGCGCCAGCTCTTGTTGCTCAGGCGCGTGCCGCTCGCGTTCATCCAGCCGATCGCGATCGGTGTGGTGGTGACCACCGGGGCGGGTGCGGGTGCAGGTGCCGGGGCCGGCGCGACCACCGGCTGCAGCACCGCCAGGTCCAGCGCGGCGTACAGCAGCGCGTTGACCGAGCCGCTGCCGGCGCCGATCACCTTGTTCGGCGTCGCGCCCGAGGTCAGCGCCGCGGTCACCTGCGCCGGCGTCGCCGCCGGGTTGTTTTGCAGGTAGAGCGCGGCCATGCCGGTCACGTGCGGCGTCGCCATCGAGGTGCCGCTCATCACCTGCGTGGCGCTGTCCGAAGCGATGCCGGCCGAGGTGATGGAACTGCCCGGCGCGAAGATGTCCAGGCAGCTGCCCCAGTTGGAATACGAGGCGCGCGCGTCGGTGCTGGTGGTGGCGCCCACCGTGATCGCCGAGGTGGCGCGCGCGGGCGAGTAGTTGCAGGCATCGGCATTGCTGTTGCCCGCCGCGACCGCCACGGTGATGCCGGCGGATACCGCACGGGCGACCGCGGCGTCGAACGAGGTCGAGGCGCCCGCGCCGATCGACATGTTGGCCACCGCCGGACGCGGCGCGTTCGCCACCATCCAATCGATGCCGGCGATGATGCCGCTGATCAGGCCGGTGCCGTCGCAGCCCAGCACGCGCACGGGCACCAGGCTCACGCCCTTGGCCATTCCCCAGGTCGCGCCGCCCACGGTGCCCGCCACGTGCGTGCCGTGGCCGTGGCAGTCGTTGGTGCCCCAGCCGTCGGCGATGGCCGTGTAGCCGGGAAGCACGCGGCCGCCGAAGTCGGCGTGCGTGGCGCGGATGCCGGAATCGATGATGTACGCTCGCACGCCGCTGCCGGTGCCCGCATAGCTGTAGCTGGCGCTGAGCGGCAGCTCGCGCTGGTCGATGCGGTCCAGGCCCCAGTCGGGACTGCTTTGCACGCCGGTGCGCGTGACCACCTGGTCCAGCTCCACGTGGTCCACGTTCGGGTTGTTGTGCATCGCCAGGACGAAGGCGTCGGCCGCCGCGTCGGGCACCATCACGGTGAAGCCCTTGAGCGCATGGCTGTAGGTGTGCACCAGGTTGCCGCGGTGCGCCGCGGCCAGGCCGCGCGCGTGCTCGGCGTGACCCTCGACATTGCCGTGGAATTCCACGATGTAGCGGCTGAAGCCGGCCGGCGCGCCGCCGCGGCCGGCAGCTGCCGGTGCGGCCTGCGGCACGTACACGGCGGCCACGTCGCCGGCCGCGGCGTTCATCGCCGTGCCGCCGTCGGCCGAAGCCGCCGCGTTGTTGTGATCGTCAGAGTCGTCGCCGCCGCCGCACGCGGCGAGCAGGCATGCGGACGCCAGGCAGGCCAGGCCCTGCCGCCAAGTATTGAATCGCATCGATGAGTCCCCGTTTGATGAACAAACGGCCGCCTCCACGCGGCCGCATAGCGGGGAGTGTCATGGCTGAGCCATATGGATGCTCAGCGGTAAATGGGTAGCTCGGCCATTTCCGGCGCCATTGGCGGAAAATTCACGGGCAGTGACGTTTTGAAACGGCCGCGCGGGCGCCCGGTGCTGTGCGGGGTCTGGACGCTCAGGCCGCGCGCACGGCATCTGCCAGCCGCTGCGCGCCTTCGGTGGCCATACGCTCATCGGCCGCCTCCACCATCACGCGCAGCACCGGCTCGGTGCCGCTGGGGCGGATCAGCACGCGGCCGCTGCCGTTGAGCTCGTGCTCGAGCCGCTCGCGCTCGCCGGCGAGCTGGCCGCTCTTTTGCCAGTCCTGGCCCGGCTTCAGCCGCACGTTGATGAGCGACTGCGGGAACAGGCGCACGCCTTCCATCAGCTGCGACAGGCTGCGGCCGCTGCGGGCCACGGCCTGCAGCACCTGCAACGCGTTGACCAAGCCGTCGCCGGTGGTGTGCTTGTCCAGGCACAGCAGGTGGCCGGAGCCCTCGCCGCCCAGCAGCCAGCCGCGCTTCTCCAGCTCTTCCAGCACGTAGCGGTCGCCGACCTTGGCACGGACGAACTCGACGCCGCGCGCCTTCAGCGCCAGTTCCACCGCCATGTTGGTCATGAGCGTGCCGACCGCGCCGACGACCTTGTCGCCGCGGTCCAGCCGGTCCGTCACCATCAGGTAGAGCAGCTCGTCGCCGTTGTAGAGGCGGCCCGCGCTGTCCACCAGCTGCACGCGGTCGGCGTCGCCGTCCAGCGCCACACCGAAGTCGGCGCCGTGCTGCTTCACGTGCTCGACCAGCGCATCGGGATGGGTGGCGCCGCAATGGTCGTTGATATTCAGGCCGTCCGGGGCGCAGCCGATGCAGAAGGTGTCGGCCCCCAGCTCGTGGAACACCTTGGGCGCGATGTGGTACGCCGCGCCGTTGGCCGCGTCGATGGCGATCTTGCGGCCCTTCAATGTGAGGTGGTTGGGAAAGGTGCTTTTGCAGAACTCGATGTAGCGGCCCGGCGCGTCGTCCAGGCGGCGCGCGCGCCCGAGCGAGCCCGAGTCGGCCCAGACCGGCGGCTGCGACAGCGCGGCCTCGACCTCCTGCTCCCACTCGTCCGACAGCTTGGCGCCCTGCGCGTTGAAGAACTTGATGCCGTTGTCCGGGTACGGGTTGTGGCTGGCGCTGATCACCACGCCCAGGCTGGCGCGCTGCGCGCGCGTGAGATAGGCCACGCCGGGCGTGGGCAGCGGGCCGAGCAGCACCACGTCGACGCCGGCCGAGTTGAAGCCCGACTCCAGCGCGCTTTCCAGCATGTAGCCGGAGATGCGCGTGTCCTTGCCGATCAGCACCGTGGGCCGCTCCTCGGTGCGCTTGAGCACGCGGCCGACGGCGTGGCCCAGGCGCAGCACGAAGTCGGGCGTGATGGGTTCGTGGCCGACCGTGCCGCGGATGCCGTCGGTGCCGAAATAGGTTCTGCTCATGGCGAAGGGCTTTCTTGTGATCGTTGTTCTTGCGTGGCGACCTGCGCGATGGTGGCCTGCCACACCTTGAGCGCCGCGACGGTGTCGGCGACGTCGTGCACCCGCACCACGCGGGCGCCGCGCTCCACCGCCAGCACGGCCGCGGCCACGCTGGCGGCCATCCGCTCGTTCACCGGCTGGCCGGTGACGGTGCCCAGCGAAGATTTGCGCGACCACCCCGCCAGCAGCGGGTAGCCGTCAGCCAGCAGTTCGTGCTGGCGCGCGAGCAGCGCGAAATTCTGTTCGACCGTCTTGCCGAAGCCGATGCCTGCGTCCCAGGCGATGCGGCCGCGCGCCACGCCGCGTTCCAGCAGCGCTGCGGTGGCGTCGCGCAGGAAGCCGCGCACCTGTGGCACCGCGTCGCCCTGCATCGGCTGGCGCTGCATGGTGCGGGGCTCGCCGTGCATGTGCATCAGGCAGACGCCGCAGCTCCCGTGCGCGGCCACGGCCTCGCGCGCGCCGGGCTGCCGCAGCGCCCAGATGTCGTTGACGATGTCGGCGCCCAGGTCCAGCGCCTCGCGCATCAATTCGGGCTTGTACGTGTCCACGGAAATCGGCACGCCCAGGGCCACCGCCTCGCGCAGCACCGGCAGCACCCGGGCGCGTTCGTCTTCCAGCGGCACCGGCGGCGTGCCGGGCCGGCTGGATTCACCGCCCAGGTCGAGGATGTCCGCGCCTTCGGCGATGGCCTGTTCGCAGCGCCGCAGCGCATTGGCGGTGCTGAAGAAGCGGCCGCCGTCGGAGAAGGAATCGGGCGTGACATTCACCACGGCCATCACCCGCGGGCGGGCGAGATCGATGGTGAAACGCGCGGTTTGCCATTGCATGCCCGGAATTGTGCGACAGCGCGTAACGAAAAAGGGGCCATGCGGGCCCCTTTTTCAAGCTTTGCCGAACCTTGACGTTCAGGCGGTCGTCGGTGCCGGATTGGCGGCAACGGGCGTGCCGCCCGAGCCGCCGGTGGGCGGCGTGCGCGGCGTGAAGTCCTTGGGCGGACGCGGGTCCTTGCCGGACATGATGTCGTCGATCTGCTCGGCGTCGATGGTTTCCCACTCGAGCAGCGCCTTGGCCATGGCGTGCATCTTGCCCTTGTTGTCCTCGACCAGCCGGCGCCCCAGCGTGTACTGCTGGTCGATGATCCGGCGCACTTCCTCGTCGACCTTCTGCATGGTCTGTTCGGAGATGTTGGTTGTCTTGGTGACCGAGCGGCCGAGGAACACCTCGCCCTCGTTTTCCGCATAGACCATCGGCCCCAGCGCGTCGGTCATGCCGTAGCGCATGACCATGTCGCGCGCCAGGTGCGTGGCCCGCTCGAAGTCGTTCGAAGCGCCGGTGGTCATCTGGTTCATGAACACCTCCTCCGCGATCCGGCCGCCGAACAGCATGGCGATCTGGCTGAGCATGTATTCGCGGTCGTAAGAATAGCGGTCCTGCTCGGGAAGGCTCATGGTCACGCCTAGCGCGCGGCCGCGCGGGATGATGGTGACCTTGTGCACCGGGTCGCACTTGGGCAGCATCTTGCCGATGAGCGCATGGCCGGACTCGTGGTAGGCGGTGTTGCGCCGCTCTTCCTCGGGCATGACCATGGACTTGCGCTCCGGGCCCATGATGATCTTGTCCTTGGCCTTTTCGAAGTCCTGCATCTCGACCACGCGCGCGTTGCGGCGCGCGGCCATCAGCGCCGCTTCGTTGCACAGGTTGGCCAGGTCGGCGCCGGACATGCCGGGCGTGCCGCGGGCGATGATGCTGGCGTTGACGTCCTGGCCGATCGGCACCTTGCGCATGTGCACGTTCAGGATCTGCTCGCGGCCGCGGATGTCGGGCAGCGTCACGTAGACCTGGCGGTCGAAGCGTCCCGGGCGCAGCAGCGCGGCGTCCAGGATGTCGGGCCGGTTGGTGGCCGCGATCACGATCACGCCCAGGTTGGTCTCGAAGCCGTCCATCTCGACCAGCATCTGGTTCAAGGTCTGCTCGCGCTCGTCGTTGCCCCCGCCCAGGCCGGCGCCGCGCTGGCGGCCGACCGCGTCGATTTCATCGATGAAGATGATGCACGGCGCATTCTTCTTGGCGTTCTCGAACATGTCGCGCACGCGGGCTGCGCCCACGCCGACGAACATCTCGACGAAGTCGGAGCCGGAGATCGAGAAGAACGGCACCTTGGCTTCGCCGGCGATGGCCTTGGCCAGCAGCGTCTTGCCGGTGCCCGGAGGGCCGACCAGCAGCAGGCCGCGCGGAATGCGCCCGCCCAGCTTCTGGAATTTCTGCGGGTCCTTCAGGAAGTCGACGACTTCCTTGGTTTCTTCCTTGGCTTCGTCGCAGCCGGCCACGTCGGCAAAGGTCACCTGGTTGCTGCTCTCGTCGAGCATGCGGGCCTTGCTCTTGCCGAAGCTGAAGGCCCCACCCTTGCCGCCGCCCTGCATCTGCCGCATGAAGTAGATCCACACGCCGATCAGCAGCAGCATGGGGCCCCAGCTGACCAGCAGGGTCATGAGCAGCGAGCCTTCTTCGCGCGGCTTGACGTCGAACTTCACGCCGTTGTTGATGAGGTCGCCGACCAGGCCGCGGTCGAGGTAGGTGGCGGTGGTGCGCACCTTGCGGTCGTCGTTGGTGAGGGCGATGATTTCCGTGCCGCCCTGGCCTTCCTGGATCACCGCGTTCTTGATGTGCTTGTTCCGGACTTCCTCGAGGAAGTCCGAATAGCCCATCACCGAAGCGCCTGCGGCACCACGGGTATCGAACTGCTTGAATACGGTGAATAACACCAGGGCGATCACCAGCCAGACGGCGATCTTGGAAAACCACTGATTGTTCAACTGTGTCTCCGAGGGACTATGCGCCCATGTCTAGGCCCAGATGCTGCTCATTCTAGGCGTTTCAAGACATGGAAAGATGCAAATGCGCAACGGAGTCCCTAGGGGTTCACAGCATATGCGCGTCAGCCGGCATCCTGCGGGGCCGGCATCTTGGGACCGATCCCGACCAGGAAGGTTTCGGAGGATTTGTCACGGGATGCCTTCGGCTTCATCGGCTTGACCACCCGGAAGCGCTCCTTGAACAGCTTGGACAGCTGGCTGTAACCGCTGCCGTGGAACACCTTGGTGATCAGCGCGCCCTCGGGCTTGACGTGGTTGCAGGCGAAATCGACCGCCAGCTCCACCAGGTGCGAGATGCGGGCGGCGTCGGCCGCGGCGATGCCCGACAGGTTGGGCGCCATGTCCGAGACCACCACGTCCACCTTGCGGCCGGCCAGCAGCTTTTCCAGCGCGGCCAGCACCTCCGGCTCTCGGAAGTCGCCCTGCAGGAACTGCACGCCTTCCACGGGTTCCATCGGAATGATGTCCATGGCGATGATGGTGCCGTTGAGCTCACCCACCGCCGCGCCCGCCGGGGAGAGCTTGCGCCGCACGTACTGGCTCCAGGCGCCCGGCGCCGAGCCAAGGTCCACTACCACGTGGCCCGGCTTGATGAGGTGCAGGGCCTCGTCCATCTCCTTGAGCTTGTAGGCGGCGCGGGCGCGGTAGCCCTCCCTGGCCGCCAGTTTGACGTAGGGATCGTTGACATGGTCGTTCAACCATGCCTTGTTGACTTTCTTGCTCTTGGTTTTGACTTTCATGCGGCGCTCGTTGCAAGGAAGATAATAGGCGCTATGCCTGCGATTCAACTGACTGTGGCCGAGCGCAAAGCGCATCGAGCCGAAGCCCACCATCTCGACCCGGTCGTGATGATCGGCAGCGATGGCCTGACACCGGCCGTGAAAAAAGAGACCGATGCCGCGCTCGGCTCCCACGGACTGATCAAGATCCGCGTGCTGGGCGACGACCGCCCCGCGCGTGAGGCCCTGTATCAGCAGCTCGCCGACGAGCTGAACGCCGCTCCCATCCAGCACATCGGCAAGCTGCTGGTGCTGTGGCGCCCGCAAGCCGACAAGGAGCGTGCCAAGGACGAGGACCGCAAGGCCGGCCCGCGCGAATACAAGGTCCTGAAGTACAGCTCGCGCGGCGGCCAGCGCCCGGAAGTCAAGCACGTGCGCGTGCTGGGCAACGAGCGCCTCACGTCCGGCGGCAAGGTGAAGAAGTCCAAGGACAAGAAAAGCTCGGTCAAGAAGCGCCAACTCGGCTGAGCTTCCACAGCGCGATGACGGCGCAGGCCCACTGCGCCAGATACATCGCGCTGCCCGCGCTGTGCCACAGCGCCAGGTTCTGGCGCGCGACGATGCGCGGCGCCACGGCAAATTCCACCAGCAAGGCCAGGATCAGCCCGGCGAGCGCCCAGGCTTCGGTTCGGACTGGCATCGCTTCCGTTCGGGCTGGCACCTCCGTTCGGGCTGAGCTTGTCGAAGCCTGGGCGGGCCCTTCGACAGGCTCAGGGCGAACGGTGGAGTGATTGGCATACAGCAGCACCACCCCGCACCCCAGCGACAGCCAGGTCTGCGCGGAAAAGAGCTTGGCGGCCATGCCGCCGGCGAGTGCCGGCGTGGGCAGGTTGGCGAACAGCAGCGGCACGGCCATGAAGCCGATGGCCGTCAGGCTGCCCCACCAGAGCGCGGCGGCCAGAAGCGGGAGGCGCGCCTTGAAGCCCATGCGGCTCAGATGTACTGGACCGCGACGATTTCGTAGCGCTTGATGCCGCCGGGTGCCTGCACTTCGGCGGTGTCGCCCTCTTCCTTGCCGATCAGGGCGCGGCCGATCGGGCTGGACACGTTGATCAGGCCCAGCTTCAGGTCGGCCTCGTCTTCGCCGACGATCTGGTAGCGCACGGTTTCGCCACTGGTTTGCTCCTCCAGCTCCACGGTGGCGCCGAACACCACGCGGCCTTCGGCGTCCACCGCGGCGGGGTCGATGATCTGCGCCGCGGCCAGCTTGCTGTCGATCTCCTGGATGCGGCCTTCGATGAAACCCTGGCGGTCCTTGGCGGCCTCGTACTCCGCGTTCTCGGACAGGTCGCCCTGGGCCCGCGCCTCGGCGATGGCGTTGATGACGCCCGGACGGTCCACTGTTTTCAGGCGATGCAGTTCCGCCTTGAGCTTTTCCGCCCCGCGCTTGGTGATAGGAATGGTGACCATGTTTGCTCGCTCCACAATGCAAAACCGCCGGGCGTTGCCGCCCGGCGGTTCTTTCTTCGATGCTCCGATTATAGGGCGGCGCTTCAGGCCAGCTGCGCGTGCAGCTCCTGCACGCTGTAGACGTCCAGGTTGTCCATCTGCTTCATGCCCTCCACCGCGGCCTCGGCGCCGGCGATGGTGGTGAAGGTGGTTACGCGGGCCTGCAGCGCGGAGGTGCGGATGGCGCGCGAATCCGCGATGGCGTTGCGCCGCTCCTCCACCGTGTTGACCACCATCACGATCTCGTTGTTCTTGATCATGTCCACGATGTGCGGCCGGCCCTCGGCCACCTTGCTCACCGTCTGGCAGGCAATGCCTGCGGCGCCGATGGCGGCCGCCGTGCCCTTGGTGGCCGCCAGTTCGAAGCCCATGGCCGCCAACTCGCGCGCCACCGCCACCGCGCGCGGCTTGTCGCTTTCCTTGACGGTCAGGAACACCTTGCCCGCCGTCGGCAGGCGGGTGCCCGCGCCCAGCTGGCTCTTGACGAAGGCTTCGCCGAAGGTCTTGCCCACGCCCATCACCTCGCCGGTGGACTTCATCTCCGGGCCGAGGATGGTGTCCACGCCCGGGAACTTCACGAACGGAAACACCGCCTCCTTCACGCTGAAGTAGGGCGGCGTCACCTCGTGGGTGATGCCTTGCGCGTCCAGCGACTGGCCGACCATGCAGCGCGCCGCCACCTTGGCCAGCTGGATGCCGGTGGCCTTGCTGACGTAGGGCACGGTGCGCGACGCCCGCGGGTTCACTTCCAGCACGAAGATCACGTCCTTGCCGTCGAGCTCCTGGATGGCGAACTGCACGTTCATCAGGCCGACCACCTTCAGACCGCGCGCCATGGCCGCGGTCTGCACCTTGAGTTCTTCCACCGTGGCAGGCGACAGCGAATACGGCGGCAGCGAACAGGCCGAGTCGCCCGAGTGCACCCCGGCCTGCTCGATGTGCTCCATCACGCCGCCGATGAACACGCGCTGGCCGTCGCAGATGCAGTCCACGTCGCATTCGATGGCGTCGTTCAGGAAGCGGTCCAGCAGCACCGGCGAGTCGTTGGAGACCTTCACGGCTTCGCGCATGTAGCGCTCCAGGTCGCGCTGCTCGTGCACGATCTCCATGGCGCGGCCGCCCAGCACGTAGCTGGGGCGCACCACCAGCGGGTAGCCCAGCGCCTGCGCCTTCTCCAGCGCCTCGGCCTCGGTGCGCGCGGTGGCATTGGGCGGCTGGCGCAGGCCGAGTTCGTGCAGCAGCTTCTGGAAGCGCTCGCGGTCCTCTGCGGCGTCGATCATGTCGGGGCTGGTGCCGATGATGGGCACACCCTCGGCCTCCAGGCCCAGCGCCAGCTTCAGCGGCGTCTGGCCGCCGTATTGCACGATCACGCCTTCGGGCTTTTCCTTGTCGACGATCTCCAGCACGTCTTCCAGCGTCAGCGGCTCGAAGTACAGGCGGTCGGAGGTGTCGTAGTCGGTGGACACGGTCTCCGGGTTGCAGTTGACCATGATGGTCTCGTAGCCGTCCTCGCGCAGGGCCAGCGCCGCGTGCACGCAGCAGTAGTCGAACTCGATGCCCTGGCCGATGCGGTTGGGCCCGCCGCCCAGCACCATGATCTTCTTGTTGTTCGTCGGCTCTGCCTCGCACTCGTCCTCATACGTCGAGTACATGTAGGCGGTGTTGGTGGCGAACTCGGCGGCGCAGGTGTCCACCCGCTTGTAGACCGGGCGCACGTTCAGCGTCTTGCGCAAGTCGCGCACCGCCTTGTCGGTGGTCTTGAGCAGCTTGGCCAGGCGGCGGTCGGAAAAGCCCTTGCGCTTGAGCGCGCGCAGCGTGGGTTCGTCCAGCGACGCCAGTGCGCCCTCGCCTTTTTCCGCGGTGAGCTTGTCCAGGTCGATTTCGATCTTCACGATTTCCTCGATCTGCACCAGGAACCACTTGTCGATCTTGGTAAGGTCGTACACCTCGTCCACCGACAGGCCCATGCCGAACGCGTCGCCCACGTACCAGATGCGTTCCGGCCCGGGTTCGCCCAGTTCCTTTTCCAGTTCCTCGCGGTCCACGGTCTTCTGGTTCAGGCCGTCGACGCCGACCTCCAGGCCGCGCAGCGCCTTCTGGAAGCTTTCCTGGAAGGTGCGGCCCATGGCCATGACCTCGCCCACCGACTTCATCTGCGTGGTGAGGCGGTCGTTCGCGTCCTTGAATTTCTCGAAGGCAAAGCGCGGGATCTTGGTCACCACGTAGTCGATGCTGGGCTCGAAGCTCGCCGGCGTGGCGCCGCCGGTGATCTCGTTGCGCAGCTCGTCCAGCGTGTAGCCCACGGCCAGCTTGGCCGCCACCTTGGCGATCGGGAAGCCCGTGGCCTTGGATGCCAGCGCGGACGAGCGCGACACGCGCGGGTTCATCTCGATCACAACCATGCGGCCGTCTTCGGGGTTGATGGCGAACTGCACGTTCGAGCCCCCCGTGTCCACGCCGATCTCGCGCAGCACCGCCAGCGAGGCGTTGCGCAGGATCTGGTATTCCTTGTCGGTCAAGGTCTGTGCCGGCGCCACGGTGATCGAGTCGCCGGTATGCACGCCCATCGGGTCCAGGTTCTCGATGGAGCAGACGATGATGCAGTTGTCCTTCTTGTCGCGCACCACCTCCATCTCGAACTCTTTCCAGCCGAGCAGCGACTCCTCGATCAGCAGTTCGCTGGTGGGCGAGGCTTCCAGGCCGCGCTTGCAGATGGTCTCGAATTCCTCGGCGTTGTAGCCGATGCCGCCGCCGGTGCCGCCCAGCGTGAAGCTGGGGCGGATGACGGCCGGGAAACCCAGCTGCTTTTGCACCGCCCAGGCTTCTTCCAGCGAATGCGCAATGCCCGAGCGCGCGGAGCCCAGGCCGATGCGGGTCATCGCATCCTTGAACTTCAGGCG
Organism: Ramlibacter sp.; assembly: GCF_013697775.1. Taxonomy (GTDB): domain Bacteria; phylum Pseudomonadota; class Gammaproteobacteria; order Burkholderiales; family Burkholderiaceae_C; genus Ramlibacter. The sequence continues at coordinate 1,883 of NZ_JACCWG010000258.1, read as the reverse complement.
GTCCTCGGCCTTGTCGATGGCTTCGGGGGTGGCGCCGATCAGCTCCACCGGCTTGCCCGTGGCCGCGCCCTGGTACTTGTCCAGCACGCCGTGGCGCCACAGGTCCAGCGCGCAGTTCAGTGCCGTCTGCCCGCCCATGGTGGGCAGGACGGCGTCGGGCCTTTCCTTGGCGATGATTTTCTCGACCGTCTGCCAGGTGATCGGCTCGATGTAGGTGACGTCGGCCGTGGCCGGGTCGGTCATGATCGTCGCCGGGTTGCTGTTGATCAGGATGACCTTGTAGCCCTCCTCGCGCAGCGCCTTGCAGGCCTGCACGCCGGAGTAGTCGAACTCGCAGGCCTGGCCGATGACGATCGGGCCGGCGCCGATGATGAGGATGGATTGGATGTCTGTGCGCTTCGGCATGGCTCTTACTTCTTCTGTTTGTTCTCGGCCATCAGGCCGGTGAACCGGTCGAACAGGTAGCCGATGTCGTGCGGCCCGGGCGAGGCTTCAGGGTGGCCCTGGAAGCAGAACGCCGGCCGGTCGGTGCGCACCAGGCCCTGCAGGGTGCCGTCGAACAGGCTCACGTGCGTGGGGCGCAGGTTGGCCGGCAGCGTCTTCTCGTCGACCGCGAAGCCGTGGTTCTGGCTCGTGATGCTGACCCGGCCGGTATCGAGGTCCTTGACCGGGTGGTTGGCGCCGTGGTGGCCGAATTTCATCTTGTAGGTGCGCGCGCCGCAGGCCAGCGCCATGATCTGGTGGCCGAGGCAGATGCCGAAGGTCGGCAGGCCGCGCTCGATGAGCTCGCGGGTTGCCGCGATCGCGTAGTCGCACGGCTCCGGATCGCCCGGGCCGTTGGCGAGAAAGACGCCGTCGGGGGCCTCCGCCAACACCTGCGCGGCCGGCGTCTCGGCGGGCAGGACGGTGACCCGGCAGCCGCGTTCCGCGAGCAGGCGCAGGATGTTGTGCTTGACGCCGAAGTCATAGGCGACGACGTGAAAGCGCGCGTCCTTGAGCGCGCCGTAGCCGCGCCCGAGCGCCCAGGTCGTTTCCTTCCACTCGTACGGCTCGCGCACGCTGACGACCTTGGCGAGGTCCAGGCCGGCCATGCTCGGCGTCGCGCGGGCCCCGGCGATCGCGTCCTCGACCGCCCCCGGCGCCATCGCCGCGCCCTGCGCGAGGGCGACGATGCAGCCGTTCTGGGCGCCCTTCGTGCGCAAGTGGCGCGTCAGGCGCCGCGTATCGATGCCGGCGATGCCGACCGTATTCGCACCGCGCAGGTAGTCGCCGAGCGACGAGTCGCTGCGGAAATTCGACGCCCGCGCGGGCACGTCCTTGACCACCAGGCCGGCGGCGAACACCTGCGCCGACTCGACGTCCTCGCGGTTGGTGCCGTAGTTGCCGATGTGCGGATAAGTCAGGGTGACGATCTGCCGGCAATAGCTCGGGTCGGTGAGGATTTCCTGGTAGCCGGTGAGCGCGGTGTTGAACACCACCTCGCCGGTCGTCGTGCCGGGCGCGCCGATCGATCTGCCGATGAACACCGAGCCGTCGGCGAGGGCCAGCAGGGCCAGGGCGTGGTCGGGCAGCAGGGAGGCAGACACGAGGGCTCTTTTTGGGGTGGCCTTGAAGTGGCCGCCTCGATCGGCATATGTGCCGGGCCCGAGGCGACGAATTGTATCGTCCGGGTCGGCGCGTTCGGAACTCGACGAAGGGTCTGCGCGCGTTTGCATCGGGAACTAGAATCCCGCGCGTTACTCATAGCTCCCAATCGCCTTCAGGCGGAGGACTCGAATGGAACAGACAGTTCAGAACTACGGTGCCGGCAGCGGCGTCACCTCGGTCGAGCAGCGCAACCGCGTCCTGCGCAACACCTATTGGCTGCTGGCACTCTCGATGGT
>NZ_JACCWG010000247.1 GCF_013697775.1 Ramlibacter sp. | reverse complement strand
CCGCCGCGCCGCGTGCGGACGGCGCGGACGGGCCGCGCTGGACCATGGAGCGCAGCGGCGCCAACCGCGTGCTGCTCTCCCGCGCGCGGAACGGCGATGCGGCGCCCGGCGGCGTGGGCTTCGTGTTCGAGCGTTCGGGCTTCGCCACCTGGAAGATGACCGACATCCGCCTGCCGGGCTCCTGAACGCCCGGGCCGTTCACAGGTGCGGCGACGGCAGCCGCACGGAGTTCCAGAACTCGCACTTCGCGTGCGCCGCGCCGGCGCGCATCGCCGCTTCGGGCGCGATCAGGAGGTAGCTGTCGTCGGCGCCCACCGGGCGCCATGGTGCCTCCGCGGCTCCGGTGCGGGCGAAGCTGCTCCACTGGCCCACCATCAGCCGCTGCACCGCCAGGTCGTCGGCCATGGGCTTGTAGCTGCCCTGCCACGGGAAGAAGAACACGTGCTCGATGGTGTGCACCGCGCGCTGGCCGCGCAGCTCGGCGTCGTTCTGCAGCGTGTGCGCGAACAGGTAGCGGTACACCGGCTCGCGCTGGTGCTGCGCCAGCGCGCGGGCCACGCGCGCGCTCTGGCAGGTGAAGAAGGCGTCGGTGGAAATGCGCACCATGGCGTCGCGCGGCGTCGGGAAGTCCGCCAGCGGGTACATGGCCCGGATGCGCGGCACGGCCTGTGCGCCGAACAGCTTGGCCAGCGCGGCGTCCAGCCCCTCCGCGTCGTTCACCGGACCGGCCGAGGTCGCCCACAGCATGGTCTCGTCGGTGGAGTTGCCGACGATCGCCGGCATGTGGCTGTGCCGTCCCGCGCCGATGGCGGCAATGGGCTGCTCGGGAAATACCATGCCGTCCATGTTCGGGCCGTACAGCCGCGAGAACAGGCCGAAGCCACCGGGCAGCGCCTTCACCACGTCGGCCGTGCTCTTGCCGCGCAGGCAGGCCGCCGCGTCGGCGCCGGTGCAGCCCAGCGCCTGCGCCACGCGCTGGCCGCTGCCGTCCTGCGCCTCCTGCAGCGTCTGCAGTTCGCAGCCGGTGGGCACGCCGCTTTCCATCGCTGCCGCGTGGAACAGGCCGCGTGCGGCGGGCGCCGTCATCAGCGCGCAGATGCTGCCGCCGCCGGCCGATGTACCGAACAGCGTGACCTTGCGCGCATCGCCGCCGAACGACCCGATGTTGCGCTGCACCCAGCGCAGCAGCGCGATCTGGTCCAGGCTGCCGTAGTTGCCCGACACGCGCTCGGCACGCTCGGCGCCCAATGCCGGATGCGCAAGAAAGCCCAGCGCGCCCAGCCGGTTGTTGAAGCTGACGAACACCACGCCGCGCGGCACCAGCTGCTCTCCGTTGTAGCCGACGCCGCCGAACACCGGCGCGCCCTGGCCGGAGAACGCATGGTTGCCGCCGCCCGGCAGGAACACCATCACCGGCAGCGCACGCGCGGGCCGCGGCTGCGGCACCCAGACGTTCACGGTCAGGCAGTCCTCCTCGCCGATCGCCTGCTGGCCATCGAGCTGCGGGCAGACCGCGCCGAAGCGCGTGGCATCGCGCACGCCCTGCCAGGGCTGCGGCGCCTGCGGCGGGCGCCAGCGCAGCGGCCCGACTGGCGCCGCCGCATACGGAATGCCCTTGAACGCCAGCGTGCCGTTCTCCACCACGCCGCGCACCGCGCCTTCGCTGGTGCAGGCCATGTCCGGACCCGCCGCGCAGGGCGGCCCGCCGGGCGCTGCGCAGCCGGCCAGCAGGGCCGCGAGGCCGAAGACGAAGGCCGCTCCCAGGCGGCGCGCGAAGAGGGGCAGCGAGTTCATGGAACGGTCTCCCTGGGTTGGACGTTTGGCATGCCGACAAGAGCACACGGCTCAGCTTAAAAGCGCGAGCGCGGCAGTGGGGCCGGCGCAGCAAGAATGCGGTTTTGTCCTACCCTTTTGTAGGAATCTCCGCTCTAAAGTGGCGCCGATTGACTGTTCAGTTGGGAGACTCCATGACGGGTGCACACCGGACTTCTGCCCGGCTCACGCGGCGCGCGGCCTGCGGCGTGCTCGGCCTCGCTCCGCTGTTCGCCCGCGCCCAGCCGCAAGCGGTGGTGCTGGGCATCGACGGCGAGTTCGGCCTCACCAACAGCACCTCCGCGCAGGCCGTCGAACAGGGCGTGCGCATCGCCGTGCGCGAGATCAACGACGCCGGCGGCGTGCTGGGCGGCCGGCCGCTGGAAGTCGCCACCAAGGACCACCGCTCCATCGCCGCGCGCGGCATCACCAACATCCGTGAATTCGCTGCCGACCCGCGCGTGCTGGCCGTGTTCGGCGGCCGGTTCAGCCCGGTGGTGATCGAGCAGCTGCCGGTGCTGCGCCAGGCCGGCCTGCCGTTCCTGGCCGTGTGGTCGGCCGCCGACGCGATCGTTGACAACGGCAGCAACCCCAACTACGTGTTCCGCCTGTCGCTGCGCGACAGCCTGGCCATGCCGTTCATGATGCAGAGCGCCGCGCAGCGCGGCCTGGGCCGTGTCGGCCTGCTGCTGACCAACACGGCCTGGGGCCGCAGCAACCTGGCCGCCGCGCAGAAGTTCACCGTGGCGCACGCGCATCCGGCCGTGGTCGGCACCGCCTGGTACAACTGGACCGAGAAGACGCTGGTGGACAAATACAGCGCCTTGCGCGAACAGGGCGCGCAGGCGGTGGTGCTGGTGGCCAACGACGACGAGGCCGCGCTGCTGGTGCGCGAGGTGGCGCAGCTGCCCGCGGCGCAGCGCATCCCGCTGGTCAGCCACTGGGGAATCACCGGCGGGCGCTTCTTCCAGGAGTCCGGCCCGGCGCTCGGGCAGGTGGATTTCAGCGTGGTCCAGACCTTCAGCTTCTTCCGTGCGCAGCGCGAGCCGCTGGCGCGCTTCATGGCCGCCGCGCGCAAGGCGGTGGACCTGGCGGGCATCGAGCAGATCGCCAGCCCGGTGGGCGTGGCCCATGCCTACGACATGACGCACATCCTGGCGCGCGCCATCCAGCTGGCCGGCACGGCCGACCGCGCCGCCGTGCGCGACGCGCTGGAGAAGGTGCCCTCCCACAACGGGCTGGTCCGCCGCTACGCGCCGCCGTTCACGCGGGAGCGCCACGAGGCGCTCGGAGCGCAGCAGCTGCTGATGGCACGCTACCGCGCCGACGGCGTGCTGGTCCCGGC
>NZ_JACCWG010000229.1 GCF_013697775.1 Ramlibacter sp. | reverse complement strand
CGAAGCTCCTGCTGCGTCTGCCCATCCAGCTCAATCGACTTGGCGACCCGCATGGCATCACACCCCCTTGGCCATCGGAGTATGCCTTCGAGCGAAAGTTTAACTAATTCGCGCGCACTACACTAGCGCCCGGTGCCGAGCGTCTTTACCAGCGCTTCAAGTTCAGCAAAGGCGTAGGGCTTGGACAGCCTTTCTGCGACGACATCCGCGGGCAAGTCGGCGGCAGCGCCGTAGCCCGAGCAAATCACCAGCCGCATCCCGGGGTACCGAAGCGCAGCGTCTCGCGCCAGCTCGACGCCGCTGCGCCCCGGCAGGCGCAGATCCGTCATCAACAGGTCGAACTGCTCGCGCGCGAGCAGTTCCTGTGCGGCTTCCGCCGAATCGACCGCCAAGGCCTGGCAGCCGAGAAGGTTCAGCAGCTGGACCGTCGTGTCGCGCAGATCGGCTTCGTCTTCCACCAGCAAAATGCGCGGCACCTGAGTGACTTGGGCCGCCTGCGCCCCGGCCGGGCGCCGCTGCGCCAGGATCTGCCTGACCTTGCGCGCGAGGTCCTCCTGCCGATACGGTTTGCTCAGAAGCTCCACGCCCGGGTCGAGCTTGCCGCCATGGACAATTGCGTTCTGTGTGTACCCGCTTGTGAACAGCACGCCCAGGTCGGGAAAGAGAGACTTCGCCCGGCGCGCGAGCTCGGGGCTCCGAAGCGGGCCGGGCATGACCACATCGGTGAACAGCAGGTCGATGTGGAGGCCGCTTTGCAGGATCGTCAGCGCGGCCTGCGCGTCGTTGGCACGAACCACGCGGTAGCCCAGGGACTGCAGCATGTTCACGACTGCGGCTTGCACGGCCAGGTCGTCCTCCACGACCAGGATGGTCTCGGAGCCCCCCTCGATCGGGCCGGAAGAGCGATGCGGCAGCACGAGCTCTTTTTCGTGCGAACGCGGCAGGTAAAGCTTGACCGATGTCCCGCTCCCCGGTTCGCTGTAGATGCGGATGTGCCCGCCGCTTTGCTTGGCGAAACCGTAGGCCATGCTCAGGCCCAGTCCCGTACCCTTGCCCTCCGGCTTGGTCGTGAAGAACGGCTCGAACGCGCGGGCCACCACTTCGGGCGGCATGCCGCTGCCGGTGTCCGACACCGCGACCATCACGTACTGCCCCGATGAGACATCCGGAAACTCGCTCACGTAGCTGTCATCCAGCATGGTGTTCGCGGTTTCGATCGTGAGCTTGCCTCCCTCGGGCATCGCATCGCGGGCGTTGATCGCCAGGTTGAGGATCACGTTCTCCAGCTGGTTCGGATCGACAACGGCGGTCCATAGGCGCGCCGCGAGCACCGTCTCAAGCTCGATGTCTTCGCCGAGCGCGCGGCGCAGCAGATCACCCATTTCCGCGACACGGCGGCTGACGTTGAGCGGCACGGGCTCCAGTGGCTGGCGCCTGGCGAACGCGAGCAGTTGTGAAGACAGCTTCGCGCCGCGATCGACCGCTTGCAGCGCGGCGCGCAGGAGAGCGGCCTCGTCCGAATCTTCGGCCAGACGCACCTGCAGCAGCTGCAAGTTGCTGCCGATGATCTGCAGGACATTGTTGAAGTCATGCGCCACGCCGCCCGTGAGCTTGCCGACAGCTTCGAGCTTTTGCGCCTGCATCAGGGCCTGTTGGCTCTTCTCGAGCTCCTGCGTGCGCGCGGACACGAGGTCCTGCAGCGTCAGGTTGGCCTCGCGCAGCTGCTCCTGCGCTTTGCGGCGAGCGGTGACGTCCCGAAGGACGACCGTGGCGCCCATCGGCGTCGCTGCATTGTCGGCGGTCGCGGACAGCAGCGCCTCCACGGCTCGCGGCTCCCCGTGGAGATCCACCAGCTGCTCGACGGTGCGCGGCGTGCCGAATTTCAATTCTCGGAGTTCCTGCAGCAGCGGCGCAGCCCACGGCAGCAGCTGTGCCAGCGTTTTGCCCAGGGCCCGCGCGGCAGGGATGTCCAGCAAGCTCGCCGTGCCCTCGCTCCAGAACAGCACACGCGTGTCCGAGTCGATCCCGAACACCGCCGCGGCCGAATACCGCAGGAAGTTCGAGAGATGGTGCTCCGAGGTGATCAGCCGCTGGTATTCGGTCGCTGCGACGGGCTTGGGCTGCGCCATTCTCACGTTGGCCGCGGCAAGCGTGGTGCGCAGCTGCCGGCGCTGCCGGCTCGACTTCAGCGCCTGGCGTAGGGTTGCCTCCACGGCCGAATCGTCGGATTCCACCACCGACCAGTACCGACCCAGCATGGGGGTGATTCCCATTTCCTGCCGGCGCCGCTCCAGGTCGGTGGCATGCTGGATCAGCACGAGGTGGGTCTGGGGCCAGCGGGCGTGTGCGGCACGCGCGGCGGCAAGCTGGTGCGGCAGCGACGGCGCGAGCACGACCACCTGCGGCTCCTCAACCGAGGTCCACCCGACCTGCTCGATCGGCTCCATCTCGATGCAAGCCTGCTCGTCGAGCGATGCCAGGACGTCGGCGACCCACTCGGCCTCGCGACGGCCGGGGGCGTTCGGGGTGCTGAAAACGACAGTGGACGCGGCCGGCATGCTTACAGCAGCGGCACACCAAGCAACGCGCGGCCAAGCCAGAGCTTCAGAAGGTCGGTGGTGGGCGCCATCACGTGTCCTGCCCGCGCGTCCCTGAGCATCTGCGCCAGGCGGCTGTTCTCGCGGTACGCGATGCCGCCGCACAAGGACATTGCTTCGTTGGCCAGGTGAACGGCGGTTTCTGCCGCATCGGCCTTGCAAGCCAGGATGAACGGCAGCGCTTCGGGGTGGGCGGCGTCGCCCCGCGAAGCAGCTTCACGCACCAGGCCCCGGCTCTTCTCCAGCGCGATCCACATGGCCGCATACCGGCTCTGCAAGGCGTCGATCTCGCCCAGCGCGTCACCGGTGTGGCTGTACTTGCGGCTTCGCAGGTGCATGCCCGTCGCCTCGACAGCGGACTGCGCGATGCCCAGGTAGGTGCCGGCCATGGCCATCAGGAAGAACGGCGCGATGACCTCGAAGACGTACCAGACCTGGTCGCCCTTGTTGCCCAGCAGGTTGCCGCGGGGCACGCGCGCCTTGTGGATGAGCAGGCCTCTGGAGGAGTTGCCTCGCATGCCGAACCCGGCCCAGGCCTGCTGCCACTCGAGGCCGGGCGTGTCCGCATCGAGCACCAGGCAGCTGAAGTCGCCGGACTGCGAGCCGGTGGCCACATCCTGCGCCACCGTCGAAATCACGTACGAGTCGGCATGGCCGCCGTTCGTGATGAACTGCTTTTCGCCGTCGACAATGAACGACTCGCCCTCTTCGGCCAGCGTCGTTGCCGAGATGTAGAAGTGCCCACCGGTTCCCGCCTCGGAGAGCGCCAGGCTGGTGGTATGTTTTCCTTGGGCGATCGGGACGAGGTACTTCTCCTTCTGGAGATCGGTCGCCTTGGCCGCGAGCACTGCCGTGCCGACGCAGTGCATCCCGAAGCACAATGCCGACGAGGGGCAGATTCGGCCGATCGTTTCGGTCAGGACCGAAAGCGCCAGCAGCCGTTGACCGAGTCCGCCAAGCTCAGCGGGCACCTGCAGGCCTGCGAGACCGGCAGCCGCGAGCGCTTTCATCGAGTGCGCCGGCCAAAGGCACTCGGCATCGACCTGGGCGGCCTTGGGTGCGATATCGCGCTCGACAACGGCGCGGGCTCGCTCCTGGAGTTCCAGAACGGCGGAGGAAAGGTGATGATCCATGGTCACGGCAGGAAGCGGCTCCTGAGTTTGCCCGACAGTTGCTTGCCTCCATGTCGGACAAATCCGATAGGACGGGCCTGGACCCAGGACCGCACATCGGATTTCACGCCCTCGCAAACACTTTCGCGATGGTCTCCCGAATCAACTCCAACGTCGCCTTCTGCACCGGCGTCCCCGGCCTTTGCAAACTGGTCGCCACATCGATCCGAATCCGCAGCGGCGGCGTTCCGATCTGCTGCGCCGTATAAGCCGACGGCCGCGGCGTATTCAACAGCGCATTGCGCGACAGGATCGCGCAGCCCGCCCCATCCAGCACCAGATCCAGAATCGCATTCACCCCATCGATCTCCATTGCCACGTTCGCCCTCGCGCCGATGTCCGCCATGGCAGCTTCCACGTGCATGCGGATCGCATTCGGCCGAGTCGGGATCACCAGGGGCAGCTTGGCCACGTCGGCCAGCGCCACCGGGCTGGGCGGCGGGTCCTCGTGCAGGCCGGGCGGCCTGGCGCGCACCAGCAGCAGGTCTTCTTCCAGCAGTGGCGTGATGTCCAGTTCGCGCGAGGGCTGGGCGTTGTACAGCACGGCGATGTCCAGCCGGCCGCTGGTCAGGGCGTCCTGCAGCGCGCCCGAC
>NZ_JACCWG010000213.1 GCF_013697775.1 Ramlibacter sp. | reverse complement strand
GTGCTGACGCTGCAGCTGCCGCCGACGCTGGCCTCGCGCTGGCTGCTGCCCCGGCTGCCGCGCCTGCGCGCGGCGCTGCCGGACCTCGACTTGCGCATCGCCACCAACTGGACCGATGCGCCCGACTTCAGCCGATCCGACGTGGACGCCATCGTCGCCTACGGCAGCGGCCGCTGGCCGGGTATCGTGAAGGTGCCGCTGATGCGCGAGCGACTGGCGCCGATGTGCTCGCCGGCCATGGCCAGGCGGTTGAAGAAGCTGTGCGACCTGGCGCAGGCCGCCTTGCTGCACCCCGGCCCCGAGCGCCGCGAATGGAAGCAGTGGCTCGCCGGCGCCCGCGCGCGCGGCGTGTCGCATGCGAGCGGCCAGGTGTTCGACACGCTGGACCTGGCGCTCTCGGCCGCCACGCGCGGCCAGGGCGTGGCCATCGCCGACACGGCCATGCTGGCCGAGAGCCTGGCCGACGGCGTGCTGGCGATGCCGTTCGCGCGCGCCGTGCCCAGCGGGCGCGGCTACTACCTCACCTGCCGCGACGCACGCGCCGCCGACCGGCTGAAGGACGTGCAGGCCTGGCTGCTGCGCGAGATCGGCGCCTGAGCATCGGCCCCCAAAAAAGCGGCCCGCCGAAGCGGGCCGAATGGTTTCCCAGGGAGACTTGCTTGGTTTGCAGCCGCGGTTTAGCGGTTGTAGGCGGTCTCGCCGTGGCTGCTGATGTCCAGGCCTTCGCGCTCGTCCTCTTCGCTCACGCGCAGGCCGATCACGAGGTCGACGATTTTGTAGGCGACGAAGGCGACCACGCCGGACCACACGACGGTGGTCAGCACGCCTTGCAGCTGGATCCACACCTGCGCGGCGATGCCGGGGAAGTCGGCCGCGTCGCCGCACTTGTTGGTGACGTAGTTGCAGATGCCGGTGCCGCCGAGCGACGGCGAGGCGAACACGCCGGTCAGCAGCGCACCCAGGATGCCGCCCACGCCGTGCACGCCGAACACGTCCAGCGAGTCGTCGGCGCCCAGCAGGCGCTTCAGGCCATTGACGCCCCACAGGCAGACCAGGCCGGCCAGCAGGCCGATCACGATCGAGCCCATCGGACCGACGAAACCGCAGGCCGGCGTGATGGCCACCAGGCCCGCGACGGCGCCGGAGGCCGCGCCCAGCATGGACGCCTTGCCCTTGGACAGCGCCTCGCCGCCGATCCACGACAGCGTGGCCGCCGCGGTGGCGAACAGCGTGTTGGCAAAGGCCAGCGCGGCGACGCCGTTGGCTTCCAGGTTGGAGCCGGCGTTGAAGCCGAACCAGCCCACCCACAGCAGCGAGGCGCCGACCATCGTCAGGGTCAGGCTGTGCGGCGCCAGCGCCTCCTTGCCGTAGCCCAGGCGCTTGCCGGTCACGTAGGCGCCCACCAGGCCGGCGATGCCGGCGTTGATGTGCACCACGGTGCCGCCCGCGAAATCGAGCGCGCCCTTGGCCCACAGCCAGCCGGCCGCGGCGGTCACGGTTTCCAGCGTCTTGGCGTCCTTGATCGCGTCCGGGCCGTCCCAGTACCAGACCATGTGCGCCATCGGCAGGTAGCTGAAGGTGAACCAGATCACCACGAACAGCAGCACCGCCGAGAACTTGATGCGCTCGGCGAAGGCGCCGACGATCAGCGCGCAGGTGATGGCCGCGAAAGTGGCCTGGAAGGTCATGAAGGTGAGCTCGGGAATGACCACGCCCTTGCTGAAGGTGGCGGCCACGGAATCCGGCGTGATGCCCTTCAGGAATATCTTGTCCAGCCCGCCGATGAACGGACTGCCGCCGGTGAAGGCCAGGCTGTAGCCGTAGATGGCCCACAGCACGTAGATCAGCGCGGTGACCACGAACACCTGCATCAGCACAGACAGCATGTTCTTGCTGCGCACCAGGCCGCCGTAGAACAGCGCCAGGCCGGGCAGCGTCATCAGGATCACCAGCAAGGTGGAAACCGTCATCCAGGCGGTGTCGCCCTTGTTGGGAACGGGCGCGGGTGCGGCGGCGGCAGCGGCCGGTGCCGCGGAGGCGGCTGCGGCGGCAGGCGCAGCGGTTGCAGC
>NZ_JACCWG010000179.1 GCF_013697775.1 Ramlibacter sp. | reverse complement strand
TGCTTGCCCAGGCCCAGGACATGCTGCGGCTGTACGAGCAGCTGGGTGCCGGCGCGCGGGCCGAGGCGGGCGCGGCGGTGCTCGCCGTCGGCGCCATCGCGTCGGTGCAGCGCGCCCTGCTGCCCGAGGTGCTGGCACGCGTGCGCCGGCAGCTGCCGGCGTGCCGCGTGCGCGTGGTGCCGGGCGTGTCGATGGAACTGCTGGACCGCGTGGACACGGGAGAGATCGAAGTGGCCGCCATCATCCGCCCGCCCTTCCCGCTGCACAGCGACCTGCGCTGGACCACGCTGGCGCGCGAGCCGTTCCGGCTGCTGGTGCCGCGGCAGGCCAAGGGCGACGACTGGGCCGCGCTGCTGTCCGCGCATCCGTTCATCCGCTACGACCGCGTGTCCTTTGGCGGCCGGCAGGTCGACCGCTTCCTGCGTGGCGCGCAACTGGCCGTGCGCGAAGCCTGCGAGCTGGACGAGCTCGAGGCTATCGTGCGGCTGGTGGCGGTGGGCGCCGGCGTGGCGCTGGTGCCGGAAGTGGCGCCGCACAAGCGCTGGCCGGCCGGCGTGCGCGCCATCGACTTGAAGCGCCACACCTTCCACCGCGACATCGGCCTGGTGCACCGCGACAGCCGCGGCTTGGCCGAGCCGGCGCGGCTGCTCGCGCAGTGGATGCGCGATGCCTACACCGCCACCGCCTGAGTTCTCGCCGCGGCGACCATCTCGATCTCCACGCGCGCGCCCAAAGGCAGCGCGGCCACGCCGATGGTGGTGCGGGCCGGGTACGGCGCGCTGAAGTGCTCCGCGTAGGCGCCGTTCATTGCGGCGAAATCCCCCATGTCGGTGAGGAAGACGTTGCACTTCAGCACGTCTTCGGGCTCCAGGCCGGCGGCCGCCAGCACCGCGAACAGATTCTTCAGGCACTGGCGCGTCTGCGCCTCGATGCCGCCTTGCATCAGCGCGCCGGTGGCGCCGTCCAGCGGCGTCTGGCCGGACAGGAACACATAGGGCGGCGCGGCCACCGCATGCGAATACGGGCCGACGGCGACAGCGCCGGGTGCGTTGATTGCTTGCCTTGACATCGTGTCTCCAGGGGAAAAGGACACACGATGGTGGCATTCGGCACGCGTTGGGCGGCACCGATTCAAGCGCATCGATTGCGGCTTGGCCGCAATCGATGCGCTGCAACTCCGGGTCAGCGCGAGGTCAGTCGGACGCGGGCTTGCGTTCCTTCGGATCCGCTTCCAATTCCTTGCGGCCTTCGCGCGCCAGGCGCACTGTTTCTTCCAGCACCTTGTCGTCCGACGCGGTGGGAATGGGTTCGTCTTCGCGGCCGGTTCCGTTGTTGTCGGCGTCCGGGCTTCGGTTGGTGGTGTCGGGCATGCGTGCTCCTTCGGTCGAGCCACAAGTGTTGGTGCTGCCTGCCGCCGAGCGGGTCGGCACGTGCCTCTGCCCGGCGTGAGCGGCGGACTACCTCGCCGAGCTCATGCGCGTTCGAACCACGGCCGCGCGCGGTCGTGCATGGCATTCACCGCGACCACCGCGCCCAGTTCGAAATGCACCGGCGCATTGAAGCCGTACACCGTGTGCTGCCAGTTCGACACCGGCCGGCTGCGCGACGGATGGTTCTCGAACACCACGCCTTCGGCCAGCTCGATGCGGATCCACTGGATTACGCCATGGCAGAGCCCGCCCTGCGTGACCGGGATGTCGAGGCGCTTCTTCTGCGCGGGAAACACCGAGTTGTTGCAGAAATCGAAACGGAACGCCTCGACCGCATCGCTCATCAGCACCGGCGACAAGTCCTCGCGGTACAGCGGGCGCTTGCGCGGGTGGATGGCATTGAAGTCGCGCAGGTCGAAGCCGAAACTCTCGTGCACATGGAGGTTGCGCCCGAGCGTCGTGCCGCCCACCAGCGCCACCATGATGCTGGCCGCCGCGGGCACGACCCTGCCGCCGGGTTTCAGCAGCCGCGCCTTGGCGTCCTCGATGGCCGGCAGCACGTGCTCGCCCAGCAGTTCGCTGGAGAAAATCTCGTGCACCAGGATGTCGGCCTTCTCGGGCAGGTCGGTCCCGAGCTCGACCGCGTGCGACGGCTTGGCCAGCACCTTGATGCGGTCCTGGTAGCCGTTGCGCGCGACGATCTTCGCGGCGGTGCCGGCGATCAGCGCTACGGCCTCGCAGGTCACCACCTGCTTGGCGCCGAGCTTGGCCGCCATCATCGCCAGCAGGCCGGAGCCGGTGCCGATCTCGAACACGGTGCTGTCGGGCGTCACGGCCGAGGCCAGCCCGTCGAAGAACGCCTGGTTGCGCTCCGGCTCGTTCATCATGGGAACGTGCCACAGCGGCACCAGCCGGCTCAGCAGCCACTCCGCACCGAGCTTGGCCGTCAGGCTGTCCGGATGCACCTTCAGGACGTCGCGGCACAGCTGGATGCCCTCCTCGCCCCGGTTCAGCTCCAGCAGGCACAGGGTTGCCTTCTTCAGCGTTGCATCGTCGTTGGGCACGAGCGCCAGCGCGGCTTTGTAATCGGCGGCGGCTTGCGCGAGATCGCCCAGGCCGTGCAGCAGGTCGCCGCGCGCGACGCGCACGTCGGCAAGGTTCGGCGCGAGCTTCAGGGCCTCACCGAAACTGGCGATGGCCTCATGTGGCTGGCCGAGCTCGGTCTCGCAATAGCCGCGGGCGGCCCAGCCGTCCGGGTCGGGAAACTTCTCCGTGTAGATCCTGAAGCACTCCTGCGCGGCACGGAAATTCTTCAGCTCCCGTTCGCACAGGCCGATGTTGAACAGCACGTCGGCATTCTCGTTTCCGGGGTCGCGGATCTGGCGCAGGAACACCAGCGCGCGGCCGAAGTCCCGCATGACGACGTGCATCATGGCGCACAGCCGCTTGAGCTCGCGATCGGCGGGATGGGCCTGGCTCAGGGCTTCGCATTCGGCGATCGCCTGCGCGCGCTGGCCTTCCCTGAATTTCTTCTTCAGTGCGTCGGTGGCGGGCGGCATGCGCAAGCGCCCTCAGGCCACCACGCGCGGCAGGCCGCCGACTTCCACCAGGCCCTTGAACACCCGCTCGGTCGCCGCCAGGAGCGGCGTGCAGCGGTCGTGCTCGATGCGGGCGCACTCGTGCACCAGCAGGTTGCGGTACTCGTGCGCCAGGCCGAACAGCATCCAGGTGTCAGCGCCGAATTGCGCGCTGCCCTCGGCCGCGCCATACAGGCGCAGCACGTCTTCCACCAGCTCGATGGGCCCGGCCGTGCGCACCTGCCGGTAGCGCATGTCCGCCGTGCTGGGCGGGCGGCCGGCCGCGTGCACGATCAGCGAGCGGGACAGCGCCTCGACCCCGGACACGGCGGCGATGAGCCGCGTGCCCGGGGGGTCCGTCTGCACCGACGCAAGCCGGTGGTTCACGGCGCGCAGCCGCGCGACCGGACTGGCGCTTGCGCTCGTCCGGTGCAGCTGCTCCAACTCCTTCTTCAGATCCCACTCCATTGGCGGAAGTCTAAGTGGGCAGACCCCCTGTCGCCACTGACAGTTACATCTTCGGCGCGGTGTGTCGCTCAAACGCCTCAGTGCAGTGACCCAGTGCGCACCGGCCGGTCACGCGCGCAAGCCGTTGGCGTGGTGCCGCATGTGATCGCCGACCAGGGACGCGATGAAAAAGTAGCCGTGGTCGTAGCCGGCGTGGCGCCGCAGCGTCAGCGGCTGCCCGGCCGCCGCGCAAGCCTGCTCCAGCCGTTCCGGACGCAGCTGCACTGCGAGGAACTGGTCGTCCAGGCCCTGGTCGACCAGCAGCATCGGCGCGCGTGCACCGCTCCCGATCAGCCGCACCGCGTCGTGCCGTTCCCACGCCGCTGCGTCATCGCCGAGGTAGCCGCCCAGCGCCTTCTGGCCCCAGGGCACCTCGGTGGGCGCGCAGATCGGCGCGAAGGCCGACACGCTGCGGAATGCGCCCGGATGCCGCAGCGCCAGTGTGAGCGCGCCGTGCCCGCCCATCGAGTGGCCGACGATGCCGGCACGCTCCGTGTCGGCGGCAAAGTGCTGGGCCAGCACGGCAGGCAGTTCCCGCATCAGCCAGCTTTCCATGCGCCAGTGCCGGGCATACGGCTCTTGCGACGCATCCAGGTAGAAGCCGGCGCCATGGCCGAAATCCCAATCGGCGTCGGCCTGCGTCACGCCGGTGTTGCGCGGGCTGGTGTCGGGCGTGACCAGCATCAGCCCGTGCTGCGCCGCGTGCTGCTGCGCGCCGGCCTTGATGGCGAAGGTCTGCTCGTTGCAGGTGAGCCCGGCCAGGCACCAGAGCACCGGCACCGGGCCCTGCCTTGCCTGCGGCGGCGCGTAGACGCCAAAGCGCATCGGCAGGCCGGTCTCCTGCGAGGCGTGCTCGTAGAAGCCCTGCACGCCGCCGAAGCAGCCGTGCTCCTCCAGCGTGGTGATGCCCGCCACTCAGAACACCACGACGGAGCGGATCGACTCGCCGGCCTTCATGAGGTCGAAGCCGGCGTTGATGTCCTCGAGCTTGAGCGTGTGGGTGATCAGGTCGTCGATGTTGAGCTTGCCCTCCATGTACCAGTCGACAATCTTGGGCACGTCGGTGCGGCCGCGCGCGCCGCCGAAGGCCGAGCCCTTCCACTGCCGCCCGGTGACCAGCTGGAACGGCCGCGTGCTGATCTCCGCGCCGGCCTCGGCCACGCCGATGACGATGCTCTGGCCCCAGCCCTTGTGGCAGCACTCCAGCGCCTGGCGCATGGTGGTGGTGTTGCCGATGCACTCGAAGCTGTAGTCGGCGCCGCCGTCGGTCAGCTGCACGACGGCGTCGACGATGTTCGGATGGTCCTTCGGGTTCAGGAAATGCGTCATGCCGAACTTGCGCGCCATCGCCTCGCGGCCGGGGTTGAGGTCCACGCCGATGATCTTGTCGGCGCCCACCATCTTCGCGCCCTGGATCACGTTCAGCCCGATGCCGCCCAGGCCGAACACCACCACGTTGGCGCCCGCCTCCACCTTGGCCGTCCAGATCACTGCGCCGACGCCGGTGGTGACGCCGCAGCCGATGTAGCAGACCTTGTCGAACGGCGCGTCGGGCCGGATCTTCGCCAGCGCGATCTCGGGCGCCACGATGTGGTTGCTGAACGTGGACGTGCCCATGTAGTGCAGGATGGGCTTGCCGTCCAGCGAGAAGCGCGAGGTGCCGTCGGGCATCAGGCCCTTGCCCTGCGTGCCGCGGATCAGCTGGCACAGGTTGGTCTTGCGCGACAGGCAGAACTTGCACTGCCGGCATTCGGGCGTGTAGAGCGGGATGACGTGGTCGCCGGGTTTCAACGAGGTGACGCCCGCACCGACCTCCAGCACGACGCCGGCGCCTTCATGGCCCAGCACCGCGGGGAACAGTCCCTCGGGGTCGGCGCCCGACAGCGTGTAGTAATCGGTGTGGCAGATGCCGGTGGCCTTCACTTCCACCAGCACCTCGCCGGCGCGCGGCCCGTCGAGGTCGAGTTCTTCGATCGTGAGGGGCTGGCCGGCCTGCCAGGCGACGGCTGCGCGTGTCTTCATCGGGTGGTCCTTTCGTGGGAGCGGCTATCGTAGCGGGCCGCCGCGCCCGCGCAGGGGCGCCAGCAGGTGCCGCAACCCGTTGCTGTCGATCTCCTGCATGAGCGCCAGCAGCCGCCCCAGTTCGCCGGGCGGGAAGCCCTCCCGCGCGAACCAGTTCAGGTAGTTGCCCGGCAGGTCGGCAATGGGCGTGCCCTTGTACTTGCCGTAAGGCATCTCGGTCTGGACCAATCGCAGCAGTGCTTCGGACATGGACACGATTGTGGCGAAGTCGCTGCCGCGGCAGGCCGCCGGGTGTTTACGATGGTGGCCACGCATGGACTCCCTCATCGCCGCCTCCGCGCGTGCCCTTGCCGCCGGCGACGCGCTCGGCGCCCTCAAGCGCGTCGCCCTGCGCGACGACCCGCCGGCATTGGCCCTGCGCGGCATCGCCATGGCCCAGCTCGGCGACCATCCGCGCGCGCGCGAACTGCTGCGC
>NZ_JACCWG010000143.1 GCF_013697775.1 Ramlibacter sp. | reverse complement strand
CCGGGGTGGCGCCGCGCACGCTGGCGTCGGGCAGCCTGCTGGGCGCCGCGCTGGTGTTCGCGCTGCCCGGATTCGCCGCGTGGCCCGACACGCCGCCCGGCGTGCGCGCCTGGATCGCCATCGTGCTCGCCGGATCGTTCTGCACCGCGGGCACGGCGCTGATGTATTTCCGCCTGATCGAGCGGATCGGTCCGGCGCGCGCGCTGTCGGTGACCTTCGTGCTGCCGGTGTTCGCCGCCCTCTACGGCACAGTGTTCCTCGGCGAGCCGCTGACGCTTCGCACGGTGCTGTGCGGCGCCATCGTCGTGCTGGGCACCGCGCTGGCCGTCGGCGTGCTGGACCCCGCCCGCTTCACCCGGCGGCGCGCCGCGCCCAGCCCTGCCGTTACCTCTGCCGTTACCCCTGCCACTTCGACAGCACGAACGCCGCCAGAAACCCCGCCACCGTGATCAGCCCGGCCGCGTTGTGGGCGGACGCGAAGGCCTCCGGCATCATGGTGTCGGCCAGCATCGCCAGGATGGCGCCGGCCGCGACGGCCGTGGTCGCCGCCACCCATTCGGGCGACACGTCGTTGAACAGCGCGCAGCCGGCCCAGGCCGAGATGCCTGATGCCAGCGCGATCGCGCCCCAGACGGTGAACACGTAGGCGGCCGAGCGGCCCGACTTGCGCATGCCGGACGCGCTGGACAGGCCTTCGGGAATGTTGGAGAGGAACACCGCGATCACCGCCACCATGCTCACCGCGCCGCCCTCCAGCAGGCTCAGGCCGATGACAATGGACTCGGGCACGCCGTCGAGCAGCGCGCCCACCGCCATGGCCATGCCGCTGCCCGACTGGTCATCTTCCTTGGGCTGGAGGCCTTCGGTGGAGCGCTTGCGGTGGCGTGCGCCGTAGTGGGCCAGCAGCCAGTTGGCGCCCGTGTAGACCACCGCGCCGCCGATGAAGCCGAGCGCGGTGGAGTCGAAGCCGCCGCGCCTGAACGCCTCGTCCATCAGCTCGAAGGCCAGCGCCGAGATCAGCACGCCGGCGCCGAACGCCATGATGCCGGCCACCAGCCGCTGCGGCACGTGCAGGAACCAGCCGAGCACGGCGCCCAGCAGCAGGGCGCCGCCGGCCAGCAGGCCCCACAGGCCGGCCTGGAGCGAGAGGGGAAGGGTCATGCCGCCGAGCCTAAGCGGCGGTGCGCACGGCGCGCGTAGGAACGCGCCGCGCGCGGGTCAGGACCGCTGTTCGGTGCTGCCGTCCGGGTGCCTGGCGAAGCGCTTCGCATCGGCCCCATGCACCGGCGCGCCGTCGGCGAACGGCCAGCCGCCGAACTGGGTGCGGCGGTAGTCCTGCATGGCCTGCCGGATCTCGGCTTCGGTGTTCATCACGAACGGGCCGTACTGCGCCACCGCCTCGCCGATCGGTCGGCCTTGCAGCAGCAGGAATTCGCTGACCGTGTCGCCCGCGGCCAGCTCCACCGGCACGCCGGCTTGCAGCGTCACCGCCGCCGGCGCCGCCACGTCCTGGCCGCCGATGCGCGCTGTCGTGCCCTTGAAGAAGTACAGCGTGCGCTGCGTGTCCTCGCCCGCCGCCGCGGGCAGTGTCCACGCCGCGCCGGGCTCCATGCGCACGGTCCAGATGGCGACGTCGGCTTCGGCCTGCGCGGCCCAGGAATCGGGCGGCGGCGCGGGCGCCACCAACGACTCGGCATCATTGCCGGCCTGCGCATAGCGGCCGGCCACCACGGCGAGCCCGGTCTTGCGGCCCTGCGCGTCCTCGATGGCCTGGCGCGGAATGTCCTCGGCCCACAGCATGGTGAAGTGCGGTGCGGCCATCTTGTTGCGCGCCGGCAGGTTCAGCCAGATCTGGAACAGCTCCAGCGGGTTGGCTTCATCGCGCCGCAGCAGCGGGAACATCTCCGAGTGCACGATGCCTCGCCCGGCGGTGACCCACTGCACGTCGCCGCCGCCGAAGCGCGCCGTGGCGCCCAGCGAGTCGCTGTGGTCGATCAGGCCCTTGCGCACGATGGTCACGGTCTCGAAGCCGCGGTGCGGGTGCGCCGGAAAGCCCGGCACCGTCTCGCCGTGGTACATGCTCCAGCCGTCCTTGCGGCTGAAGTCCTGGCCGATGTCGCGGCCGGCCAGCGGCACGGCCGGGCCCATCTGCGCGTTGCCCTGCGGATAGGCATCGTCGTGGTAAGCGCAGAAGAGGAAAGGGTCGCTGGTTTCCCAAGGAAAACCGAGGGGACGCACCTGCAGCACCGGGCTGGACGGCATGGCTTGGCCTTTCAAAGAAACAAGCTGCGGGCGGCGCCCCGCGCTTTCAAGCGCTCAGTGGTGGTGCCCGTGCTCGCCGTGCACGTGGCCGTGCGCCAGTTCCTCGGCCGAGGCTTCGCGCACGCCCGTGACCTTCAGGGAAAAGCGCAGGGCGCGGCCGGCCAGCGGATGGTTGCCGTCCAGCAGCACCTTGTCGCCCTTGATCTTCATCACGTGGAACACGTGCGGCTCGCCGCCGTCGGTGCGGCCTTCGAGCTGGCCGCCGACCTTCACGCCGGGCGGGAATTCGCTCTTGGGAATGGTGCGTTCCAGCGCCGGGTCGCGCGCACCGAACGCGTCTTCGGGCTGCAGGTTGAGCGTGATCTCGTCGCCGCTCTCGCGGCCTTCCAGGGCTTCCTCGATCTTCGGCAGCGTGTTGTTGTAGCCGCCGTGCAGGTAGACCATGGGCTCGCGGCTGGCCTCGATCAGCTTGCCGGTGGGCTCGGCCACCTTGAATTGCAGGGTCACGACAGTGTCTTTGGCGATTTTCATGCGCCCGATTCTGCCGCCTGCGCGGCCCGCGCGGCGCGCGGCTGGGGCAAGACCCTGTAGGCCAGCGCGCCCAGCACCAGCATCAGCGCGATGGCGCCCAGCACCACGCGGAACGGCTCCAGGCCAGCGGCCGGCGCCAGCGATGCCACCACGCCGGTCAGCCACTGCATCAGCCCGACGCCCAGGAAGATCGCCATGGTGAACACGGCCATGGCGCGGCCGGTCATGGCCGCCGGGTAGGCGGCGCGCACGTCCGCGTACTGCAGCACCATGTAGCCCGACAGCATGCCGACGGCGATGGCGCCCGCCACGTCCAGCGCCGCGCCCGGCCCGGCGGCCATCAGCGCGAACACCACGGCCAGCAGCAGCGTGTAGCCGGCGATCCAGCGCCTGCGGCCGGCGCCGGGGTCGAGCCGGCCGAACAGCGGCGGGCCCAGCATGCCGACGACCGACACGGCCAGCGCCACGTTGCCGCTTTGCACCAGCGAGAAGCCGTGGCGCGCGATCAGCATCGGGCCGAGCCACAGCCCGCGCAGCGAGAGGAACGACGCATAGGTGACCAGCGCCAGCGCCAGGATGCCCCAGGTGTGCGGCAGCCGGAACAGCTCGCCGTAGCTGCGCAGCGCCTGCAGCAGCGGCGTGCGCTCGCCGCGCGCCGGCACGCCGCCCGGCTCGCGCACCAGCACCAGGATGGACAGCCAGGCGAGCGCCGAGCACAGCGCCAGCGCGACGAAGCCGGCGCGCCACGAGCTGTGCTCGATCAGCCAGGCCAGCGGCGTGCCGGTCAGCAACAGGCCGATGGAGCCGACGCCCAGGATCAGGCCCGACACCGCGGCGAAGCGCTCGGGCGGGAAGCTGCGCGCGATGAACACCGTGCACACCAGAAAGGCCGGCGCGCAGCCGATGCCGTTGAGCACCTGGCCGGCCACCAGCCAGCCGAAGGAGGGCGCCGCCGCCGCGACGGCAGCCCCGGCAATGGCCAGCGGCGAGAAGAACAGCACCGTGCGGCGCAGCCCGAACACGTCGATGCCGATGCCCATGGCGAACTGCAGCGCGCCGAAGGAGAAATGGAAGGCGCCGGCGAACACGCCCAGGTCCTGCGCCGACAGCGCGAACTCGCGCTGCAGCGGCGGCGCCATGATGGCCGGCAGCGAGCGGAACGCCTGGCTGAGCGAAAAGCCGGTGGTCAGCGCCAGCAGCATCAGCCAGGCGGTGCGGGGAAGCGGCAGGGAGGTGGCGGGGTCGGGCGCGGTCACGAGCGCCCGACTGTAGGGCAATCGGCGCCCCCCCGCCCCGCCCTTGGCTACACCGGCTTCGCCACGAACTGCAGCGTCTTGGAGCCCGAGACCTTGACCATCCAGAAGCTGCCGCCGTCGGCGACGGTGGCGTTGCCGCTCACCAGCCTGGGCTTCTGGTAGCGCGTCTTCGCGAGCTTCCAAACGGTGCCGCTCAGGTTCGAGGGATGTGTCGCGTCGAAGCGGGTGCTGCCGTCGCTCTGCACGGCCTGGGTCCACTTCACGGCCAGGCGGCGCTGCAGCGCGTCCGACAGCGCCGGCATGGTGTACCAGCGGAAATTGGCCGCTCCCTTGGACTGCGTATAGGCCATCAGGTCCTGCACCACGTCGACCCATTCGTAGGCGCCCGGCGGGTGCATGTAGATCAGGCGGTTGGTGTCGTTCTGGATCGAGAAGTCCACCAGGTCGTGGTACCAGGCGATCACGTCCGCCTTCGGCACGTTGAAGTACTGCCATTCCTCGAAGGTGGCGTACATGCCGTTGGGCGTGACCGGGAACACGTAGAGCTTCGGGTTGAGCAGCTGGCCGTCGCGGAAATGGCGGGTCGCGCCAAGCCCGGTATGGCCCAGGAAATAAGCGCCGACCACGCCCTGCTGCTCCAGCCAGGTCATCGCCCACTTCGGGTTGTTGCCCTCGGGCGCCGAGTAGCTGCGCGACGGCTTGCCCAGCAGGCCGTCGACCGCCTGCTGGTTCAGCTGCAGGTAGCTCAGGAACTCAAGCGAGTTGGTTTCGTTGGCATTGCCGCCGTAGTAGTCGTGGATCCAGCCGCCGTGGTTGCCCACGTCCTGGCCGGCCGCCACCAGCCGCTTGAGCAGGTCCTGCGCGACCAGGTTGTTGTTGAGATTCCAGCCCAGGCCGTCGCCGAACCCGATGGTGTCCGGACCGGCGGTGATGTGCATGGAGCTCGGGGCCGCCGGGTTGAACAGCCCCAGTTGTTCCAGCGCCAGTGTCGGCGCCTGCGCGTCCATGGAATCCAGGTGCCAGTTCAGCGTCAGGCCGGCCACCGCGCCGGGCATGGGCGAGATGTAGGGCGCCTTGCCCATCTGGCGCACGAAGTAGCTGAGGAACCCGTGCAGCGGCAGCGCGTCGGTGCGGCCCTTCAGGTAGGTCAGCGGCAGGTTCACGAACAGCACTTGGCCGGCGCCGGCGCTGTTGACGCCGGCGACCAGGCCGAACTGCGGCGAGCTGGCCAGCGTGAGGCCGGCGAAGTCGCCGCGCGTGACGTAGCTCGGATAGGTAAGGTAGCCGATCAGGTAGCCTGAAAGCGCGTCCAGGCTGTCGGCTGCGAGCGTGCTCGCCTGCGGCGCAAGCG
>NZ_JACCWG010000134.1 GCF_013697775.1 Ramlibacter sp. | reverse complement strand
ACACCAGCGCCGACCTGGATTACCTCAGCACCACGGCGCTGGCGCTCAATGGCGGCACGATCCGCGACACGGCCGGCAACGACGCGACGCTGACGCTGGCGACGCCCGGCGCGGCGAACTCGCTGGGGGCCAACAAGGCCATCGTCATCGACGGCGTCGTGCCGACCGTGACTGGCGTCACCTCCAGCACCGCCAACGGCACCTACAAGCTCGGCGACGTGATCTCCGTGCAGGTGAACTTCAGCGAGGCGGTGGCTGTCACCGGCACGCCGCAGCTGACGCTGGAGACAGGCACCACCGACCGTGCTCTGAATTACGCGAGCGGCAGCGGCACCGGCACGCTGACCTTCACCTACACGGTGCAGGCGGGCGACACCACCGCGGACCTCGACTACCTGGGCACGGGCGCACTGGCGCTCAACGGCGGCGCCATCGACGACCTGGCCGGCAACCCCGCCGTGCTGACGCTGGCCACGCCCGGCGCGGCGAACTCGCTGGGCGCCAACAAGAACATCGTCATCGACGGCATCGCGCCGAGCGTGGCGGGCGTGACCTCCAGCAGCCCCGACGGCCTCTACCAGGCCGGCGACGTGATCACCATCCAGGTGAACTTCAGCGAAGCCGTCAACGTGACCGGCACGCCGCAGCTGACGCTGGAGACCGGCTCGACCGACCGGGTGGTGAACTACAGCGGGGGCAGCGGCACCAGCACGCTGGCCTTCACCTACACCGTGCAGTCGGGCGACACCACCGCCGATCTCGACTACCTCAGCAGCGCGGCGCTGGCGCTGAACGGCGGCAGCATCACCGACATTGCCAGCAACAACGCCATCCTGACGCTGCCTGCCCCGGGCACGGCAGGCTCGCTGGGCGCCAACAAGAACCTGGCGCTGGACAGCATGCCGCCGGTGTTCGCGTCGGCGGCGGTCAACGGCAACACGCTCGTGCTGAGCTACATCGAAGCCGACGCACTGAACGCCGGTGCGCCGCCCGCCGCAGGGGCATTCACCGTCAAGGCCAGCAACAAGATCGTCTCGGTGAACTCCGTGGTGGTGAATGCGCTTGCCAAGACCGTCACGCTGACGCTTGACGGGACGGTCAACAGCAACCAGTTGGTGACACTCAGCTACACCGACCCGACCCCGGGCGACGACGCCAACGCCATCCAGGACGCGGCCGGCAACGACGCCGCCAGCCTGGTGGCCGTGGCGGTTGCCAACAACACGCCGGTGCCGCCGCCGCCGGCCAACACGCCGGGCACCGGCGGGCCGATCGCCAACAGCAGCCACCCCGGCGTGCTGCCCGAGCGCGGCGACATCCTTGCGTTCGATCCGCTGAGCATCAGCGACCCCGACGGCGGCGCCAAGCTCGGCTCCATCACTTACCAGTGGCTGCGCGACGGCGCGACGATCGGCGGCGCCACCGGCGCCAACTACCAGGTCGACCTGAACGACGTCGGCAAGCTGCTGTCGCTGACGGTCAACTACGTCGACGGTGCGAACGTCCATGAATCGCTGTTCCTCACGGCCGGCGGCCGCTCGGGCGACGGCGACGGCGCGGCCACCGCCGCCGAACTGCTGGTTCCCGCGCTGCTGCCGGGCGGCCTGCCGGGCGACGGCAACGGCGACGGCCTGCTGGACGCCTACCAGGTCGACGTGCTCTCCGCGCTGCTGCCGAACCAGCCGGGGCAGAGCGGCAGCCACTACATCACCCTGGTGGGCGACTCGAACCATGGTGCGATCGACGGCGACCCGAACCACTCGGTCGTCAACGCGTTCAGCACGGGCGTGGTGACCGGCCAGGCGCCGGCGGTGCTGCGCATGAACACCACGCTGAACTTCAGCGTGGACGTGGGCTACAACGGCCTGCTGGAAACCTTCAGCATCTTCGTGGAGAGCTCGGTCGGTGCCAAGGGCTTCTGGCTGCTGGGCAACAACGGCCACTGGCACAACGTGACCACCGGCATCGCGCAGGTGGGCGGCATGACGCGCGTGGACTTCTTCGTGGCCGACGGCGGCCCGTTCGACTCCGACGGCGTGGCCAACGGGATCATCAACTTCACCGGCGTCGTCGCCGACCCGCCGGCCAGCATCGTCGGCGCCGCGCCGACGATCCTGCTGCCCGGCCTGGGCGGCAACTGGTTCCTGTTCTGATGCGCAAGGCAACACACGACATGACTGCTTCTTCGACTCCGCTTCCCAACGCGCTGCGCGTCCTGTTCTGCGCCACCCTGGCGGCAACCCTGGTTGCCTGCGGCGGCGGCGGCAGCAGTGCGCCGGCACCCGCCGCTCCGGCACCCACGCCCGCTCCGGCGCCTGCGGCAGCGGCCACCCAGGGGTTCTGGACCGGCAGCATCGACGGCCAGACCACCGTCTCGGCCGTGTACCTGGCCGAAGGCCCGGGCATCACGCTGCTGCAGACCGGCCCGCTCACCACCCTGGTGGTGGGCACCGCCACCGTGTCCTTGCCGGCGTTCGCGGTGACAGGCCGCCGCTACGACATCGCCAGCGGCACCGTAGGCAACTACAGCGCGGCCGGCACCGTGGTGCCCAAAAGCACGCTGAGCTTCGCCGGCGCGGGCCTCACGCCGCCCTATACGCTGAGCTACAACCCCGCCTACGAGGTGCCGGCGAGGCTGCAGGACGTCGCGGGCCGCTGGCAGGCCGGCTTCAGCGGCGGCACGCTGACGCTCACGCTCGACATCGCCGCCAACGGCGCCGTCACCGGCACCAACAGCTCCGGCTGCGGCTACGGCGGCACGGTGGCGCCGCACGCCGGCGGCGTGGCGGTGTTCGACGTGCAGCTGACCGAGTCCTGCCCCTCGGCGGCCGCCAACCCGCTGAGCGGCATCGCCACGCTCAACGCGGCCAAGACGGCGCTGTCGGTGGCGCTGGTGACCAGCACGCAATCGGCCGCCACCGCGTTCCAGGCGACGCGGTAGAGAGAACCGCAGAACCCGCATCCGCCTGAAGGATCGTCGATGCGGCTATCCTTGGGCGATGACAGCAGGACCCGATGACATCTCGGCCACCCTCGCGGTGCTGGCCCGCTCCGACGTTGCGCGCGCGCTGGCGGAAGACCTGGGCAGCGGCGACCTCACCGCCGGCCTGGTCGACCCCGCCAAGCGGGCCCGCGCCCGTATCCTGGCGCGCGAAGCCGCCGTGATCTGCGGCGCGCCGTGGGCCGAAGCGGCTTTCCACAGCCAGGACCCCGGCGCCCGGATCCACTGGCTGGTGCCCGAGGGCACGCGCTGCGCTGCCGACCAGGTGGTGGTGGAAATCGAGAGCACGGCCGCCGCGCTGCTGAGCGCGGAACGCACGGCGCTCAATTTCCTGCAGCTGCTGAGCGCGGTGGCGACCAAGACGGCGGTCTACGTGGAGGCGGTGCGCGGCACGCGCGCGCAGATCGTGGACACGCGCAAGACGCTGCCGGGCCTGCGCCTGGCGCAGAAGTACGCGGTGCGCACGGGCGGCGGCACCAACCACCGCATCGGCCTGTACGACGCGGTGCTCATCAAGGAAAACCACATCGCCGCGGCCGGCGGCGTGACCGCGGTGCTGCGGGCCGCCGACCGGGTGGCGGGCCAGGCCAAGTTCATCGAAATCGAGGTGGAAACCCTGGCCCAGCTGGAAGAGGCGCTGGCCGCCGGCGCGCGCATGGTGCTGCTGGACAACATGGCGCTGCCAATGCTGCGCGAGGCGGTGCGCATCAACGCCGGCCGCGCCATCCTGGAAATCTCCGGCGGCGTCACGCTGGACAGCGTGCGCGCCCTTGCGGAAACCGGCGTGGACCGCATCTCCATCGGAGCCTTGACCAAGGACGTGAAGGCCACGGACTTCTCCATGCGCCTGCAGGAACTCTGAACACACCATGAGCGCAGTCATCCCCATCTTCGACGTCGAATACGAGCAGCCCCTCACCTCGGAGGCCGGCAGCGTGTGCGACACCAAGCACGCCTGGGCCCGCGTACCGGTGGAGCCCGGCCCGGCCGAGCGCGCCGCGCTGAAGGACAAGATCAAGCGGCTGCTCAAGGAGCGCGACGCGGTGATGGTGTCGCACTACTACGTGCACCCGGACCTGCAGGACCTGGCCGAGGAAACCGGCGGCCTCGTCAGCGACTCGCTGGAGATGGCGCGCTTCGGCCGCGACCACGCGGCGCAGACGCTGGTGGTCTCCGGCGTGAAGTTCATGGGCGAAACGGCGAAGATCCTCTCGCCCGAGAAGCGCGTGCTCATGCCCGACCTGGACGCCACCTGCTCGCTGGACCTGGGCTGCCCCATCGACGAATTCAGCGCGTTCTGCGACAGCCACCCGGACCGCACCGTGGTCGTCTACGCCAACACCAGCGCCGCGGTGAAGGCGCGCTCCGACTGGCTGGTGACCTCCAGCTGCGCGTTGGACATCGTGCGCGCGCTCAAGGACAAGGGCCACAAGATCCTGTGGGCGCCCGACAAGCACCTGGGCTCCTACATCCAGCGCGAGACCGGCGCCGACATGGTGTTCTGGAACGGTGCGTGCATCGTGCACGACGAATTCAAGGCCTTCGAGCTGCAGGACCTGAAGCGCCAGCACCCCAACGCCAAGGTGCTGGTGCACCCCGAGTCGCCTGCCGACGTGGTGGCCCTGGCCGACGCGGTCGGCTCGACCTCCGGCATCCTGAGGTCGGCGCGCGAGATGGACGCGCGCGAGTTCATCGTGGCCACCGACAACGGCATGATGCACAAGCTGCGCACGCTGAACCCCGGCAAGGTGTTCATCGAGGCGCCCACCGCCGGCGACAGCGCCACCTGCAAGAGCTGCGCGCATTGCCCCTGGATGGCGATGAACGGGCTGGCCGGCCTGGCGCACGTGCTGGAGACGGGCGCCAACGAGGTGTCCATCGACCCCGCGCTGGGCATGCGCGCGCGGCTGCCCATCGACCGCATGCTGGCATTCACCGCGGCGCTGAAGGCCGGGCAGCCGGCCGGCGCGCTGGTGCCGGGCATCGGCGCGGCCTGACGCGGATCGGGTTTTTCCGGCGCTGGTTGTCGAAATCGCGGTGTGCCGGCCGACATTGTCCAGGCGGTGCATGGTGCGCCGCCGCCGACAAGGAGCCTTCCATGCAATACATGCTGA
The DNA here is from genome assembly GCF_013697775.1 of Ramlibacter sp. Classification (GTDB taxonomy): domain Bacteria; phylum Pseudomonadota; class Gammaproteobacteria; order Burkholderiales; family Burkholderiaceae_C; genus Ramlibacter. Next base: position 412 of record NZ_JACCWG010000134.1, on the reverse strand, counting down.
TGATCTACGCCGACCCCGCCGGGCTGCAGGCGCTGCGCGATGCCGAACAGTCCACCGCGCTGGCGGCCTACACCGCCTACACCGAGGCGCTCAAGAGCGCGGGCGTCTGGCGCGCCGGCGAGCGGCTGCGCACGGGCGACACCGCCACCACGGTGCGCGTGCGCGAGGGCAAGACCGACGTGCTCAACGGCCCGTTCATTGAGACGCGCGAGCAGCTGGGCGGCTACTACCTGATCGAGGCGCCGGACCTGGACACGGCGCTGTCCTGGGCGGCGCGCTGCCCCGGCGCCAGCCACGGCACCATGGAAGTGCGGCCGGTCTGGTCGATGTGACCAGGGACGACACGCAGGCCGCCGCCGCGCAGGCGGCCGAGGCGGCGGCCCGGCGCGGCTACGGCAAGCTGATCGCGTTC
>NZ_JACCWG010000127.1 GCF_013697775.1 Ramlibacter sp. | reverse complement strand
ACCCCGGGCACGGGCTCCGGCACCACCGCGGGCACCGGCACCACTGGCACGACTGCTGGCACCACCGCGACCATGCCGACGGCCTCGGCCAGCATGCCCACGCGCAGCGGCACCCGCACCGCGCCCCGTACCGGCACGGACACGGGCACCACCGCCGGCACCGGCACGAGCACCACCACCGGCACCACCCCGGGCACGGGCTCGGGCACCACCGGAGGCACCAGCACCACCGGGACGACCTCGGGCAAGACCATGGGCAAGACCAGGGGCAAGCGCAAGGACTGCCCCCCGGGCCTGGCGAAGAAGGACAACAACTGCATGCCCCCCGGCCAGGTGATGAAGCAGCAGCCCTGACCTGAGCAGGAGCGGCGCAACACACAAGGGCGGCTTCGGCCGCCCTTTTCGCGTGTGCGCGCCGGCAAAGCGGCGACAATCCAAGCGAAGAAACCACAGAGACCGGGCATGGACAACCAACAGATCACCGACACGCTGGAGCTGCACACCCAGAGCATCCAGGGCCTGGTGGACAACCAGCTGATGCTGGCCGCGCAGGTGCAGGTGCTGCAGGCAGCCATCGCCACCATGCTGCTGCACCACCCCGAGCGCACCACCCTGCTGCGCAGCTTCAAGGGCTACATGAAGATTTCCAAGGAATCGACGCCGCAGCTGGCGCGCCACATGCAGGCGCTCGAAGGCGGCATGCTGGCCCTGCTGGGCGAGAACACCGAACCCGACAAGTGACTCAGGCGGGGCCCTGCCCCGCGGTCCGGCGCGCGCCCACCAGCGCCTCGATGGCATTGACGAGCTTTTGCGGCTGCAGCGGCTTGCTCAGGTGCAGGTCGAAGCCGGCCTGTTCGGCTTTCTCGCGGTCTTCCGGGCGGGTGAACGCGGTGAGCGCGATGGCCGGCAGCCGCCCCGGGCGGCCGGGCGGCTGCATCAGCCGCGCCTGGCGGGCCAGCTCGTAGCCGTCGCGCCCGGGCAGGCCGATGTCGCTCACCAGCACGTCGGGCCAGGCCGCGCGCATGGCTTCCACCGCCGTGTCGAAGCTGCTGGCGCAGCGCACGCGGGCGCCGCGGTCGGCCAGCACCACCACCATCATCTCGGTCGCATCGGCGTCGTCCTCCACCAGCAGCACGTCCAGGCCATGCAGGGCGGTGTCGGAGGATGCGCGCTCGGTGTCCTCGCGCGCGCGCGGCGCGTGGGCGGGCTCGGCCACGGGCCCCTGCACCGGCAGTTCCACCCGCATTGTGGTGCCCGTCCCCAGCCCGCCGCTCATCGCGACCACGCTGCCGCCGTGCAGCTCGGCCAGGTGCTTGACGATCGCCAGTCCCAGCCCCAGGCCGCCGTGCGCGCGGTTGCCCGGCGCATCGCTCTGCGCGAAGCGGTCGAACATGTGGCCGAGAAATTCGGGCGCGATGCCCACGCCGTGGTCGCGCACCGTGAGGTCCAGGCGCTCGCCCTCGCGGCGCAGCAGCACCTCCACTTCGCCGCCGGGGGGCGAGAACTTGATGGCGTTGGTCATCAGGTTCCAGAAGATCTGCTGGAAGCGCGCCGGGTCCAGCCAAGCGGTGCCCTGCGCCTGCACGACGTCGGTGCGGATGCCCACGCGCTTCTCGGCCGCCTCGTCGGCCACCGAGGCGAGCGAGTCGGCGATCAGCTCCCCCGGGTCGACCGGCTCACAGTCCAGCCGCAGCTTGCCCGAGTTGATGCGCGAAACATCCAGGATGTCGGAGATGATGCGCGCCTGCGTTTTCACGTTGCGCTCGATCGCGTCCAGCCCGCGCATGGTTTCCGGCGTGGCGCCGCGCCGCTTGAGCACGTGCACCCAGCCCATGATGGCGTTTAGCGGCGTGCGCAGCTCGTGCGACAGCACGGCGATGAAGTCGTCCTTGGTGCGGCTGTGGCGCTCGGCCACCGAGCGCGCCGCCTGCTCGCGCTCCAGCACGTCGCGGCGGCGCTCTTCCAGCTCGTGGCGTTGCGACACGTCGATGGCGACGGCGATGCGCAGGCCCGGCTCGGCGTGCGAGGACACGCTCCATTCCAGGTGCACCGGCGACCCGTCGGGGCGCAGCAGCGGAAAGACGCTGCGCACCGGCGCGCCGTCGGCGCCGTTTTGCGCGCCCGACAGCAACTGGTCCACGAAGGCGGCCTGCTCGGGCGCGGCGAAAGCACGCACCGGCTGGCCCAGCAGCTCGTGCGCCGGCCGGCGCAGCAGGCGCTGCAGCGCCGGGTTGGCGTCGGCGAAACAGCCTTGGGCATCCAGCAGCCCGATGCCGCTGTCGGCCTGGTCGTAGATGGCGCGAAACCGCAGCTCGCTGCGGCGCAGCGCGTCCTCGGCGCTGCGCGCGCGGATCAGCGCCTGCAGCGTGGCCACCAGCACGGCCGGCTCCACCGGGTGCACCAGGTAGGCGTCAGCGCCGGCGTTCAGCCCGGTCACGCGATCCTGCGGGCGGATGTACGTGGCCGACAGGTGGATGATGGGCAGCAGCGAGGTCTCCACGCGGGCACGCATGCGCCGGCAGACTTCGAAACCGTCGATGTCGGGCAGGTGCACGTCCAGCACCACCGCCGACACGCCCGAGACGGACATCTCCATCGCCTCGCCGCCGCTGGCCGCTTCTTGCGTGGCGAAACCCGCGGCACGGGCCAGGCGGGCGGTGGCGTAGCGTGTGGCCGCGTTGTCGTCCACCACCAGCACGGTGTGCGCCGCACGGTCGATGGTGGTGTGGATGACGTCGGTGTCGATCATGGGAACCCGCGGCCCCGCGCTCAGGGCGCGTCCAGCTGCGCGGGAATGGTCAGGGAGAAGACCGAGCCCTTGCCGGGCTCGCTGGCCACCGCGACGCCGCCGCCCAGCAGCTCGGCCAGCCGCTTGGACAGCGACAGGCCCAGGCCGGTGCCGCGCAGCCGCTTTTGCAGCGACGACTGCACCTGCGAGTAGTCCTCGAAGATGCTGGCGTGGAATTCGGGCGCAATGCCGATGCCGGTGTCGCGCACGCAGAACCGCACCCGGTCGCCATCGACCCGCTCGACGCTCACCCGCACCTCGCCGCGCGGCGTGAACTTCAGCGCATTGGAGACGAAATTGCGCAGGATCTGCGAGAGCTTGCGGTCGTCGGTGTAGAGCTTCGGAATGTCCTGCGGCTCCTCGAACACCAGGTGGACCTCGGCATTGGTGAGCACCGGCTTGAACATGCCGCGCAACGCGGAGAACAGGTCCACCATCTCGAACCAGCCGGGCGAAATCTCCACCCGCCCGGCCTCCACCTTGGCCAGGTCCAGCAGGTCGTCGACCATCTCGGCGAATTCGGCCGAGGTCTGCTGGATGAAGCCGACCTGCCGTTCCTGCTCGGGGGTGAGCGGGCCATCCACGTGGTCCAGCAGCAGCCGCGCGATGCTGCGGATGGAGCCGATCGGCGTGCGGAACTCATGGCTCATGTAGGCCAGGAACCGGCTTTTGAGTTCGGTGGCCTCGCGCAGCTGCTCGGCCTGCAGCTCCAGTTCCGAGTACAGCGCCAGCACGCCGTGGTTGGTCTCCTCCAGCTCGGCGCGCAGCGCCCGCGACTCGCCGCGGCTGGCCGCCAGCGCGGCGAGGGCGGCGGCCAGGTCCCGCGGTTCTTCCGTGGTGCGGTTGACGACGTCCATGTCAGTCCCTCCGGCGCAGCACCACGACGGTGGCGTCGTCGCGGCCGCGGCAATGCTCGCGCAGCAGCAGGGCCGCGGCGAGCACGGGGTCGCGGCCCAGCACCGGGTGCAGCAGCTCGGGCCGCCAGCGGCTTTCGATGCCGTCGCTGTGCACCACCAGCAGCGCGTGCGGCGGCCAGGGCACCGACACTTCTTCGGGCGTACGCATCTGCAGGCCCACCGTGCCGTGCTGCGACAGCAGGGTGCGGTCGGTGGTGCCCGAGACCACGCGCGCCAGCACGTTGCCCGCACCGGCGCTGCGCAGCGTGCCCTCGCGCGTGTCGGCATGCAGCAGCGTCACGGCCGCGCCGCGCGTGCTGCGCAGCGCCGCATGCGCGCGTTC
>NZ_JACCWG010000094.1 GCF_013697775.1 Ramlibacter sp. | reverse complement strand
GCGAACGCTCCTCGTCCGACAAGATCAAATCCGCCTTTGGCCTGCCCGTTCTCATTGCGTATCTCCGCTCGAAAGATACCGCAAGAGCAAGCACGATTAATGCCTGTTATTTACGGGACAGGACACTAGATTCTCATAAGAATCAAGGACTTGCTTGCGCGCGAAACCTTACGGGTGGCGCATGGCCGCTGCAGGTTCGCGCTTCAGAACACAAGAGGGTTGCTGAGGTCCAGTACGGGCTTGGCGCCGATGTGCTCGATGCGGTGCCGCCAGTTCTTGCCCAAGTGGTAGATGCGCAGGCTGTCGGTCGCCGGGTCGATCAATTCCGTGAGCTGCCTCTGCAGGCTCACCCACTGTGCCGGCTCCACCTCGATCTCGAACACCGAGAACTGGACGCGCTGCCCATGGTTCAGGCATGCTTTGGCGATGCGTCGCAGCCTGCGCTCACCCTCCTTGGTCGTCGTGCGCACGTCGTAACTCACCAGGACCATCATGCGCAACGCTCACTTCCAGAGAAACGGAGGATAGGCATCCAGTTCACCGCGGATGTGGCGCGCCAGCAGTTGCGCCTGCGTAAAGGGCAACAACCCGATGGGGACCTTCTCTTCCAAAAATGCGTGGCGCAGTTCCTCCCGCTTGCGCTCCTGGTAGGCCACCAGCACCGTCTTGCGTGCTTCGTCCTTCAAGGTCACCGCACCACCGTCCAGTTGCTGAAAATCGTTTTCGCCGAGCTGTCTCCGGTTAAGCAGCGACAGAACCAGGCGATCAGCAAGAAACGCCCTGAATTCCTCCAGCAGGTCCAGTGCCAGGCTGGGCCGTCCCGGCCTGTCACGGTGCAGGAATCCAACTGCGGGATCCAGGCCGACGGTCTCCAGCGCGGAGCGGCAGTCATGCGTGATCAGCGTGTACAGGAATGAAAGCAATGCATTCACGGGATCGAGCGGCGGCCGGCGGCTGCGGCCCGTGAAGCGAAGGGCGCTGGACTCGACCCGCACGAGTTGGTCGAACACGCCGAAGTACACCTGCGCCGCTTCGCCTTCCAGGCCGCGCAACCCGTCGAGCGAGCGCTCCTCCTGGACTTTGCCGACGGTTCGCCGCAGCCGCTCGCTGGCCTGGGCGAGGGCGGCCTCGCCCTCGGCGGCGAGCTTGTCGCTGTGGTCGCGCAGGCCCCGCATGAGCACTGCCCGCTGGTTGTGCAGCTTGCCGATAAGCATGTGGGCTGCCACGTTCCTGCACCGTTGCGGTTCGTCGCTGGCCCGGTATTGCTGCCTGCGCAAAAGAACGTTCCCCTTCACCGGCCCCTCGACGCGCGCCAGGAAGCGGCCGTTCGGCGAAAGAAAGCTCACCGTGATTCCGCGCTCGGCGCAGAAACCGAGCAGGGCAGGCGAAGCCATCACCCGGCCGAAGCAGACCAGCCCTTCCAGCATGTGGATGGGAAGGCGCGCCCGGACCTCGCCTTCTACTTCCATCACCAGGTTCTCTGCATCCTTGCGCAGCCACGCGCCCTCGGTGGCGACATACAGGGTATTGAGCTGCCGGCGCATGCTTCAGCTCTCATCCAGCCGGCATGCCAGCCACGTGCTGACTGACTGGAGGCGGCGCAGCAGCCGTGGCTGGCAGAGATCCAGCAGGGAGCAGCCGTCGCAGCGCTTCGCGGCATAGTCGGCCAGCGGGGTCGTGCCGCTCCGCAGCATGGCGCGGACCGCTGCCGCAGTACGCGTCGTCAATTCCCGCAACTGCGGCGAGAAGGCCACCTCCACGCGGCGCCGGGTTTCCCCGTAGAACAGCGCGCCGGCGGGGACCGTTCGCGCTAGCATTGTTTCCAGGCACAGTGCCTGCGCACAGAGTTGCACCTCATCGGCCTGGTGGGATTTGGGCCGACCGCGCTTGTACTCCACCGGAAACGGCAGCTCCCCGGCCTCGGCTGCATAGAACTCCACCGCGTCGGCGATGCCCGTGAGCCCGAGTTCCGGGTGGTAGAGCGGGAGTGCCGTCACTGTGCGCACACCGCGCCTGCGCTCCGCGCGCGGCTTGTCCGTGCGCTCGTGCAGCACGCGGCCTTGCGCGGTGTTCGCGTTCTCGGCCCACTGCTGCTCCAGGTGAATCAGCGCGCACTGCCGCGGGCAATACAGGTAATGCTGCAGGGCCGAGATGGGCACCAGGTCTTCTTCCGCCATCTGCTGGCTCCGGAAGCTGCCGCTTCAGAACAGTTCATGCACCGCCACGCCGGCCGGAATCGCCGCGCGGTCGATGCGAATGCGGTCGCGGTAGTCGGCGAAGCTGCGCGGTGCCTGGTCCTGCTGGGCGCCCGCGGGAGCAACGGCCACGGCATCGAACAGCACATGGGCGGGGGCGTTGCCCATGGCGCTTTCGTGCTCGAACACGATCAGCTTGCGTGCCGCCATCTCGCCGCGCGCGGCCGAGCGGTCGTGCTCGAACATGCTGGTCAAGGCGCGCCACAGCAACTGCAGGTCGTCGTCGGAGAAGCCGGTGCGCTCGGCAAGCTTGGCGGACACGAAGCCATGGGCACGGTACAGGCCGTAGGGAATGATGTGCTTGCGGCCCATGGTGCGGTTGTCGCCGCTTTGTTCGTCTGCCTCTTTCTGCGTCGTCACGGCCATGCGTGTGATGGAAATCTCCAGCGGCACCACCGGGTCGACCGATGTCGCAAAGGCGATCTGCACCGGCCCACGCACCTGCCCGGTGTTCACGCCAGTCGTCATCACCGCCCCGAAGGTGCGCACGTCGTAGAAGTTGCGGCACATCCAGGCGGTCAACTCGCGTGCCTTGGCCTCGTCCCTGGGCAGCTTCTTGTAGCCGTCCTTGGCATCCGCGGGGATCTCCAGCGCCTTCCAGGCGAGTTCGTGCTGGTTGTTCAGCACGGCCTTTTCCTGCATGTAGATTGCGTGGCCCGCGCCGCCTTCCTTCTCCAGGGAGACGTAGTTGCGGATCTTGCGCTTCAGGCTGACGTCGGTCACCAGTCCGCGGTTGGTCTCGGGGTCCAGCCGCGGCATGTTGCCGGCATCCGGGTCGCCATTGGGGTTGCCATTGGAAACGTCGAAGAAATACACGAACTCGTAGCGGTGCTTGATGGCGCTCATGAAAACTCCTCCTGCTTCATTCGTTGGTGGCGGTGGTGCCGGTTTCCGTCTCGGCCACATCCTCGCCCTTGCTGGCGAAGCGCGCCTGGGACTGATGGTAATAACCGATGGCGAAGCGTCCCTGGTCCTCGATGCGCAGGCTGCGCGGCAGCTGCTCCTGCAAGCCATCGACGATGTCGCGGATATCGCGCTCCAGGTTGACGGCCATGCCGGGCTTGTCCTTGCGCAGCCTGCCCAGGTGGTTCTGGGTGTTGCGAAGCAGCATGGGGAACACGGCCGCCGGCGTGGCCGATGCCGCGCCGTAGTAGCGGTCACGGATGGTCGCGTTCACCTGGCCGCCCAACGCCAGGCGCTGCGCGCTCTCCAGGACCGCGAACAACCGACCCAGCCTGTAGGCGGGGTTCGGCGATTGCTTGTCGAGACTCACGGGAACCTCCTCTTTTGAATGTTGAAGGCGCAGGTTGCGCGCCAGCACGCCCTTGCACAACGCAACCCGGATGCCCGACAGGTCGCCGTCGGCGCGCATGCGCATGAGCAGGTTGGCCAGCAGGCTGCCGGGGTAGCGCCGGCCGGTCAGGATGGAGCGCAGGAGTTCGCCGGCCAGCTGGGGCGGCACGTCGTCGGACTTGCCGCGGCCGTCGCGCGTGGGCGCGGTGGACAGCGCCAGGCGCCAGGTTTCCGGCGCCGTCTTCCACGGCAGCGGCTCGATGCGCAAATCGCGTGCGTGCCAGGCAAGCTGTTGCGCGAACACGTCTAGAGTGTCCACCTGCCAGTAGCGCACGGACAGGCGCGAGGCATTGGGAGCCAGGCCCAACACGAACATGCGCGTGCCCTCGTGCAGCCCCGGGTCGATGTCATGCAGCGGACGGCCCTTGGCAACCGCTTCCAGAACCACCCGCACTTTCTGCGACTCCTGTGCGTCGCTCGGCGGTGGATTAAGCAGAGATGCGAAAGTGAGTTCCGCTGCGGCCGCCGCGCGTGGATCGTCAGCCTCGGCCCAGAAGACGACCGTGGTGTCGCCGACCTGGAGGCGCTGGCGGTTGTGCTCGCCGCGGCGCAGAAGGTGGTTGAGTGCCGTGGTGTAGGCGAATGCCGCCTGCACTGACACGGGTGCGTTTTCGCCCTGGATTTTGCCGTAAGAGGTGAACGCATCGAGGTTGAACGACACGATGGATGCGCCGGAACTCTGCGCACCGTTGACGCCCTTGATCGCGGCGTGCAGGCGCGCCACCGGGCCGCGCTCACCGCTGACGAGGCAGGTGCCCACCGGGGCGTCATCGCTCTCTTCACCGTCTTCGCCGGCAAGCAGCCGCGCGCGCGCCAGTTTCGCTGCCGGCCGGTCGTGCAGATAGCCCCGCTCGTGCGCGAAGCGGAAAACCATGTTGGCGTCCAGCATCTCCTCCTTGAACATGGGAGGCTGGAACGCTTCGGGTTTCCATGTGTCCAGGAAGGCAAGAAGTGCCTTGATCCCCGTGTCGGTCTCGCCAACAAGCGCCTGCCGATGCAAGGCCTTGAACGCTTCATGCTCCCTGTCGGCGCGCTTGCTACTGACGCTCACGCCGAGCACGTAGCTGGTCTTGTCCCAGAGGAAGTTCGACTTGATGCCCACGGTGCGTTTGGCAGGCTGCGGCACGTTCAGGGCAATAGGCACCGGCTTCTTGCCCGATCCGTCGCGCAAATCGTCGATCTGCAGCACGCTGCCATCCGGCTGGAGCACGATGGCATAGCTGATCTTCTCGGGGCTGTAGCCGAAAGCTGACAACTCGCTTGTACCGCTGGCCAGCAGCCGCCGGTAGTAGCCGTCCAGCGCCTGCAGGATCATGCTTTCACCTCGTCGCTGTGCCAGGGCGGTACGTCGATGAGGCCGTCGGTCATCTTCGCGCGGAAGAAGCGCGGCGCCATGCCGTGATCGAAATCGATGTCGTGCAGCATCCAGCCCATCTCCCGCTCGCCGTGCAGGCTGGTATCGCACGCAGGCGCTGCCTCGCCGTCCTCCAGCAGCTTGAAATGGGCCGGGAATTCGCGCACGCCCATGCACGGCATGTGGAAGCACTGGCCCTTGCGCGCGCGCCGGTTGAAGATGTCCAGGTGCTTGCCCACCGTGTCGTCCGCGCCGGCCTTGGCGGTCAGGTCGAAGTGGGCTTCGATCACGTAAGCCACGTCGCGCAGGACAGTGGCGGCGCGCTGCTGGCGATCCTCGTCCACCAGGGTGGCGAGCCCGGCGGTGCTGCCGGCCTTCATGGCCTTGGCGACGCTCGCTGCGGAGAGCTTGCTGCCCACCTCATTGCGGCGGATCGATTCGAACTTGATGGGCCTGAGCACATGGATGCGGTCCACCATCCATCGGATCGCGGGTTTCCAGTGGATGGCATCCAGGATGCCGCGTGCCGCCGAGGGCGTGATGACGTCGTACGACACGCGCTCCACTTTCATCTCCGGCCGCGTGAAGCAGGCGCGCTCGCCCCACGCCGATAAGCGAATTCCGTATGCCATCGTCCCTCCCTTTGGGAGGCTCTTGCGACGCCAAGTCGCAAGAGCCTGCTTGCCTCGTATCAATCCCCCTGCACAAACGCCTCAATATTTCAATCCACGCACCTAAGGCGCGACCGTTTCGCGCCATGGAGGAGCAAATACTCCTCCATGGCGCGGACGGCTAGACTATCTGCAGGTCATATGGGTTGCAGCCATATACGAGCCCTCCTTTCCGGCAATTGCCAGTTCCGCTCCACAGCGGGGGTTCACCTGAACGCCCCAGCACCTCCAGTGCTGGGGCGTTCGCTCATGGAGGCGGAAGATAGGCTCGTACAACAATAATGTCAAGGCCCTCTCTTAAGAATCACTCCCCTATGCATATACGCTTCAATGAACATGTTTTTTGATCTACCAATGTAGCTTCTCGGCATCGATGAACGTCGGGTTGTCCCAGCGCAACCCGACGTGCTTGTCATACAGGTCCAGCGAAGGCAGTGCCATGAACTGCTCGCCCCACTGGTCGGGCCGGACCGGCTGCACCGCGCCGACTTCCCGCAAGGCGGCGAAGGCGTGGCGGGGGATCTGTACCAGATACGGCTGCAGCGCGCGTGCCAGCCTGACGCTGCCCTCGGCGAACTCGAGGGCGCGCAATGCTTCCTTCGCCTCCGTATCCCAGGGCACGATGACCGGCATCTGGACGTCGTCGATCATCCGGAACTTGGCCGCCAGCGTTTCCAGCGGCAGGCTCTCTGCTCTGCTGCCGCGCAGCAGGCCCATCAGGTCGCAGGCATCGAGCCGCTGCGGCCCGCGCTGCCAATACAGCTGCCGAAAGTAGCTTTCGATGGCCGCAGGCGAGAGTGGGTCCTCCCTGTGCGCATGCAGCACTTCCCGCCCGGCCTGCGCGAATTGCACAAGGTCCGTCGGTGGCGCCCAATCTTCGTTGGCGGTGGCGAACACCAGCACCTCGCTGTGCTCCGGCGCGCGCCGCCCTTCACGGTTGCAGCGGCCGGCCGCCTGCGCGATGGAGTCCAGGCCGGCCTCGGCGCGAAGCACCGATGGGAAATCCACGTCGACACCGGCTTCGATTAATGACGTGCTGACCAGCCGGCACGGCTGCTTGTCCCGCAGCAGTTGCCGAACCTCGTCCAGCACCTTGCCGCGGTGCTTCGCGCACATGAAGGTGGAGAGATGGCGTGCGCCGGGCAGGCCAGCCATCGACTCGTACACCGCCCGTGCGTGGCGGCGATTGTTGACGATGCACAGTACCTGCTCGCGCCCGCGCATCTGGGCTGAAAGGTCGTCATCGGTCCAGGTGCCCGCGTGGCGGATGCGCACCCGCTCCAGCCGCTGGAACAGCCGCGGCGGATCGGGTGCCAGCTCGCGCACGCATGTCAGCCCGTCAGCGAACTCCGGCGCCTTCAATGCGGGTTGGGTGGCGGTGCAGAGCACCACGCTCGTCCGGTAGTTGCGCGCCAGCTCGTCGATCGCGGCCACGCAAGGCATCAGCAGCCTGAGCGGAAGCATCTGCGCCTCGTCCAGGATGACGACGCTGCCTGCGATGTTGTGCAGCTTGCGGCACGCGGACGGCCGAGCCGCGAACAGGCTTTCGAAGAACTGCACCGCCGTGGTGACGACGATTGGCGCATCCCAGTTCTCCATGGCCAGCCGCAGCTTGCGTGCGGACTGGTCACGGTCCGGATCGCCATGCGCAGGCGGCTGCTCCACGAAAGCACTGTGGTGCTCCAGCACCGCTGCATCGCCGAGCGGTCCGAGTGCCTCGCGAAACACGCGGGCGTTCTGCTCGATGATGCTGGTGAACGGAATGACGAAGACGACGCGCCGCAGCCCGTGGCGAATGGCGTGGTCCAGCGCGAACGCCAACGAGGCCAGCGTCTTGCCGCCGCCCGTCGGTACGGTCAGCGAGAACAGCCCCGCCTCTTGCGACGCCTGCGCCCGCACATGGCGCAACACGTCCGCGCGCAGCCGGTTGACGTCGCCGTCCGGCATGAAGCGGCTCAGATGCTTGTCCAGTTCCGCCCGCAGGGCTTCCAGTGTTGGCGCTGGCCCGCTTCTGAATGACGTCCGTTTCTCGACCGAGTCGTAATATGCCTCGGTGTCGATGTAGTCGGCATCCACCAGGCAGGAGAACAGCATGCGCGCTAGAAATGCCAATTGGAACTGCCCGCGCTCGTGGCTGTGCGCCTTGAAGCCGGCCGGAACGGTCAAGCTCGACGGTAACGCGAAATCCTGCTGCCAGCAGGCATCCAGCGCCGGGAGGTCGTCGACAGCCAGCCGGTTGCACAGCGCAGTGCGCTCGCCTTCACCCGCGCCATTGGCCAGCCCCGCGTGGTGGCCGGCGATGCCGTAGGCCAGCAGCAAGCCCATCGGACCAAAGCGCTCTGCGGCGATTTTGGCGCCCCAGGTGGAGTGGTCCACCCTGAACGGAGCGCCTGCAAGCCGGGCCTGGAACGGTTCTGTGTACTTGCCGAGGTCGTGCAAGAGGCCCTGCACCTGCGCAAGCGGCGCACCGCCAAAGATGCCCGCCCGCTCTGCGGCCAGCAATCCCACGTTGCGCAGGTGTTCTGGAAGGGACTGCCAGACAGCGCGGTCTTCACCCCAGGAATGGGCGAAGTGGGAAATAGTGCCGTTACGGCGGACGCTGAGCTGCACGCAAGCACTCTAGAGCAAGCTGTCGGCCTTGCCCAGCAGTGACTTGGTGATCCATGTCACACCACCAGCACAGCCTCCTCCATCGCCTCCTGCTGCTCCTGCAGCATCAGCACCTGCCCGCGCCAGTAATCCGGCGTGCCGAACCACGGAAAGTTGATCGGGAACGTCGGGTCGCCCCAGCGGCGCGCGAGCCACGCGCTGTAGTGGATCAGGCGCAGCGTGCGCAGCGGCTCGATCAGCGCCAGCTCCGCGCGGTCGAATTCGCGCATCTGCTCGTAGCCGTCCACCAGCGCGCACAGCTGGCGCTGGCGCGCGGCGCGCTCGCCGGACAGCAGCATCCACAGGTCCTGCACGGCCGGGCCGCTGCGCGCGTCGTCCAGGTCCACGAAGTGCGGGCCGGCATCGGGCGTCCACAAAATGTTGCCAGGATGGCAGTCGCCGTGCAGGCGGATGTGGTGCACGCCCGCGTCCTTCGCCTGCGCGAACGCGGCCTCGATCATCGCGATGGCCGCGTCGCATTCCTTGCGCCATTCGGTCTGCACTTCCAGCGGCACCGCGTCGTGCGCCATCAGCCAGTCGCGCGGCTCGATGGCGAAGCTCTGGATGTCCAGCGCGGGGCGCGAGCGGAACGGCGCGGCCGCGCCCACGATGTGCAGGCGCGCCAGGAAGCGGCCGATCCATTCCAGCACGTTCATGTCGTCCAGCTCGGGCGGGCGCCCGCCGCGGCGCGGGCTCACGCTGAAGGCGAAGCCGCCGAAGTGGTGCAGCGTGGCGCCTTGCGGCGCGAGCGGCGCCACCGCCGGCACCTCGGCCTGCAGCAGCTCGGCCGCGAAGGCGTGCTCCTCCAGGATCTGCTCCTCGGTCCAGCGCTGCGGGCGGTAGAACTTGGCGACCACGATGGGGCAGCCCTCGAACGGGTCGTCCAGGTGCACCTGGTACACGCGGTTTTCGTAGGAGCTCAGCGCCATCAGGCGGCCATCGCCGTACAGGCCGACGGCGGCCAGGGCGTCCAGCACGGCGTCGGGGGTGAGGGTGTCGTAGGGATGGGAGGCGGCGGACATGCGCCATTGTCGGCTTCCGGTGCCGCGGAAACGGAAACGCCGCGCGGAGCGCGGCGTTTCCTGCGGCAAAAGCCGGCTCAGTACAGCTCGATCTTGACGCTGATGTTGTCCCGGGTGGCGTTGGAGTAAGGACAGACCTTGTGGGCCGCGTCCAGCAGGCTTTGCGCCTCTTCCTTGTCCATGCCGGGCAGGCTGACCATCATGCGCACCGCGATGCCGTAGGCGTCCGGGATCGGGCCCAGGTACACCTCGGCGTCGATCGACAGGTCGTCGGGCAAGGTGGTGCCCATCTTGCCGGCCACCGCCTTCATCGCGCCGATGAAGCAGGCGGAATAGCCGGCGGCGAACAGCTGCTCGGGGTTGGTGCCGGTGCCGGTGGTGCCCGGGGGCGAGAGGCTGACGTCGAGATTGCCGTTCTCGCTGCGCGAATGGCCGTTCTCGCGGCCCCCGGTGGTGTGCACGCGCGCTGTGTAGATGGTGCGCTGCAGTTTCTGCATGGGCATTGTTTTTCCTTCCTGATTGAGGTGCTAGGGGGTGACGACCGCTGGCCAGCACATCCTAGTGCCCAAAGATGCAAAACCATGGATGAGCTGCAATACGCCTCCTGCCAGCGTGCCTTCAGCTGATTAAGATGCGCCATGCCCCCATTGCCGCGCTTCTGGGCCGACCTGGCCACCACCGACTTCGCCGCGCTCGACCCTGCATCCACAGTGGCCGTGCTGCCCGTGGCCGCCACCGAGCAGCACGGGCCGCACCTGCCGCTGTCGGTCGACCAGACCCTGGTCGACGGCATCGTGCAGGCCGCTCTGCCGCAATTGCCGGCCGATCTGCCGGTGCTTTTCTTACCCACGCAGCACATCGGTTACAGCCCGGAACATGCGCAGTTCCGAGGCACGCTGACCCTGTCGCCGCAAACGGTGGCGGCGCTGTGGACCGACATCGGTTTCGGCGTCGCGCGGGCCGGCGTCAAAAAGCTGCTGCTGTTCAACAGCCACGGCGGCCAGGTGAGCGTGATGGACATCGTGGCGCGCGAGCTGCGCACCCGCCAGCAGCTGATGGTCTACAGCTGCAGCTGGTGGAACCTGCCGCTGGGCGATGCCGCCAACGGCCTGTTCAGCGCCGAAGAACACCGTTTCGGCGTCCACGCCGGCGAGATGGAAACCTCGCTGATGCTGGCGCTGCGCCCGGACCGCGTGCGCATGGACCAGGCGCGCGACTTCGCGTCGAGCGCGCGCGAGCGCGCTGCGCACTATCCCATCCTCGGCAACGGCCGCAGCGCCAAGCTGGGTTGGGCCATGCAGGACTACAACGCCGAGGGCGCGGCCGGCAATGCCGCAGGCGCCACGGCGGAGAAGGGCCGCGTGCTGCTGGACGCCTCCGGCCGGCAACTGGCCTTGCTGCTGCAGGAGTTCTCGGCGCTGCCGCTGTCCACGCTGGTGGACCGGCCCGCGCAGTAATCCGGCTCCAGCACCCTGTCAGGGCGCGATGCCGTCCATCACGTAGCGCGCGTAGCGGAAGTCGCGGATGCCCTCCACGCAGTCGGGCGTGCCGCGCAGCACGATGACGTAGGCCGGCGCGGCGCTGCCTGTTGCGTCTGCCTCGTAGATCCATAGCACCGGCCGGCCTTCCAGCACGCCGGGCTCGGCGCGCACCGGGTTGGGGAGCTTGGCGTAGTTGCCGTAATAGGCCGACACGATGGGCCGGCCGATCTCGCGGCGGCGGCCGACCAGATCCAGCCGCACGTCCTCGCCCAGCAGCGCGCGCAGGCCGTCGAAGTCGCGCGCGTTGAAGCGCTCGGCGTAGCGCGCCAGCAGCAGCTGGTCCTCGGGCGACAGGCGCTGCGGCGGCGCCTGCTCCACCAGCGGCGCCAGCTCGCGCAGC
>NZ_JACCWG010000076.1 GCF_013697775.1 Ramlibacter sp. | reverse complement strand
TGTCTGGCGACAATTAGGATTGCCGGTTGCGACAATTAGGATTGCCGGTCGTGCCATTGCCGGGAGCACCCCCACAAGCGTAGTCGCTCCGGGGGTTTCCGATGCCCGGCAGACACATCACCAACCGGCAGGTCGCGCGCTATATGCACGCACGCCAAGCCGGACGTACCCAAGTCCAAGCCGCTGATTCTGCGGACATCTGCGAGCGCACCGGTCGCTGGCTCGACCATGCCGGTCGAGCCGCCCGTGAACCACGGAGCTATCGCACGCGAGTCGATCCGTTCGCGGATGTCTGGTCGTCGTCGATCGTGCCGCTGCTGCGCCGTGACGCGCAGCTCAAGGCCGTCACGCTGCTGTGCGAGCTGCAGAGACTGCATCCGGGTCGGTTCGCCGACGGCCAGGTGCGCACGCTGGAACGGCGTGTGCGGCAGTGGCGCGCCACCGAGGGCCCATCGCGTCCGGTGATGTTCCCGCAGGATCACCCGCCCGGTTGGCAGGCGCTGCTGGATTTCACGGTGTGCCACGAGTTGGGGGTGACGATCGCCGGCATCGCCCTACCGCACCGGCTGGGGCACGTCTGCTGCCCGCACAGCGGCTGGCAGTACGCCCAGGTGATCCTGGGCGGCGAGAGCTACCCGGCGCTGGCCGAGACGCTGCGCATGGCGCTGGAGGCGCTGGGCGGAGTGCCGCAGACGCTGCGCACGGACAGTCTGTCGGCGGCATACAAGAACCTGCGCCAGCAGGAGGACCTGACCGTCCGCTTCGAGGCACTGTGCCGGCACTACGGCTGCTCCCCGACGCGCAACACGCTCGGCGTGGCGCACGAGAACGGCGCCGTAGAGTCGCCGAACGGGCATCTGAAGGTCCGCATCGACCAGGCGCTGCGCCTGCGTGGCGATCGTGATTTCGCGACCCTGGATGACTACCGGGCATTCGTGGCCGGCATCGTGGCGGCTGCCAATGCGCCGCGGGCCGAGGCGCTGGCGGTCGAGCGCGCAGCGCTCTCACCGTTGCCGCGGTTCCCCGGCGTGACCTGGACGGAAGCGCTGGGGACCGTCTCGCGCTTCAGCCTGATCACCGTCCTGGGCATCTCGTACATGGTCCCGTCGCGGTTGATGGGCCATCGGCTGGTGGTGCGGATCTATGACGACCGTCTGGAGTTCTTTGCTGGGCGGGAGCGCGTCCACAGCAGTCAGCGCCTGCATGACCCGCTGCGCACCCGGCTGGTGAACTACCGGCTCTGCATCGAGGCCCTGATCCGCAAGCCGGGTGCCTTCGCGCGCTTGGTGTACCGCGATGACCTGCACCCCAACCGGACCTACGCCCGCACCTGGGAACGCCTGCGCGGGTCGCTGGGCGAGCACGCCGCCTGCCGCACCTATGTCCGCCTGCTGCATCTGGCTCACCGGCATGCCTGCGAAGCCGCCCTGGGCGCCCGCCTGGCGACACTGCTGGACAGCGACGAGATGCCGGACGCCGAGGCGCTGCGCGCCGAGTTCGCCGCACCGGTACCGGGCGCCCTGCCCGTGCTGCACTTCCGTACCGCCGACCCGGCCGGGTACGACGCGCTGCGCTGTCTGCCCAAGCCTCATCCACCCCAGGTAGCCACCGCATGACCGCCGCCCCCGCACCATCGACCACCCATACCACCGCCCAGGCGCTCAAGGCCCTGCGGTTGCCGTCCATGGCCCGTTCCTGGCACGAACTGGCAAGCGACGCCACCGAGCACGCCTGGTCGCACGAACGCTTCCTGGGCGCCCTGTGCGAACTGGAACTCACCGAGCGTACCAACCGCCGACTCGCGTCCCGCCTGATGGCCGCCAAGCTGCCGCCCGGCAAGCGTCTCGACAGCTTCGAGTTCGGCCTGGTCCCCGGCCTGTCGCGAGCGCGCGTCGAAGCGCTCGGCGCCGGCGACTGGATCCGCGCCGCCGGCAACTGCCTGCTCTTCGGCGGCAGCGGCACCGGCAAGAGCCACATCGCCGCCGCCATCGGCTACGCTCTGATCGAAGCCGGGCACAGCGTCCTGTTCGTCCGCACCACCGACCTCGTCCAACGCCTCCAGGCGGCGCGGCGCGATCTCGCCCTGCCCGCGCTCCTGGCCAAACTCGACCGCATCGACTGCCTGATCCTCGACGATCTCGGCTATGTGCGGAAGGACCAGTCCGAGACCAGCATCCTCTTCGAACTCATCGCCGAGCGCTATGAGCACCGCAGCCTCATCATCACCTGCGATCGGCCCTTCGCCGACTGGGCATCGATCTTCACCGACCAGATCATGACCGTCGCCGCCATCGACCGCCTCGTCCATCACGCCACCATCCTCGAGTTCGGCTGCGAGAGCTACCGCAAGCGCACCGCTGGCCAACGCGTCAACGCGCTGACGCCGCCGGTCGTCACTGCTCCAGGGATGGCTGTCCAGAACACGGTCGCACACCAACCGCGTCCATCGGGTCGGCGCAGCGCAGCGAGCACGAGAGCCACCGACGTCGCAGGCTAGACCAGGGCTGCCAACGAACCGGACGCCGGTTCAGGACTGCTCCTGTCGCGCTTCGCTTGACTCCCCGGTTCGCCGCTCGTTTCTCCACGAAGCGTGGAGAAACG